>JAZPZT010000037.1:0-14090 GCA_045544815.1 Acutalibacteraceae bacterium | reverse complement strand
GGTGCGGAAATCGCTGGCATTCTCGTGAAGATTGACGTCGCAGATTTTATCCATCAGGCGGTAGAAGGTTTTCTTGCACCAAGAGGTGAATTTGCCCTCGCTGCGGGTCTCCTGATAGGCCGCCACCGAGTCGAAATCGGGATTCAAGTCCAAAAACTCCACCATATCCATCACGATATCGGGGCTCTGTTGCAGGTCGGCGTCCAGCAGGGTAACGTAGTCGCCGCAGGCCTTCTGCAGGCCGGCGTACATAGCCGATTCTTTGCCAAAATTGCGTGACAAGTTGACGAGCTTTACAGGGCAGAGATGCCGCTGGTAGAGCGCCTTCAGTGCATTCCAGGTGCCGTCACGGCTGCCGTCATTGACAAAGATGAGCTCGTAGGATTCCACCTTGCCCTCAAAGGCTTTGACGCAGGCTTCCTGCAAAGGACCTACGTTCAACTCCTCATTAAAACAAGGGATGACCACGGATAATTTCATTTCTCTTCCCTCCTTGGGATACGTATCCCACATATTATAACAAAAACTTGTCCGCTTGGCAAGTATGAAAAACGCCTCTGCTGTCACAGAGGCGTTTTGGCGTTATTTCTTGCGCTTAAGCAAAATCCAAATCACGATGGCGCCGACCACGAGAATCACGCCGCCGCCAATGCCCAGCACGGGGATCAGCGGGAAAGGCTTCTTACTGGAAACCGTAGTGGCGTCCTCTGCCCCATCCTTCTCCGGCATAACACAGTCGTGCTCAATGACCGTCTGCGAGGTGGCGGTAATCTCTGTGGTGGTATCCGTAGACGGTGCGACAGAGACGGTGGTCGTGGGCACCTCCGCTACGGTGGTCGTATCGGTGGGTGCCGGCTGTTTTGTAGCGGTAGTGGTGGTTGGTGCTGCGGTGGTATCCTCCGGCTCATCCTCTAACGGACTGTAACGAGGCGACTCTACCGCCACGTCATCGGTGGCCGTCACCTTGCGAGAGGAGGCATAGCGTGTGGTGTTGGGAGTGGCGTGATAGCCCTCTTTGCTGTACTTTTCAATCCATTTGCCGGGAGATTTCAGGTCGTGGATACCAACCTTGTTCTTAATAAAGTTGATTTCTTCATCGTAGCGGGTGATAATGACCTCGTTGTCGCGAACAAGAAACACGCTCATCGTCAGTGCGCAATCCACGGCGGAGTCGGGCGAATTGACGTAGCCGATGTAACCGGCATTCATATAGGTGAAATTGAGGGTGTAGGTGGTGTGTTGGAGCTTCTGCGCCGTCTCCGGCTCACTGACACACACCTCCATTTGGTCGCCCTTCTTGAGATACACAGCGGCGTTGCCTAAGAAATCGTCATAGCCGCTCCCGTGATTGTGACCGTACAAGTAGATGATATTGAGGCCCTTGGCACCTGCCTCGTTGAGCACCTTCACCAGCAATTCGGCGTGGGCGCCCACGCCCTGCTCGATGGTGCGGTTGCCCCAATGCAGGCCGATATGATTGAGCACGAAAATGGGCTTGGTAAAACCTTGGGCGGCCTTGTCATCCAGATAGGCTTTCAAATCGTCTGCCGCCTGCTTGGTGGTGTCGTAAGTGTAAGTGTAATTAAACTCCATACGCTGATTTTCATTGATGACGAAAACGCCGTATTTGCCCGAAGCAGGGTCGTTATTACCGTCCTTGGCGAGACCGACGGTATCCTTGTGGTCGTGGTTGCCTTGGGTGAAGAGCATATTCTCCCCCACAACGGGGCGAAACACCTCTTTTAAGGCGGCGATGCCCTCGGAACTGGTGTTGCTCTCACGGGAATCGGGTGTGTAATCGCCCACCAAAAAAGCGCCGTCCGCACGGGTCAATCCGTGCAAAGAGAGAATCTCCAGCAGATTTTCCACACGACCGGTGTCGTTGTTGCTCACCTGAAAATCCGAGCCTGCCAACAGGATGACGTCCTCCTCGGTGGCCACGATCTGCTCTGCCGCAACAGGCAAAGCAGAGAAGGCGGAAAAGGCGGACAGCAAGACAGTCAAGGACAGTGCGAATATTACAATTCGTTTCATCGGTTTTCCTCCTCTATCAGGGCGATTTCGATGCCTACCACGCCGTAAAGCGCCTGCTTTTCGGCAGAATAGTAGAGATTCATATCCTCGGGAGAGGCCGTGGGCAGTTCTTCGGGTAAATAACCGCACTTATCCAGCGGCAGGGCGGCGTACAACGCCGCAAAATCGGTGAAACGATGAAGCGCCGTCACCTTGGCGGTGAGGGTTTGGGTAGAATCGTTCGAATGGGTGAACACCAGCGTGTCCCCTACTTGGATTTGGCTGCGTTTTTCGTCGTACAGACGCAATTCGATGGTTTTACGACCGTCTGCAATTAGAGCGAACGGCTGCGGATGAAGATTGAGCGTATGAGTCATTGCAAACACCTCTTTGCGATGAGTATAACATACCGCCGTGGAAATGTAAAGGAAAAGAGGCCGTTTTGCAACGGCGGCTTTGAGATCAGTCCTCGATTAGAGTGATATAGATATTGCCGGTATCGGTGGTGATTTCGCACGGACCGCCTTCGGGACGTATGTGCGGCAAGGTCACATTGCCCGTATCCGTGTGGGCCGCAAACACCTTGGGTGTGAGGAGCGTGCCCAGCACGTCACCCGTATCGGTGGTAATCTTCATCGAGCCGGCGTCGCACTCTTCCATAGTGACATCGCCCGTAGAGCGGGTGATGGTGAAGGAGTCCTTTGCAACCACATCCCGCAAGAAAAGATCACCGGTAGAACCATCCGACGTGAGATGACTGCATCTGACGCGATACGCCGCCGTTTTGCCGGTGGTTACCTGGATATGCAACGCGCCCGTATTGATATTCTTCATCTGAATGTCACCCGTGGAGACGGAGAGATCCAACAAGCCGGTGCTGAAAGATTTGGCGTAAATATGGCCCGTAGTGGTACGAATCTTAGCAGAGCCCACTACCGATGCAAAATTGGTCACGTCACCGGTGCTGACCTGCACATCCATATTGTCAAACGTAAAGTAGATACCAATCTCCACCGATGCTGTTGACGCACGAACGGTCAAATCGCCGTAGGCGCCCTCCGGCAGGTAAACAGTGATGGAGGGCGAGTCGAAGCCAATCCCGATGTGCTGATACCACTTTCGGGATTGCGTCGGACGAATGACAAGGGTGTCATCCTCTACGGCAACGGTATGTTTGAAATCAACGTCCTCGTAGCAGACCACCGAAACGCTATCGTCCTCGGAAGGTGTGAATTGGATATCGGCGGTGTCAGCGGTGACCGAGATATGGGTAAAATCTTCGGTGATTGCGTGAGTAGCCGTTTCGTACTGACGGGTGGACAGTCGGTTAAAATCCCAATCCAGAGCGATCATCACGCAGACAAACAAAACAGCACCGACCAACACGAGGGAAACGGCGGCAATCAGCCAGCCTTTGGTAGCCTTTTTCATTCTGCCGCCTCCTTTCGCAGACAAGCCTTTTTGATAGCGATAAAACTCTGCTTGGTGAGCAAAGCGGCGCCTTTCGTTATCGCCTTACAGCCGACAAGGGCAAAAATGGACAGACCGGCGCAAACCAGCGAAGCGGCGATACAGGCCAGACCCGAGAAGATGTGACCACAGCAGAGGAACACCACGCCGCCCGCCAAAACGCCGACTGCGGAGGCGGCCAAGGCCACAAACACCGACCACAGGGACACCACCACCGACCACAGCACCACGTACAGCGACAGCGCCACGGCAAAGACGGCAATCAGTAAGGAAAGCCAAAGGGGCGAGCCTAAAACCAGAAGCACAATCTCCCAGGCCGACAGCCGACGATTGGGTTTGATTTTCACGCTGACCAAGCGGGTCAAGGGCGTATCCGCCACGATTTGTGCGGCAATCTCCTCCACCGAGCCGATGGCGGCCACCGCCTCTTGCTCGGAAAGGCTCTCTTCCATACGGTCGTCGATCATCTCGGCGTAAAAGGCAACACGCTCCTCCACGTCCTCTTGCGGCAGGCCGGATAGCGCCGCGCGCAAGGCGGCGAGAAACTCCAGTTTAGACATGCGGCTCATCCTCCTTCGTGACAAATTGATAAATGGACATTATCTCTGCCCACTCGCTCTTAAACTCTTCGATACGGTGCAAACCTGCGGCGGTGATACGGTAGTATTTCCGCAGGCGGCCGTCGTGCTCAGCGGTGCGAACGGTGAGCATGGCGGCACTCTCCAGCCGCTTAAGTATGGTGTACAGCGTGGACTCGGATAGGACGATATAGGGCTTTAAGTCCTTGATGATCTTGTATCCGTAGGAATCCTCGCTCTTGATGGCCGCCAGCACGCACACGTCCAGCAGACCACGCTTGAGTTGCATATCCATAGGCATACCTCCCCTTGCATAATACATCGTAACACGAAGTATACGTTTTGTCAAGAACGAAATAGAGAAAGCCGCCGTTTCAAAACGGCGGCTTGGATTGGTTATGATGATTTTATGCAAGGCAAAACGTGGCGAGACAAACAAAACGAGCGTTACTTCTTACAAAAATCAATCACTTTCAACACAATCCCCAAGAGGACCTGCAGCACGATGATAGACAGCGGAATATAGGTCATATATTGCCCTATGGTTTTCAATAGGGCGTCTTCTTGCACAAGGAATATAAGCCCGATAATCAATACGATGGCTAAAAGGGCGGCAACCGTTGTTACCACCTTCTTTAGGTATTTTTTCGTCTTGTCTGAAACTGTTTTGTTTGGAACGATCCACTGCATCAGTTTGATATAGATATGTCCAATCAACTCAAGCATACCCTCGACGGTAATCTCAAACAATAATTCCAACACGCACCCCATTGGCGTTCTCCCCAATCTTATTAACCGTGTTTTTCCCTATAATAACACGGTTGTCTACGGATGTCAACGGGCTATCGGGGCGGATGGCGGCGGGTGTGTTTATGGTGAAATATTTTGCCTGTCGGCAAAATGTGAAATAATGACCTACGGTCATTGTGAAATTTGATGCTGACGCATCAAGTGAAATGAAATAAATCCCTTACGCGCCGCAGCGCATTTCATATGGCGAAGCCATATTTCACACGCGAAGCGTATTTCATAAATCCCGCAAGGGATTTATTTCGTTGCACCACGCAAAAAGGGTCACCCGATTGGGTGACCCTTTTTGCGTGGTGCGAGGGAGGGGACTTGAACCCCCACGCCATTTGACACACGCACCTCAAACGTGCCTGTCTGCCGATTCCAGCACCCTCGCATATAACAGGAGTTATTATAGCACCTACTTTCCTCGGTGTCAATGCTTTTCCATCCTTTTCTTGTTAAAAAATCAACGAAAGTCTTGACATTTTTCTATCAATCCCTCATAATAGATGTGTTAACGTTCAATGATTGTGAGGTGCTTCCAATGGCGAAGGATTCTGCGATTTCCCTGCGTGTCATTCAGCGCTTGCCTCGTTATTACCGCTTTTTATACGATCTGAAAGAGAAAGGTATCACCCGTATTTCTTCTCGGGAATTGGCGCAGCGTATGCGTCTGACCGCATCCCAGATTCGTCAAGATCTTAACTGCTTCGGCGGTTTCGGTCAACAGGGCTACGGCTATCTGGTAGACCAGCTCTATGACGAAATCGGTCACATTCTCGGCATGGATCGCCTGACCAAGACCATCCTGCTGGGCGTGGGCAACCTCGGCACTGCCGTGGGCAACCACATCGATTTCAAATCCCGTGGTTTTAACCTCATCGGCCTGTTTGACGACAACCCCGAGCTGGTGGGTGACACCCGTGCGGATATGACCATCCGCTCCACCGACGAGATCGAGGCATTCTGCCGCAAGGAAAAGCCCGAGATGGCGGTGCTGTGCATCCCCAAAGAGGCGGCTCCCCGACTGGTAGAGGTGTTGGTGGCCTGCGGTGTCAAGGGATTTTGGAACTTCTCCCACTACGACATTCTCAACGACTATCCCAACGTCATTGTGGAGAACGTACATATGGGTGACAGCCTGATGACCCTCTCCTATCATATGGTGCAGGGCGAAGAAGAATAACCGATACGGCGTGTGGTATACCACACGCCGTATATTTTTTGCGTTCCCACACACAATAGGTGTGAGGTGATAGCATGAGCGACAAAAAGCGGCCTCTTCCCTATCCGAATAAGGAAATGGCGGTCAATCCCGTCCTCGGCGAGCCGGTGGACGTGTGGGATCAGGTGAACAAATACGGCACCTACGAGGTGCAGGACACCACGGATACGGACAATGCCTTCCCCACCATTGGATACGAGGGCAGCAGTCAAGCCTGCGTGGATGCGGCGAATAAGCAGCTAAAAGGAAAGCCCGAGCAGTAAGCTCGGGCTTTTCGTTTTATTTCACACGCTTCATAAAATCCAGGGAGAGGTTGCCCCACTGGCAGGCGCCGGGAAGCCAACCTGCCATAGCGTTGCCGTGCTCACCCTCGGGGAACAGGTGCAACTCCGCATAGCGGCCGGCGGCGGCCATGGCCTTAGTCAGGCGGATGGAGTGCTCAAAGGGCACCAGCGTATCGGGGATGGTGTGCCACATAAAGATGGGGGCGGTTTTGTCGCTGATATGCTTCTCCAAGGAGAGGGTGTCCAACACCTCTTGGGAGGCATCTTCGCCCAGAATATGCCGAAACGAATCCTGATGGCCGGCGTCGGGGTCGGCGCAGGTGACGGGATAGCCCAGAATCGCGCCTGTCAGGCGGGAATCGGTGGCAGGGGCGGTGGGCAGGTACTGATTTACGATGTCGTCAAACACCGCCACACAGCCGCAAAGGTGACCGCCTGCGGAGAAGCCGACACCAAATACGCGGTTGGGGTCGATACCCCACTCCTCAGCGTGGACACGGACGGACTTGACCGCCATCTGGGCGTCCAGCATGGGGGCAGGATGGGCATAGGGGCGGACACGGTAGTAGACGATGAAGGCGTTAAAGCCGTTATCGTAGTAGAACTGCGCCACAGGGTCGCACTCCCACTCGCCGTGGATGCAATAGCCGCCTCCGGGGTAGACGATCATAGCGGGGTGTACCTCGCCATCCTCGTGGAGGTAGGCGGTCATCTTATTCTCAAAGGGGATGTTTTCGTCGTAGAGAGGGATGTCATTCTCCCAGATTTTCAACTCTTTAATCATTGTCAGCACTCCTTATTCATCGTATCCAAAAAAGTCGTCCACCGACTTTCCGTATTGTTCGGCCAAAGCCACATCAGTGGGATAGGTGATAATTTCGTTTATGTAAGGGTCGAGCAACGGCAACACGTGCTCTTCGGTCTCCTTGGCCGAGATGGAAGCGTCCATATCAATGGCGGCGCCGTCGGTAAATACCAACACGTAAGAGCCACGCTCCACCAAATCGCCGAAGTCGTTTATGCGGCCCTCGATGTAATACACCTGCTCCACGTCCTCGTAGGCATAGGTGACGGGGTTGAGCAGCGGAAACTTGGCGGCGTCATCCCACACCATACGGTCGGTGTAAAAGCGAGGGGCGGCCAATGTAAACACCACGGCGAAAAAAAGACACACTGCCGCCGTCAAGCCAAACAACATGTGGCACACCGTATTCGTTACAGTGGAATTCTCCAGCTCATCCTGCGCCATCCAGCGCTCCGCATCCTTACGGAACAGGAGAGGAAACAGACGGCGGCGCAAACTCAGCGCACCGAACAAGGCAGGCAAAAGCGGCAATATGGCAACAAACACCCAATCGAAAGGGGCATATGCCGCACCGTGGCAAAACACGGCGTAAATGCCGCCGGTAATCAAATAGAACAGCGGCAAAAGCACGGCGTACAAAATACCGCATACTGCCAACAGACGACCGCCCTCTTTGACTCCGTATTGCTGCTCTCTGCCCTGCAGATACACAGCGCCGCAATCCTCGGGCAACGGCGCAAAGGTGCGCGCCTGCTCCGTTTGCAGAAAGGCGTACAGGCGCTGAAAATACGGCTCCAACTTGCCTTTTTCCGCCTGTGGGCGGTACTTTTTCAGCGCCTTGTCTATATCGCCTACCACAAAGGCGGCGTAGGCATCGCTTTGGGTAAAAGGCAGCAACTGAGAAAAAGTCTCGTAAAACTCGCCCCATTGCGCAAAGAGCCACGCCTGTATTTCCTCTTCGGTCAAATACTCCCGCAGGGGAGCGACGTCCTCACCGGCGCAGGCGGCAATGGCGGCGCATTTTTCTGCAAAGCACGGCTCGTAGAGCGCGTCATCCAACGCCATCGCTTCCGCTCGAGGGAGCAATTCGCGCAACAAGTCCGCCAACACGGCGAAACTCAACTGCAACTGCTCCACTGAGTGGTTATAGGGAAAATAGCAACAGCGAAAATCGTCCTCATCCATCAGCTCGTACAAATGCAAGAAAAGGGGACGATTTTTTCGAGGATAGACACGAGCAAACAGCGTGCCGATAGGGCACGTAACGCTGTTCTTTTTGGTCAGCACGATTTCCACACAGGACAAGCGTAATTCCAAAAAGAAACTCACGGTCTTTTTATTCTCACTCTCCAGATAGTCCATCGCGCCCAGTTCCTCATCAAGGGATTGGGCGCATTGGGCGCATGCCAGCGCCAGTTTTTCCATCCGTTTCGACATCGTTTACATCCTCTTTAGCAGTTCGCTCAAATCGACAAGCCGAGCGGCGGCAACGAGGTCACCGCTGTGGGTGAGGCCTGCGGCACGACGGAGCAGGTGCTCCGCCATCATTTGGCGGTAGGGTCTCCCCTCCTCGGCGGTGAAAAAGCCGCCGTAAATAGCCACCTCGTCCTCGCAGATGGGGGCGGCGGTATACTCGGCCGCCAGCACGGGATAGAGGTGGTGCTTGTCACGGATAAGGTGCTCCTCCAAGACGGAGAAGCCGTGGGACAAGAGCCAGCGGCGCAGGTCTTCGGCACGGGTCATAGGCTGCAAAATCAGGCGGATGCCCTCGTTTTGCACCCACGGTGCTGCCTCTAAGATGGCGACGATGGTCTCGCCGCCCATACCGGCGATGGCGATATCATCGATTTCCTCCGCAGAGACGGTGGAAAGGCCGTCTCCGAGGCGTAAAGCGATTTCACTTGTCAGCCCATTTTCCGTGACGGTACGGTGTGCGGCCTCTAAAGGGCCCTCTCCGATGTCCGAGGCGATGGACGAGGGGCACACACCGCTCTGCACCAAGTAAACAGGCAGGTAGGCGTGGTCGGTGCCGATGTCCGCCAAGCGGCTGCCCTGCCGCACCAAGGCGGCCACGGCAGACAGGCGTTTATCTAACGTAATCATAGTTTCCTCCAAGCCGACTGCGTCGGCAACGATAAACCCGGTGGAGGACATACCTCCACCGGGTCTTTTCGGATTAGTTGCCGAAGTGCTTGTTCAGCTTCTCCACCAGATCGTCCACAGACACACCGTGCACGGCGCAGGCCTGCTCCAGATTCTCGCTACGGGCGCCGGGGCAACCCAAGCAGTGCATACCCATCTCCAGGAAGTAAGGAGCGGTGGTGGGATCGGCGTCCAGAATGTTGCCGATAATGCTCTCTTTGGTGATAATCATAGTAAAAACTCCTTTCGTTTGGTTACAAGGTTATTATAACATTGTACAGTTAAAAAGCAAGTGGGATTAGTTGGCGTTTTTCTCCACAGCCAGGGTGACAACCTCACCGTTGATGTTCCACTCCTTGACGTAGCCGGCGGTAGAGCCAACCGTCAGAGCGGTGGCCATCACGTCGGAGCCGATGGAAGCCCAGTTGCGCTCCACCAACTGCTCCACGCTCTCGTTGCCGGTGACGTAGACGGAGATGGTGTCCATCACCTCAAAACCGGCCTCCTTACGCATGGTCTGCAGCTTGCTGACCACCTCGCGGACGAAGCCTTCCTCAATGAGCTCGGGGGTCAGGCGAGTATCGATAGCCACGGTGATACCACGGTCGGAGACGGTGTAATAACCCTCGGTCTGGGTGGTCTCAATCAGCAGATCCTCGGTAGCCAGCGTAACGTCGCCGGAGGGCAGATGCAGGGTGATGGCACCCTCCTCATTCAGCTCGGCCATGGTGGCGTTGCCGTCCAGCTCGGTAAGAGCGGTGCGAATCTCGCCCAACTGCTTGCCGTATTTGGGGCCGACGGTCTTGAGCTGAGGCTTGAAGGAGTAGCTCATAAAGGCGGCGGCGTCGGTGATGAACTCCACAGACTTAATGTTCAGCTCGTCAGCGATGATGGCGGTGCAGAACTCGTCCAAAGTGCCATCCATCTGGACGTACATCTTGCCCAAGGGCTGACGATTCTTGCAGGCGGCGCCGTTACGGGCAGCACGGCCCTGCACCACGATCTGCAGGACGCTGTCCATAGCGGCCTCCAGGGCGGTGTCGATGTAAGCCTCGTTGACCTCGGGGAAGGCGCACAGGTGGACGCTGACGGGAGCGGTGGGATCGTTCTCACACACCAGATTGCGATAGATGTCCTCTGCCATGAAGGGAATCATGGGGGCGGATGCCTTGGCCACCGTCACCAAAGCGGTGTACAGGGTCATATAGGCATTGATCTTATCCTGAGGCATATCCTTGCCCCAGAAGCGCTCGCGGCTGCGGCGGACGTACCAGTTGCTCAGCTCGTCCACGAAATCCTGCAGCACACGGGAGGCCTCGGGAATGCGATAATTGGCCAAATGCTCGTCAACGGCACGCACGGTGGAGTTGAGACGGGACAAAAGCCACTTATCCATCACGGAGAGTTTATCGTACTCGAGGCTGTACTTGGTGGCATCGAAGTTGTCGATGTTGGCGTACAGCACGAAAAAGGCGTAGGTGTTCCACAGAGTGCCGAGGAACTTGCGCTGGCACTCCTGCACCGCCTTACCCGAGAAGCGGTTGGGCAGCCAGGGGGCGGAGTTGGAATAGAAATACCAACGGATGGCGTCGGCGCCGTAGGTTTCCAGCGCCTCGAAGGGGTCAACGGCGTTGCCCTTGGACTTACTCATCTTCTGGCCATCGGCGTCCTGCACGTGACCCAAGACGAGGACGTTCTTATAGGGAGCCTTATTGAACAGCAAGGTGGAAATCGCCAACAGAGAATAGAACCAACCACGGGTCTGGTCCACACCCTCGGAGATGAAATCGGCGGGGAACTGCTTGGCGAAGATATCCTGATTCTCGAAGGGATAGTGGTGCTGGGCGAAGGGCATGGCGCCGGAGTCGAACCAGCAGTCGATGACCTCAGGCACACGCTTCATCACGCCGCCGCAATCGGGGCAACGCAGGGTAACGGCGTCGATAAAGGGACGGTGCAGCTCCACATCCTCGGGGCAGTCGATAGCCATCTCACGCAACTCGGCACGGCTGCCGATGGCGTGCTGACAGCCGCAGGAGCACTCCCAAATATTGAGAGGAGTACCCCAATAGCGGTTACGGCTGATGCCCCAATCCTGCACATTCTCCAACCAATCGCCAAAGCGACCCTTGCCGATGGACTCGGGAATCCAGTTGACGGTGTTGTTATTGCGGATCAGATCCTCACGCACGGCAGTCATCTTGATAAACCAAGACTCACGAGCGTAATAGATCAGGGGCGTGTCGCAACGCCAGCAGAAGGGATAATCGTGCTCGAACTTAGGTGCGTCGAACAACTGGCCGCGAGCGTCGAGATCCACCAAAATCTTGGGGTCGGCATCCTTCACAAACAGACCGGCAAAAGGCGTATCCTCGGTCATATGACCGGCGCCGTCCACCAACTGGACAAAGGGCAGGTCGTATTTGCGGCCCACCTGGGCATCGTCCTCACCGAAGGCGGGAGCGATATGCACGATACCGGTACCGTCGGTCATGGTGACGTAGCCGTCGCAGGTGATGTAGAAGCCGTCCTTCTTCTGCTTGTCGGCCAGCACCTTGGCGCAGTCGTACAGAGGCTCGTAAGCCTTGCGCTCCAGATCGCGGCCAACATAGGTCTCCAGCACCTCGTAGGCGGGAGTGTCCTCGGTAGCCAACTTGCCCAGCACACGGTCCAGCAGAGCCTCGGCCATATAGTAGGTGTAGCCGTCGGCGGCCTTCACCTTGCAATAGGTCTCGTCGGGGTTGACGCACAGCGCCACATTAGAAGGCAGCGTCCAAGGGGTGGTGGTCCAAGCGAGGAAATAGGCGTCCTCATCGGCAACCTTAAAACGTACCACAGCGGAGCGCTCCTTGACACACTTATAGCCCTGAGCCACCTCGTGGCTGGACAGAGGAGTGCCGCAACGAGGGCAATAGGGAACGATCTTAAAGCCCTTATACAGCAGCTTCTTGTCCCAAATCTGGCGCAGAGCCCACCACTCGGACTCGATGTAGTCGTCGTGATAGGTGACGTAAGGGTCATTCATATCCACCCAGAAGCCAACGGTGCCGGAGAAACCTTCCCACATGCCCTTGTACTTCCAGACGCTCTCTTTGCACTTATCGATGAAGGGCTCGAGACCGTATTTTTCGATCTGCTCCTTACCATCCAGACCCAGCTGTTTCTCCACCTCCAGCTCCACAGGGAGACCGTGGGTGTCCCAACCGGCCTTACGAGGAACCATATAGCCCTTCATCGTGCGGTAACGGGGGATCATATCCTTGATCACGCGGGTCAGCACGTGGCCGATATGGGGCTTACCGTTGGCCGTGGGAGGGCCGTCATAGAAGGTGTAGGTCTCCCCCTTCTTGCTCTGCTCCAAGGACTGCTCGAAGACCTTGTTGTCCGTCCAGAACTGCAACACCTCGCGCTCCCGCTGTACAAAGTCCATATTGGTCGATACTTTCTTGTACATCTCAATACCTCCAAACAATAAAAAATCCCTCGTCCCGCAAAACAGGACGAAGGTCAAACTTCGCTATACCACCTATTTGCACGTACCATCATACGCCGCCCCGCTAACGGTGGGCAACCGTCCGTGCCTAATAGGAAAATCCGTTCAGCCGGCAACTCCCGAGGGATATTCACGCCGCATGCCTACCGTCGGGCTTACACCATCCCCGACTCGCTGTGGGAGCATAACTGCGCTACTGACTCGTTCACTGTTTTTAATTATCATACAATATAATAGCGGATAGCGCGAGAAATGTCAAGGGGGAAAAGGGAAAAGACGTGTGGTAAGACAATCCCCACGGGCGGTCGAGGGCGCCCGCCTCTACGGGATCTATCCAAGGTCGGTGCGGGGGAAAGGCTTCCCCTCGAGGGGAAGCTGGATGCCCGAAGGGCAGACTGATGAGGTGGTCGCAGAGCGTCGAATATTTACCGATAATCCAAAAGCCTTCGGCAACACCTCATCCGCCTCGTTTCACTCGGCACCTTCCCCTCAAGGGGAAGGCTTGATCCTACCACTGCCTTGGTGCGGGGTGGTAGGGAGAAAAGGGGAAACCGCCCGACAGCGAACTGTCGGGCGGTTTTCAAATAACGTATTTAATGCGAATTGTCATCTACAACGATGGAAAACTCGAAACCAAATTGACTCCAATATTTTTCCATAATGGCTTGATACTCATCATGCGTTATCACACCGGTCTTTACCAAATAGTATTGACTGGCACTAAAAGCCGAATCATAAGAGGGACTGACAAAAAAACCGTGAGGAGCGGGATAACCATACAATCCGTCGGTTTGCTTCATACCGTCAGCCGTAACAACGCTGAAGAAAAAAGACGGCTTGGGGGTGACGCCGTCGTAGGCCAACACCATACGATAGATGAGAGCTCCCGTCTCGGCGTCTCGCTCTACGGTGATGTCTCCTACCACCGAAAAGCCGTCCGCCGTGTACGAGGTCTCTTTAACCCAGTCGAAGGGAACTTCCTCAAAGCCCTCTAATTTGAAGTAAATCGGCACCTCTCCGTTTGCGTAGTTCTCCCCCGATTCATAAATAATCCACAAATAAGGCCACTCAGGCATCGGCTCGACAGGGTCTTCGCCGGATGGATCTGTAACAGTGGGCTGAGTGGTGGGCGTGGTTTGGGTAGGTTGTGTTTGGGTTGCGGTGGGACGAGTTTGACTAGCAGTCGGTTGCGTGGGATTCGTCTTGGTCGGCTCGGTTTTGCTCGGAGTAGTAGCGGTGGGCTGGGTCTTGCTGGGGGTCGTGGTTACCGTTGGGGACTAAGTCGGAT
>JAZPZT010000036.1:0-1631 GCA_045544815.1 Acutalibacteraceae bacterium | reverse complement strand
TGAAGATATTACAGTCGGTGACGTGATTCTTGTCCGCGGCGGTGGACGAATCCCGCTGGATGGCGTGATTTTGGAAGGCAGCTCCATGGTGGATACCTCGCCGCTGACGGGCGAATCTGTGCCGCGCGAGTGGACGGTGGGAGATGAAGCACTCTCCGGCTGCATCAATGGTCGCGGAACACTGAAAATCCAAGTGACGAAGCCCTTTGGTGAGTCCTCTGTCAGCCGCATTATGAAACTGGTAGAGGAAGCACAGGAGAACAAGGCAAAACCCGAGCAGTTTATTACCCGTTTTGCCCGCATTTATACCCCTGTTGTCTGCGTTGCAGCGGTGCTGCTGGCGGCGATCCCGCCGCTGTTGAACCTTGGTACATGGAGCGAGTTCATCCATAAGGCGCTGTCCTTCCTTGTGATTTCCTGTCCCTGCGCGTTGGTAATTTCTGTGCCCCTGAGTTTCTTTGCAGGTATCGGCTGTGCGGGAAAACAGGGTATCCTCCTAAAGGGCGGCAGCTATTTGGAGCTGTTGGCAAAAGCGGAAATCGCCGCCTTTGATAAGACAGGTACATTGACCACAGGCGTGGTGGAGAACCATATGGTCTACCACCGCACCGTAAAAGCTGAGGCTCACGAAGCGGTGGCACAGCTGCGCGCTATGGGACTTCACGACATCACCATGCTCTCCGGCGACACACGGGCGGCTGCTGATCGCGTTGCAGAGGCCGTGGGTTTGGATCACGCCTATGCGGAACTCCTTCCCGAGGGTAAAGTCGATGCCCTCAAGGCGCTGAAAGAGCGCGGCAGCGTGGTCTACGCCGGTGACGGCATCAACGATGCCCCTGTACTGGCTTGCGCCGATGTAGGCGTTGCTATGGGCGCACTGGGCAGCGATGCCGCCATGGAGGCCGCAGATGTGGTCATTATGGACGATCAGCTGACCCGTTTGCCTCTTGCCATTCGCATTGCGCGCCGCACCATGGCTATCGCGCGGCAAAATATCGTGTTCTCTATCGCGGTCAAGATCGCCATTCTCCTCATTTCGTTGTTGACCAACATGGGTTTGTGGCTGGCGGTATTTGCCGATGTGGGCGTGTGCCTCTTGGCAGTGCTGAACAGCCTGCGGGTGCTACGCACCAAATAACTCACACAGCATAGGATAGGGCTGGGGAGGCGTATTTTATGATCTTACTGCCTTATCGGCGGATGCAGGCGGTATCCTATGCCTATTATTGGGCGTATCGCCGCAATCCTGCCTTCTATGACTTTGAAGAAATCGGCGGCGATTGCACCAACTTTGCGTCCCAGTGTCTATATGCAGGGACAGGTGTGATGAACTTTACGCCTACATTCGGCTGGTACTATCGCAGCGCCGAGGATCGCGCTCCTGCGTGGAGCGGCGTGGAGTTTTTCTATAACTTTTTAACCCGCGCCGAGAGTTCACCGGGACCCATTGCCACATCGAGCCAAAATCTCATGCTGGCGAGACCCGGTGATATGATTCAGTTGCTGTTCGAAGGCGATGTGTTTCAGCATACGCCTGTGGTGATCTCTGCAGATGGCAGCGGTGATCCAAGCCGTATTTTCGTGGCGGCACACAGTAACGATGCCGATTGCCGTCCATTGGATACGTACAA
>JAZPZT010000035.1:0-2748 GCA_045544815.1 Acutalibacteraceae bacterium | reverse complement strand
CCCATTCTGTTGGAGCGTGGCGGCGACGTGGATAGCCGCCGACAGGCGGTGGACACCTTCCGCCGCACCGGTGTGCTGGATACCGCCTCCAACGTGCAGTTTGGCGAGGGCGGCGCCGGCACCTTTTCGGATGGTAAACTGAATACGGGTATCAAAGACCCTCGCATTCGCCGCGTGCTGGAGACCTTCGTGGCGGCAGGCGCCCCTGCGGAGATTCTGTGGCAGGCGAAGCCCCACATCGGCACCGACCGCCTGCAGGACACCGTCCGTGGCCTGCGTGAGGAGATTATTCGCCTCGGTGGTCAGGTGCTCTTTCGCCATCAGGTGACGGATTTGGTTATCACCGACGGCGCTGTGACGGCGCTCATCGTAGAGGCTGACGGCGAGCCGATGGAAATGCCCTGTCGTCAGGTGATTCTCGCCATCGGGCACTCCGCCCGCGATACCGCCGAAATGCTGTTTTCCCACGGCTTACCTGTAGAACCCAAACCCTTTGCCGTGGGTGTGCGTATCGAGCACCCCCGTGATATGATTGATAAGAGCCAGTACGGCCCTGCCGCAGGCCACCCTGCGCTGGGTGCCGCCGACTATAAGCTGTCCTGCACCCCCGACGGTGGTCGTGGCGTGTACACCTTCTGTATGTGCCCCGGCGGCGTGGTGATGGCCGCCGCCTCCGAAGAGGGCGGCGTAGCGGTCAACGGTATGAGCGAGCACGCCCGTGACGCGGTCAATTCCAACTCTGCCCTGCTGGTGGGTGTCACCCCTGCCGATTTCGGCTCGGACCATCCTTTGGCAGGATTTCAGTTGCAGCGTCAGATGGAGAGAGCCGCCTACGCATTGGGCGGCAGTAACTATCACGCCCCTGCTCAGCTGGTGGGGGATTTTCTGGCAGGTCGTGCTTCCACGGGGGCAGGGGAGGTGCAACCCTCCTATCTGCCTGGCGTCACTTGGACGGATTTGCGGGAGTGTTTGCCTTCTTTCGTGTCCGCCTCCCTCAAGGGTGCGCTGCCTATTTTCGGGCGTCAGCTTCACGGCTTTGACCGCCCCGATGCGGTGCTGACCGGCGTGGAGAGTCGCTCCTCGTCTCCCATCCGCCTCACCCGTGACAGCCGCGGACAGTCGGCGGTGGGCGGTATCTATCCCTGCGGAGAGGGCGCCGGCTATGCAGGCGGCATTACCTCTGCCGCCGTTGACGGCATCCGCTGTGCGGAATGGCTGTTGGAGGATTTGGTATGAATTGGTTGAACGAATACGAATTGCCCATCCTTTGGTGGATACGGGAACATCTTACCTGTCCCTTCTTGGATACGGTGATGCCGCTGATTTCCTCTCTGGCTCGCCACGGTGAGTTTTGGATTTTGTTGGCGCTGATTCTGCTGTGCTTCAAAAAGACGCGCAAGGCAGGCGTGGCGATGGGTATCGCCATGGCTTGCGGCTTCCTCGTGGGCAATTTGGGGCTCAAAAACCTTGTCGGGCGCATGCGTCCCTACGATTTGGTGGAGGTAGACCTGCTGGTGAATACACTCAGCGATTTTTCCTTCCCCTCGGGGCATACGCTAGTATCCTTTAATGCGGCTATCGCCCTGCACCATTATCATCGCAAATGGGGTATTGCCGCCTTAGTGTTGGCGGCGCTGATTGCCTGCTCGCGGTTGTATCTGTTTGTGCACTATCCCACCGACGTGGCGGCCGGTGTGCTGTTGGCTGTGGGCCTTGCGTTGGCGTCCTGCCGCTTCACCGATTGGCTGTGGAGCCGCAAAAAAGTATGAGTACTTGCATTTTTTGGCGGATTATGTTATACTGAATTCACTTTAAAAAAGGAGTGTTTCGTATGAATTGGCAAGCAATTTTGGATTATCTCATTCAGTTGGCTACCACTTGGGGCATTCGTCTGTTGGCCGCCATCGTGGTGCTGGTGGTTGCTCTCAAGGTCATTAGCTGGATTAAGAAGTTTATCAAAACCAGCCCGAAGCTGGATAAGCTGGACCCCGGTCTGCGCTCTTTCTTGGGCAGTTTCGTGGGTATCGGTCTGTATATCCTGCTGGTGATTATCATCGCCGGTATGATTGGTATCCCTGCCACCTCTTTCATCACCATTCTGGCTTCCTGTGGCGTTGCCATCGGCCTCGCCCTGCAGGGCTCTCTGAGCAACTTTGCCGGCGGTTTGATGATTCTCTTCTTCAAGCCTTTTAAGGTGGGCGATTTCATCGAGGTATGCGGCGAGACCGGTACCGTCAAGGAGATTACGGTGGTGTACACCGTCCTGCTGTCGGTGGATAACAAGCGCATTACCCTGCCCAACGGCACCATCACCAATTCCGTGATCGAAAATTACTCCGCCGAGAATCTGCGTCGTGTGGACCTGACGGTGAACACCGCCTATTCCTGTGATATTGAGCAGGTGAAGGCCATTGTCACCACGCTGGCCGAGGAGCACCCTCTGGCACTGGCCGAGCCCGCTCCTCAGGTGCGTGTGTCCGCCCACAGCGACAGCTCTCTCACCTACGTGGTGCGTGTGTGGTGTAAGAACGAGGATTACTGGACGGTATTCTTCGACCTGACCGAGAGCATTAAGAAGGCTTTCGACCAGAACGATATCACCATTCCCTTCCCCCAGATGGACGTCCACGTGGTCAGCGACAAATAAGATACGCAAAGAGAAAACCGAAGTGCAAGCCTCGCTTGCCCGGCCGGTTTTTTATGGTTTTTTTCACTTTTAATTTCTCGCACAGGGCAGGGGCGGGATTC
>JAZPZT010000034.1:0-34494 GCA_045544815.1 Acutalibacteraceae bacterium | reverse complement strand
CCGTTCGACTTGCATGTGTTAGGCACGCCGCCAGCGTTCGTCCTGAGCCAGGATCAAACTCTCAAAAATGGTATTAACACAACCTCGCGGCTGTACTAATCATGTTTTGAGTTTGTAACTCATGACGCTCTTTGGCGTCTTAATTTGAAAACAATTTCTTGTTTCCGGATTCTTCTCATACTGAGTAAGAATTAACGGGTATTGTGTGTGTTTTCGTTCTTGTCTTACACTGTTTAATTTTCAAGGTCCTCTCGACTTCGGCAATCCCGAAGTCGGTCAAATACCTGCTTGCCAGTCTAAACGACCGGCATTTCGCTATCGCGAAACCGCAGCTATTTGCGGTGCTGTTCGCTCGCTTAAGCTATTGCTTTCGCGTAGACAGCTTTGCTATCATACCACTCCCATCCCTATTTGTCAACAGGTTTTTTCAAGTTTTTTGATATTTTTTAACACTATTTTCGTTAAATTTTTATATCACAAAAAGAAACCTCCTCTCCCCTGCAAAAACAAGGGAGAGGAGGACGAAAACAAGCCGAAATATCAACGAATTCCGTACTTTTCGATGATATAATCCATATCCTTATCGCCACGGCCGGAGAGATTGATGAGCACAGAGCCCTTACCCATCGTCTTGGCCAACTTAATGCCGTAGGCGACGGCGTGGGCGCTCTCGATGGCAGGGATGATACCCTCCAAGCGAGACAACTCGAAGAAGGCGTCGATGGTGTCATCGTCATTGATCACATCGTACTTGACGCGCCCCAAGGTGTGCAGGAAAGCGTGTTCGGGGCCGGAGGAAGGATAGTCCAGACCGCTGGCCACCGAATAGACGGGGGCAGGGTCGCCGTTTTCATCCTTTAACATAATGCTATTAAAGCCGTGCATAACGCCCTCGGTACCATACTGCAGCGAGGCGGCGTGGTCGCCCAAGGCGGTGCCGCGGCCGAGAGGCTCGATGCCATAGATATCCACGGGGTCATTGAGGAAGCCGGAGAAGAAGCCTGCCGCATTGGAGCCACCGCCCACGCAGGCCACGATGGCATCCGGCAGGTGGCCGGTCATCTCGATAAACTGGGAGCGAGCCTCCTCGCCCACCACGTGCTGGAAATCGCGTACCATCATGGGGAAGGGATGGGGACCCACCACCGAGCCGATGCAATAGATACAATCCTTATACTCACGGGCGTAGGCGGCGAAGGCGGCGTCCACCGCCTCTTTCAGAGTGGCCTGACCCTCGGTAACCTCCACCACGTTGGCGCCGAGGATACGCATACGGGCCACGTTGGGCGCCTGCTTCTTAATATCCTCGCTGCCCATATAGATGTCGCACTCCATACCAAAGTAAGCGGCGGCGGTAGCCATGGCCACGCCGTGCTGACCGGCACCCGTCTCGGCAATCACCTTGTGCTTGCCCATATACTTAGCCAGCAGCACCTCGCCCATACAGTGATTCAGCTTGTGGGCGCCGGTGTGGTTGGGGTCCTCACGCTTGACGTACAGCTGGACGTTGCCCAATTTGTTGGACAAGCGCTCCAGATGGGAGACAGGCGTGGGACGGCCCTGAAACTCCTTGCGGATACGGCGCAACTCGGCAATAAACTGGCGCGACTGAGCAATGGTGAAATAGGCAGTGGAAATCTCCTGCATCGCCGCCTTTAGCTCGTCACTGATATAGGCGCCGCCGTAGGGGCCGAAATAACCGTTTTCATCGGGATAATGTTTAAAGTAGGTTTCAAAATCTACACCGTTGAGAATCATAAACTTGTTCCTCCTATTGTATACATATTATATTATACGGACAACAGGATTCTCCGCCATCGTATCAGTCCCATAATAGCAATCCTTTCCAAGGTGGTGAAAACAGAAAACTCCTGCCCCGAAGGACAGGAGTTTTGGGGTTGTTAACAGTTTAGCACTTTAAAGTGCTTTTGTCAACAGCGATTTGTGGATTTATCCGTCGTTTTCGGCGGTCAATTCTTCCAACTCCAGTTGGGTTTGCTCCCACACCTCCATCCGGGCGGTCAGCGCCTCATTCTTCTCGTGAAGGGCGGCGGTGATGGCGGTGAGTTTTTCATAATCGGCGGCGGTGGCAGGGTCCTCCAACTGCGCCGTGAGGAAGGCGATCTCCTCCTCCAGCGCCGCAACCGCCTCCTCCGCACGGCGCACGGCGGTGGTGAGGCGGCGGATGGCACTCTCTCGCTCTTTGCGCTGTTTGTAGGTGTTGGTGGAGGGCGCCTTCACCGGTGTGGGTGGTGCGGCCTGCGCCGCACGGCGTGCCGCCGCATAGGCGTCGTAGTCGCCGCCCACCTGCTCAATGCCGTCGGGGGTCAGCGCCAGCACACGGCCTGCCATACGATTGATGAAATAACGGTCGTGGGACACGGCGAGGATGGTGCCGTCGTAATCCGACAGAGCCTCCTCCAGCGCCTCGCGGGAGGCGATGTCCAAATGGTTGGTGGGCTCGTCCAACAGCAGGAAATTATCCCCTGCCAACATCAACTTCAGCAATAGCAGGCGTGCCCGCTCGCCGCCGCTCATCACGCCGATGGGTTTGAATACGTCATCTCCACGGAAGAGGAAAGCCGCCATCGCGCACCGCAATTCCGTCTCCGTCTTGTGGGGATAGGCGTCCCACAGCTCTTGCAGGGCGGTCTTTTTCTCGTCCAGTCCCTGCTGCACCTGGTCGTAGTAGCCGATACTCACCTTAGCGCCCAAGCGAATGAAGCCGCTGTCGGTAGCCAGACGACCTGCCAGCATTTTCAGCAGCGTGGTTTTTCCGCAACCATTGGGGCCAAGAAGAAAAACACGCTCGCCACGCATAATATCCAAATCGGCGCCATGGAACAAGGGGCGGTCAAAAGCCTTAGCCAAACTGCGTGCGGTGAGCACCTCGTTGCCGCTGACCTGCGCCGCCTCAAAGGTGAAACGGAGCACATCGCTGTCCTTTTCGGGGTCAACCAGACCCTCGCGCAGGCGGTCGAGGCGGTGCTGGCGGCTCTCCGCCTGACGGACGCTCTTCTCTCGATTCCACTGCTTTAGGAGGGCGATGTTTTCCTCCACGTGGCGGATTTCCTGCATAGTGGATTTGTAATGCTTTAATTCTATCTCACGGTCACGCTCTCGCTGCTCTTTGTGGCGAGAGTAGTTGCCGGCGGTGATGTACAGACGGCCGTTCTTTAGTTCCATAGTGCGGTTGGTGACACGGTCAAGGAAATAGCGGTCGTGGGAGATGACGATGAGGGCGCCGTTATACTCCTGTAGGTATTCCTCCAGCCACTCCACCGAGGGAATGTCCAAGTGGTTGGTGGGCTCGTCCAGCAGTAAGAGATTGGTCTGCGCCAGCAACAGGCGGCCCATCGCCGCCTTGCTCCGCTGTCCGCCGGACAGCACGCCCACGGGGGTGGTAAAGGCAGACTCGGGAAAGCCAAGGCCCAACAGAGTGGCACGAACGCGGCTCTTGTAGTAGAGGCCGCCCATAGACTCGAATTTTTCACGCAAAAGCAGTTGGCGCTCCAACAATTCCGCCGTGGGATTGCCTTGAGAAAGGGCGGCATTCACCTGCGCCAATTCCTGCTCCACCGCCATCACGGGGGCAAAGACGCTCTGCACCTCGTCAAAAAGGGTACGGGTGTCCTCGCGACAGGTGTGCTGCTCCATATAGCCGATGGAGGTATCACGATATTTCACCACCGTGCCGCCATAGTCGGTGTCCTCGCCCATCAAAATGCGCAGAAGGGTGGTCTTGCCGCAACCGTTGTCGCCCACAAGGCCGATTTTGTCGTGCTCACCCACCTCGAAGGACAGGTCGGTGAAGAGGGCACGCTCGCCAAAGTATTTATCCAATTGTTGTACGCTGAGATAGGCCATGCCCTCACCTCCCCTATAATCAAAAATAACGACCGTCTACCGACGGTAAACGGTCGCTTGTACAGACTTATTCCGTTTCGGTGCCCTCATCGTCCATCAGCTTGCGGATGGCGTCGTGGAAGGACTGGATATCCTTAAACTGGCGATAGACGGAGGCAAAGCGGATGTAGGCCACGTCGTCGATGTGCATCAACTGCTCCATAACGTACTCGCCAATCTTGTGGGTGGAGACCTCGCGCTCCAGACTGTTTTGAATCTGTGCCTCGATATCGTCCACGGCACGCTCCAAACGCTCTAAAGAGACGGGGCGCTTCTCGCAGGCGCGCAGCAGACCGCTGAGCACCTTGTTGCGGTCGAAAGGCTCACGAGATTTATCTTTCTTCACCACGACGATGGGAAGATTCTCCACAATCTCGTAGGTGGTGAATCGCTTATTGCACTGAATGCATTCACGGCGGCGGCGAATACGGCTGTCCTCATCCGTCGGACGGGAATCGATCACGCGGCTATCGGTGTGTCCGCAAAAGGGGCATTTCATACAGGGTCCCTCCTCATCGGCGTTGTGGTGGCGAATGAAAAATCCATCTAATAATACTACATATGGTATCATAGCACATCACATCGACAAAATCAAGGGTATTTTCACACTTTCTGCGCCTACTCCCGAGGGAAATCCGGCACCACATCCGCAAAATGACAGAGTGAGGGTTGCGCCCCTCATAAACGACAGGGGAAATAGTTGACGGCACGCAGATACTCGGCGTCGCCGTCCTGCGCCGACTGCCAATCTGTATCCTCACTCAAAAGCAAACGTTATGTAAAGGTGAGTATTTGCGTCTGACACAGCAAATAAACAAGACCTACCTTAGCCAGTGCCAACAAAGGGAGACCGACCATAAACCGCATATGGCGTGTCTTATGGCGCACCACCAGCATAGTAAGAAACATAGACACCGATCCGCCCAGAAGGGCAATCAACCACAGCGTGCTCTCCCGCACGCGCCATTCGCGGCGCCGAGCCCGATTTTTATCCCACAGAACGACCAAAAGCGCAACGATAGCGGCCGCAACCAGCCACGCCACCGCCCAATTGAGTGAAAGAGTCATATTCTCGCCTCCTTTACAGAGGTATTCTACCACAACGTACATCAAAAGAAAAGAGGTTGTTAATTATTGGCAATTCAGTGTTTTCCCTTGACCTTTTATCGGTTTTTTTGTAGAATAATGATGTATAAGGGGAAATGGCGTCGTTGGGCGGCGGCATTCTGCGGTATTGTCTTATTGTGCGGCTGTCACCGCAGCGAACCGCCACCGACCGTGCCCTCTCCCTCACCCGAAACGCCTGCCGAAATGCGTGGCGTGTGGCTGTCCTACATAGAACTGGACGAAATATTGGCTTCCCCTTCGCCCCAAGAGGCGGCAAACGCCATCGCAGAGGTGATGGAAACCTGTGCAAATAAGCAAATCAACACGGTGTTTTTTCACGTGAGGGCCCACGGCGACGCCTATTTTCCGTCGACGGTGTGGCCTGCCGCTGCGGCGGCAAGGGCGCTGATCGCAGATGGCTTCGACCCGTTAGCTTGCGCCGTTAAGGAGGCACATCGGCGAGGGATCTCCCTCCACGCTTGGGTAAATCCCTATCGCATTGGCACCTCCTCCGCCGACGGCGATTGCTTTATGAAAAACGGCGTGTGGTACTATATGCCCAACCGTCCGCAGGTACGGCAAAACCTACTGGAGGGCGTGCGTGAGATTTTAGATAATTACGCCGTGGACGGCATTCATTTCGACGATTATTTTTACCCAGCAGGAATGACGCAGGAGGCAGAAGCCTTTGAGGATATCCCCGAGGGCGTGGCGGTCGCCACCTGGCGGCGCACCCAAGTGGATGCCCTCGTCAGCGGCGTATACGGTCTGTGCCGTCAACGAGGGCGGCTGTTCGGTGTCAGCCCTGCGGCGGACATCGAGAAAAACCGCAACCAATCCTATGCCGACGTCGCCCGATGGATGGCCGAGCCGGGGTATATCGACTATATCTGTCCCCAACTGTACGTGGGCTTTCGCCACGAAACGAAACCTTTTACCGCCCTGCTGACCCAATGGGCGCATTTGCCACGGCGAGAAGGTGTGAAACTCTATATCGGCCTTGCCCTATACAAGGTCGGTCTCGCCCACGACCCCTATGCCGGGACGGGCAAAGCGGAATGGGCCACCGACGCCACCATCATCCCTCGGCAAATCGAGGCGGTGCGAGAGGTGACGGACGGATACGTCCTATTCCGCTACGGAAATCTAAACGAACGCGAAAGGAGGTTACCACCATGAGAAAACGGATTTTGGCGGCACTGTTGTGCCTGCTCTTACTGTTGACCACCCTCCCCTACGCCGCTCTGGCAGAGGAAACGACCACCGGCACGGTGTACGGTCTGAGTGACGGCACCCCTCTGCGTGTGCGCAAGGCACCGGTGGACGGCGAAGTCATCGCACAAGTGTATAACAACGACGTGGTAACCATCCTTGCCACCTCTGAGGACGGCGGCTGGTATCAGGTGGTGACACCCTCGGGTGTCACAGGCTGGTCCAGCGCCACCTACATCCGCATCAACCAAACAAAGCCTGAGCCACTACCCGAGGGTGCCACCGGCACGGTCTTTAACATCAACTCCGGCAGTAAACTGTATGTGCGCAAGGAGGCTTCCACCTCCGCCACCGTGTTGGACAAGCTATCTAACGGCGACGTAGTGGCGGTGCTCGCCGCCTCCGAGGACGGCAAATGGTATCAGGTAACCACCGCAAGCGGCGTCACGGGCTGGTGCACCGCCGCCTATATCCGCATTAACAAATCCTATGAGACCGAAGAGGAATTTGAGGCCTATCTGACCGAGCAAAGCTTCCCCGAGGACTACAAAGTGGCTCTGCGCAACCTCCACGCCCATTATCCCAACTGGGTGTTTGAGGCCACGGTGCTGCCCATGACCTTTGCCGAGGCGGTCGCCGCCGAAAGCGAGGCGCTGAAAAATGCGCTGGACGAGGATGAATATCCCGAGGCGTGGCTGTCCATGGAATACGGTGCCTACGACTGGAAAACCGGCACCTACGTGGAGATGGACTCCGGCGGATGGGTGACCCCTACGGCAGAAATCATCGCCTATTTTATGGACGTGCGCAACTGGTTGGATTTCACCTATATCTTCCAGTTTGAGAATCAGCTGTATTCCGAAAAGCACACCCTATCCGGTGTACAAGCCATCCTGCCCAGCCGCTACGACGGCTATGCCGCCGACGTGTTGCAGGCAGGAAAGGACGCCAACGTCAGCGCCTATTTCCTCGCCACCCGTATGACCCAAGAGGGCAGTAAAATCGACGGCACGTGGACCGGCGACGACGGCGTCAACTACGACGGCTACTACAATTTCTTCAACATCGGTGCCTATGCCGGCAGCCAGTACGGCAGCTATCACGGTGCGGTGACCAACGGCGCCATCTACGCCAAGCGGCAGGGATGGGACACGCCCTACAAGTGCATTCTGGGCAGCGCCCAATTCCTGGGCAAGAACTATATCCACAAAGGGCAGAACACCACCTATTATCAGAAATTCAACGTAGCCGGTGAAAACCTCTACAACCACCAGTATATGTCCAACATCAACGCACCCACCGCTGAGAGCAAAATCCGCGCCGGCAAGGCCACCGCCGAGGAGCTGGCAGGCGGCATTTCCTTCGTCATTCCCGTATACAAGGAAATGCCCGAGACGGTATCCCCCAAGCCTCCCGAGACGGGCAACAACAACAATTTTCTCGACAGCCTGACGGTGGATGGATTTACCCTCTCCCCCACCTTTGACCGCTATACCATGGAATACGCCGTGGAGGTGACGAAAGAGACCACCGCCGTGACCGTCGCCGCCCTGCAGAATAACAAAGAGGCGACCCTCAGCGGCACGGGGACCATTCAGCTCCATAAGGGCGAGAATCTCATCCCTGTCACCGTCACCGCCACCAGCGGCGCGGTGCGCACCTACACCATCTCGGTATTCTGCGAGGCGGACGTGCCCGAGCCGCCGCCCGACACACCCGTCGACCCGCCCGTGGTGCCGCCGACAACACCTACGCCGGTGATTGAGGGCACTGCCTACGTCATCGGCGACACCGTGACCGGTGTGGAGCCGGAAACCGCCGTGGCGGACTTTATCACCGCCTTGGCAGTGAAAGACGGCACCGCAAAGGTGACCGCCGCAGACGGCAAGGATAAAACCGAAGGTGTCATCGCCACCGGCGACACGCTGACCGTCAGCGACGCTGACGGCAAGGTGTGTATCACCCTGCCGATCGTCATCTACGGTGATGCCACCGGCGACGGCAAGGTAAACTCCCAAGACCTGCGCCGTGTTCAGCGTCACGTATTAGGCGTAGCCGCCTTGGAGGGGCGCCTTCTCACCGCCGCCGACGTCAACCGTGACGGCAAGGTGAACTCTCAAGACCTGCGTCAGGCACAGCGCTACATACTGGGGCTGACCGCCTCTCTGCAGCCGACGGCAAAGCCGAATGATTCCACCACCACGACCACACCTACGGATTCTACTACCACCACGACAACTACCTCGTAAGGAGGAATGACCATGAAAAAGATATTTTCTGCCCTGGCGGTGCTCGCCCTGCTGGTGAGTCTGCTGGGCGCCCTGCCCGTATCCGCCGCCGGCTCGGTGAGCGTTTGGGTGGGCGAAACCACCGTCATCATCGGTGACACCGTCACCGTGACCTTAGCCTACGACGGCGGCGGCGAGGGCATTGGCTCACTGGACGCCAAGTTTACCTATGACGCCAACGTGTTTGAATACCTCTCCTGCACAGGCGCTACCGCCAACGGCGGCGCAGGTATGGTGAAGATCTCCTATTACTCCACCGATATTCAGCCTGCCGCCACCCTGTCCATCGCCCTCAACTTTAAGGCGCTGGCACCCGGCAACGGCAAGTTCAGCCTCACCACCGAGGGTATGTACTCCGACGAGGGCTCTCTGCTGGAGAATCACGTGAAGAGCGTGGACGTGGCCGCCAGCAACCCCACCCTGTCGGGCAACGCCAACCTGAAGAGCCTGAAGCCCTCCAAGGGTACGCTGACCCCGAAGTTTAACCCTGACGTGACCGAGTATAAGATTTCGGTGGGCTATGACGTGACCTCTCTGTCCCTGAGCGCCACCGCCGACCACAGCGACGCCAAGACCTCCATCAGCGGCAAAAACGCCCTGTCGGTGGGTAAAAACACCCGCGTGGTCACGGTGACCGCACCCAACGGCACCACCAAGAAGTACACCGTGGTGATCACCCGTGCGGCGGCGCCCAGCACCACCACGGGCACCAATCCGCCCACCGGCACCACCCTGCCGCCTCCTCCCGAGGACGCGCTGGACGTGACCATCGACGGCAAGGCGATGACCATTCTGGACACCCAAGCCTCGGTGGACCTGCCCAAGGGATTCTCTTGGAGCAATCTCACCATCAACCGCGTGGAGGTGCCTGCCGCCGTCAACAAGGATACAGGTATGACCCTGCTGTATCTCGTATCTGAGGACAAGACGGAGGACGGCTTTTTCATCTATGACGTGGAAGAGGACACCTTCACCCGTTTCCGTACCCTGACGGTGGGCGGCGGCACCTATCTGCTGTACGACCTGCCTGCGGATAAGGAACTCAAAAACTTAATGCGTGGCGTGCTGGATTATGAGGGCGGTCAAGTGTCCGCCTATATCCATCGTGACGGCGCGCTGAAGGATTTTTGCGTGGTGTGGGCCGCCCCCGTGGGCGGCGAGGCCGGCTGGTATACCTACGATAAGAAAGAGGGCACGCTCCAGCGCTACCACACCACCGCAGTGGAGGGTGACGTCGTCACCACCCCCTCTGCCACCACACCCAACAAGCCCGTTGACGGCGACGTGGACGAGCCAGGCGGCTCTTTCTTTGAAAAGAATCAGCAGATTCTGCTCATCGGCGGCATTGCCATCGCCGGTATCGTGGTGCTGGTGCTGCTGTTCGTGATGATTTCCTCCCTCAGCGGCCGCAAAAAAGGCAAACACTGATAAAAAGGCGTGAGAGCAACGGCTCTCACGCCTTTTTTGTGTTCCCTCGTGGTTGGTAAAAAGTGCTAGTCGACAATAGTAGAAATTTTGGTTGACAACAGTAGACTATCGTGGTATACTGTGGTTAACGATATCGTTTGACCCACTAAAAGAAGAAAGAAGGAATAGAAAATGAAACGATTTTTGGCCATCCTGATGGCGATGGTACTGCTCTGCGGCACCTGCCTGCTCACCGCCTGCGACGGTAACGGCGGCAAGGACGACGACAAGAAAGAGGAGCCCGTGGACCTCTACACTGTGGTGAAAGAGGCCACCGAAAAGACGCTGGCCGCCACCGCCTACGAGGCAAAGTCGGTCTGCGTCTTGGACACCGATATGTTTGATATGCAAATGAAAACCACCGCCGAGATGACCTTTCTGTGCAACGGCAAAGAGGTCGGTGTGGACGGCAAGTCTGTGGTCGAGATGATGGGCAGTAAGACCGAGACGCCCCTCCAGTTCTACTACAACGGTGAGTATCTGTATATGACCATGCTGGGCGAGGGCTATAAGATGGCCGCCACCGACGAAGATTTTGCAGAAGAAGTCGGCAATTCCGACGCGTATATCGCGGTGCTGCCCGAAAAGCTGTTTGAGGGTGTCACCGGCACCGCCGACCACATTGAACTGACCGTGGACGACGCCACCATGAAAAATCTGTATAGCAAAGCCATCGGCGAGGTCATCGGCGAAGAGATGGACGATCTGTCCAACATCACCATCAAGGACGGTAAAATCACCCTCTCGGTGAAAGACGGCTATTTGGCCACCTTCAACGTGGCCTACACCTGCGAAATTGCTATGGGCGAGGAGGACACCGTGACCTACGTCTGCTCCCAGACCACCGAGTTTGTCCGCTACGGCGACGTCACCGTCACGCCCATGGAGGGGTACGAGGACTTCGAGGAGATGGACGATGATTTCCTCTTCGGTGACGATGACCTCGCTTGGGATGATGACGACCTTTTCGGCGACGAGGATTCTCTCTTTGAGGATGACGACTTTTTCTTCGAGGATGACGAACTGTTCTTTGAGGACGAACTGTAATAGATAGCACAAAATCCGTCCTGCTAAGGACCGTACAACAAGATACCAAACACCCGCAGTTTTCTCAAACTGCGGGTGTTTTCAAATATCCTCTTTGCTTGTTGGTCAAGTTATGCTATACTACAACTGACCGATAAACTTGAATTTGGCGAGGTAACGAGCGTATGAGTAAAGAAATCGAAATTGGTGGATGTATTGAAGTTCCAGATGAAATTACTGTAGATGAGGTTTGTGATACATTTATAGCTTTTGTTGAATCCAAAGGTTGGTTCTTTGGTGGTGGATTTCACGAGGTATCTGACGAGAATGCTGATTCACAAAAGAGTTAAACAAACTTGAATTTGACTAAATTTATCTATCATTCATTTTGAAACGAAGGGACAAGTCGCTTGTGGAAAAATTCAGAATGGCATACTATCAAAAATCGATTTGGTACACCAATGGCGGCACGCTGATTGTCACGGATGAAGAGTACATCGTCAAGTATCTTTTTCGCACGGTTGCCCGTTTTCAAAAGAAAGAAACACTCGCCGAACCTATTCCCGATATGATGTTTTCAAAAGGGCTTTTGTTAACGGACGGCAATCAAAGCATTCGCCTGTATTTCTTTCCAAAAGAAGCAGAGCGAATATATAAATTGTTGAAAATATAAACTGATTAAACAGTATTACAAAAAAGAAATTGAACAAACTCCAATTTGATAGGAGATCCCCAAAATGCGAACAAGAAAAGTTTTGTTAACTCTACTGGTTATTGTTTTTACTTTTGTGTGTTGTTCTTGTGTAAAAACCGATAACAACATTGAGAATTATGCGGATGACATAGAAAGATATCACGCAGATTTGTTTATGCCTCTTTTAGAGGACGTTGGCGAGTATAAAGAAGCAAACTATTTTATTAGAAAAGACGAAACCGTATTCCCTGAGTATGCAATGCAATTAGTCGTTAAGTATGACAAAGACGTGTATTTGAAAGAAAAAGAGCGACTGAAAACCGCGTATACATATCTTGACAAAGCGCAAAAAGCCGATTGGGACGAAAATGTTTATGCCATTCCGGCTACAGAATTTTTCTATGCAGGGTTTAGCTTTAAAGTAGCAACCTTTGAAGATACCGTTTATCCTAAGAACTTTGGAATGGTCGGAGTTTCTGATGAAAAATTTGCAATCGCCTATTTGTGGGTATACGCCCAAGACCTCGACTCTATTTGCGAGGTAGGAAATAACGGATTGGAAGAAATGCAGGAATTTGTTGAATGTCATTTTGCATTAGAGGTATAACGAAATTCCAATTTGGCGAACGGAGGCCTTTATGAAAAATAAAATGAAAATGCTTTTAAAGTTTGCCGGTATCTTTGCGCTGTGCTTTGCTGTAATCTATTTGATTATGTTTTTCTGGGGATGGCATGCCATTGAAACAGGTGATCCCATCTTAATAGAAGTCGTTTGCGCCGTCATAATGTCTGTTTTTTTGTTTGCGTTTGGCGAAGCCGTATCCGCGCTTGAAAAAAGAGTGAAAACTCTGGAGGAACGAATAAACAAACTTGAAAACAAAGAATGAGACAAAATCCGATTTGACGAATTGCTTTGAACAGAAAAGGGAGCAATGTTTCTATGGATAAGAAGATGGACCGAAAGAAAATGCGAACAATGGACAGAGTTTTAATCGGTTTGCTTGTTGTTGGGTTGCTGATCAGTTTCATAGCAGTGGTGAATTATATCTTTCCTGACAGGTTTCTTACCTACGATCAGGGTGAGAAGAAAATTCGAAGTTGTTTTGCGGAAGTGACTGAGATTTTGGAGTCCCACGGAATCGATATGACGATAGCCAATATAGAAGAAGGGCATCTATTAAGTGACGACGAGTTTGAAATGATGGTCACGATCGATATAGATGAAGACCTGCAATTGGATGTTAGTTTATATCAGGTGGGAAGACAGCCGTGTTACAAGGTGACCTTGTATCGTTATGGCGAAGTGAATGATACCGCTGACTTTATTGATTTAGCCGATTACCCATACGTATATGAGGTTGCTGCCTATTTGGGAGATTGCTACAGTAGTGGCCACTTGCTGAAGGCCGCTCAAAAGCAACAAAGAGCTGCCATAGCGCGGTGGGAAGAAGAGGGGCCGGAGGTATACGAGTATAAGTGGTATAAACGTTTCTTTGTTCGTATGGAAGAGATAGGGTTCGCGTATGTCTGTGAAGCGGATGAGCCGCCCGCTTATCAATACGTGACTATCGATGATTACATGCGCGCATAAATAATGTGTGAGTTGGCATCGTCCGCCAAATTCCAATTTGGCGAACGGTTTTTAACAGAAAACACCACTCGGAGGAGGAAAACCATGTTCGAACAACTGCTGCAAATTGCCGAGGAAAACCTTACGACCTTGAACGAAACCGTTAATGGTTTGCCCGCGCCGCAGGTGACGGTTTTGCTCACCGCCAACGATGCCATCTACGTTGCGGTTAACGACGTGGACGGCACGATCTGCGAAACGTTGGTGAAAAATCAAGACACCAAGGTCGTCTGTATGCTTACGATGTGGAAAAACGGCGGTGTGGATCTGTCCTCTTATCGTTTTCGCACGGCGTTGGTGAAGATGGATGAGCGCAACACGGATACCGCTATGATTCTGCAAGGAGAGAACGGCCTGCACACAAAGACTTTGGGAGTAACCGTAATTAACCGATAAAGTCCCATTTGATGAAAGAGGTTAGCCTATGAAAAAGACAATCACTATCGTTGCCTGTGTTTTGTTGGCTATTTTGATTTTCCTACTATTATTCGGTAGAACGCTTTTCGCTTTTTGTTTTCTTCCGCTTAAAGAGTATATGTGTATTACCATACCCGAGGGACGATACGTATCGTGGGAAGAGTTGTACGAATGCCCCGACGATATCGACGATTCCGAAACGGCTTGGTTTCCCAACTGCTTATTAGAGTGGCAGATCAACCAATTAGCCAAACATATGCAAAAGAACAATCTGTACATCATCCCGGGACAATACGAGTTCTATTCCACATACTATGGCGACGAACTCATTAATTCGTTTGCTTATATTGATGCCAATGCTGTGGCTTCGTGAGCCGAACCGAAGTTGGCACACACCACCAAAATCCAATTTGGTGAACGGTTTTGATAAAAAAGGGACACCCGTGAGGGTGTCCCTTTTTTTATTGATAATTCAGCACGACGCCGTCGCCGGTTTCGTTGGCGGCAATCTCCACCACCGAGGGCGGGATCTCATAGCGAGCCACAATCTCGGCGGCCAGCACGTTCTCCACCTGACGGCGGATAACGTTACGCAGGTCACGGGCGCCACGCTTGCCGCCGTGGGCGGCGGTGGCGAGGGCGGTCAGCGCCGCCTCGCTGAAGCGCAGAGTGATACCTCTGTCCGCCAGCGGCTCTACCAGTTCGTTCAGCATTAGGCGGGCAATCTCCACGAAATTCTCCTTGGACAGGGGGCGGAAGAACACCACCTCGTCCACACGGCCGATAAACTCGGGGCGCAGGAAATCGGACAGCGCCTTCACCGCCTTCTCCTTGGCGGCCTGGGCCTGCGTCTGACCGAAGCCCATCAGGCTATCCTTGAGGTTGCTGCCTGCGTTGGAGGTCATCACAATGACGGTATTTTCAAAATTCACCACACGGCCGTGGGCGTCGGTGACGCGACCCTCATCCAGAATCTGCAAAAGGATATTCAACACGTCGGGGTGTGCCTTTTCGATCTCGTCAAACAGGATGACGGAATAGGGCTTGCGGCGCACCTTTTCGGTGAGCTGGCCGGCCTCGTCATAGCCCACGTAGCCGGGAGGCGAGCCGATGAGACGGGAGACGGCGTGCTTTTCCATAAACTCGGACATATCCAGGCGAATCAGCGTCTCGGGGGTATCGAACAACTGGGTGGCCAGCACCTTGACCAGCTCGGTCTTGCCCACGCCGGTGGAGCCGACGAAAATGAAAGAGGCAGGACGGCGGCGAGGGCTGATCTGCACACGGCTACGGCGGATGGCGGCGGCAACGGCCTGCACCGCCTCCTCCTGCCCGATGACACGGGCGCGCAGGGCGTCCTCCAGTTTGCTCAGGCGACCCAACTCGCTCTCCTGCACCTTGGAGGCAGGGATACCCGTCCACAGCTCGATGACCTTGGCCAGTGCCTCTTCCGGCACGGGGGCGGCGGTGGCGGCGGCACGGATGGCGTCCGCCTGCTCACGCACACGAGCCAGCTCGGCACGGGTGGTGGCCAGCGCCTCGTAATCCACCGCTTCGGCACCCATTTGTTTTTCCTCGTCCTCCCTCAAACGAACTTCTTCCCTCTGGAGGGCGGCGTACTCGTCCGCCTTTTTATTGGCAAGGGCGGTGGCGGCGCAGGCCTCGTCCAGCAGGTCGATAGCCTTATCCGGCAGGAAGCGGTCGGAGATATATCGCTCCGACAGGGTGACGGCACGGCGCAGGATGGTATCCGACACGGTGACGCCGTGATAGGCTTCGTAATAGGGGCGCACGCCGCAGAGAATCTCGTAGGCGGCTTGCCCCGACGGCTCCTCCACCGTCACGGGCTGGAAGCGGCGCTCCAGAGCGGAGTCCTTTTCAATGTGCTTGCGGTATTCGTTAAAGGTGGTGGCACCGATGACCTGCAACTCGCCACGGGACAAGGCAGGCTTGAGAATATTGGCGGCGGACATACTGCCCTCAGCGTCGCCGGTGCCCACCAAATTGTGCACCTCGTCGATAAACAGAATGACGTTGCCTGCGGCACGCACCTCGTCGATGAGCCCCTTAATACGGCTCTCAAACTGGCCGCGGAACTGGGTGCCTGCCACCAAAGCGGTCAAATCCAGCAGGTGCACCTCTTTATCCTGCAGGCGGGGCGGCACCTCGCCACGGGCGATACGCAGGGCCAAGCCCTCGGCAATCGCCGTCTTACCCACACCGGGCTCGCCGATGAGGCAGGGATTATTCTTGGTGCGGCGGCAGAGAATCTGGGTGACACGGTAAATCTCTCGCTCACGGCCTATGGTCGGGTCCATACGCCCCTCGCGTGCCTTGGCGGTCAGGTCGGTACAGTACAGCGCCAGATGTTTGCGGCTCTTATCCTTCGGGGTGGGCGCCTCGCCCTTTTTCTTCTTCGGCTTTTCGGGCATCTCACCCTTATCCCCCGCAGGGGCGGCACCGCCGCCGAACATATTCTGCAGCAAAGGGAAGGAGGCGGCACCGCCGGGAGAGAAGCTCTCGTCCTCGTCCTCGTCGTCCTCCATAGTGGCCATCATCTCGGACATCTGCTGCTCCATCTGCTCCACGTCCTCGTCGCTGATGCCAAACTTTTTCAGCATTTTATCCACGGGAGGGATACCCAATTCCTTGGCGCAGGTGAGACACAGGCCCTCGTTCTGCGGATTCTCTCTATTGCTGTCCATACGGGTGACGAACACCACTGCAGGACGCTCTTTACATCTCGAACATAGTACCATAATCCACCTCTTTCTCCCCATCGGCACCGGTCGGCTTGCCCTCACGGGAAACTCGAATAAAAATACGCAAATAACCCAAGAAAGCCACCAGCATACATGCACCGGCGGCGCCTACCAGCAACCAGCGTGCCCAATCGGGGAGAGAGAACAGCACCAGTGCCAACATACTGCCGTAAAACACAGCGGTGGACACCTTGCCAAACCATAGAGAGCCACGCACCTCGTGCTTGCGCTTGAGCATGACGATGCCGCCGATAGCCTGGCAGGTCTCCTTGACAAAACACAGAGCGGCCAACGGCCACAATTCGGCATACCGCGTGGCCAGCGAAATCACCACCGCCACCTGTGTCAGTTTGTCCGACAGAGGATCCAGTAATTTACCGCAATCGGTTATTTGATTAAAACGGCGGGCGATCCAGCCGTCCACGGCGTCCGTAAGCCCCGACAACAACAAAATAGCGAAGGCCCACAAATCCTGATGGGAAAAATACAGGCCCATAAAAACGGGAATAAGCGCCAGTCGCACCAACGACAGCACGTTGGGAACATTCCACTTCCATGTCACATTCATAATCTGCATTTAAAATACACCTCGATAAAGTAGTTTCCTACTCATCACACCTCAATCGTGGGAATTAAACCATTGGCAAAAGATACCAGCCAAGTCTGCTCCAACACTTCGGGAGACAGCCACTCAGCCACACCCAGCCAAGCCAAAGTAAAGAGAATACGCGCAGCGAAAATCACCCAAACCGCACCTGTCAGTGCACCGGCAACCACGCCCAGCAAGCTGTTGAGCTGTTTGAGGACAGGCAGTTTCGCCACCAAATCCAGCACACGCAGCAGGATGGAAACAATCAGATAAATCAGCAAAAACAGCAAAACGGAGCACAACATCTGCATAAGAGGCAGAACAAGGGGCGTAACCACGTGGTCGGTGATGGTACGAGCCGCACTCTTACCGGCGTCCACGTCTTTCACCTGCTCTAAAATGGCGACACCGCTGCCCATATTGCCGGTCTCCAACAACGTGATGACCAGATCGGGCATTTTCTCAATGGCGGCGTCCAAATCCTCTTCAGAAGGAAGCACCTCACCGGAAATGTGCTCCTCCAGCGTGGCCATTACAGCCGGCTCTACAGAATTGGCGTACACGCCCTCGGCGATGGGAGCGCTGAAGGTGGAGGCCACAATCACGGCCAACACCAGAGCAATCAAACCGCTGACTGTCTTGATGAAGCCGCGGCTCCAGCCAATCCACACACAAACAGCGAACAAGATAACCAATAAAGCGTCAAATAAGTAAGACATAAAACGACCTCCTAAGTCATCATTCCAACGTGAATGCCTCCAGGCGATTGAGTCCCATCACAACGATTTTATCGACCGCATAGACCGCCTGACGACCGTCCGCAGACACTGTGACGGTATCCGTCACACCAGCGGCAGAAAAAGCCTGCACGCTGTGGTCGGTGAGCAGGGTGTATTGCCCCTGCACGCCGGACAGATGGCGGAATTCACCATCAAACTCGGTGGTGCAATGCTCGGCACCGCCGGAGGACAGCACCACCGCGGTGCCGCCTGCGGTGGCACCGTAAGGGCGCAGAGCCAAAGCCAGCGTATCACCGCCCACGGCATAGCCAAGGATATGCAAACCATCGGGCGTGTAGAGAGACACACCGCCGTCAGCGGTATTCATCAGCACCACCGACTGCTCGCCAATCGCCACCAGCGTGCCGTCCGACAGATAGGCGATACGATACAGCAAATCGTCCTCGGCCTGATAGGCGCACTGGGCGTCGGGGGAGGCGGAGGTGGTGGAATACACCTCCAAACGGGTGTTGAGCGTGCCGTCCACCGCCTCTACGCTGACGGCGCTGACGGTGGTGCCATCGGGCGACAGCACCACGTCGGTAACGGTGCGGTTGCTGTTACGGGTATACAGCACCTTGCCGCTCTTATCGTATACTGTGATCTGCACCACGTAACCCTGCGGACCGTCGGTAAGTACGGCAAACTGACCCTTCGCATTCAGGGAAACGGTGCGAATCTTCTGCTCGGTTTTCAGCTCCAATTCCACCTTGTTACGGGTGGTAAGCTGTAAGCGTTTTGCGCCCTGTTCTGCCACCAACAGGAATTTACCCTCGGTGCGCAGCAGTGGCTCGGCATAGGTGCAGGTGTAGCGAGTGACCTCGGCACCATCGCCGTTAAAGTAGGTCAGATGGCTATCGGTGAGCACCACCGTGTAGTCCTCCACCTGTGCTAAGCGGCGCGGCTCGCTGCCCGAGAAATCCACGGGGTAGCTGCCGATACTGCCGCTGACGGCGTCCTGAAAAGCCGCCCACAGCTTATCGGGGGCCAAAACGTTCCAATTCAGCCACACCACCACAGCCAGCGCCACGATCACCGCCACGATGACAATCCGCCATATGGTGCGGCGGGTCTGACGGCGGCGGCGCATCTGCCGCTTATCCTCCGTAGACAGTTGCTGCTGAGGGGCGGAAGGCTTAATGCCGCGACGGGGCGCCTTTTTCTTCTCCTTCGGCTGACGCGTCGGGGTGGAAAGAATCTCCTCGTCCTCTTCGTGGGCGGGCGCCTTTTTGGGGCGTGGGGTGCTACGGCCCTTGAGCGCCGATTTTTTCTTCGGCATCAACGGCGACGGCTTACGTCCCACCATAGGATACCCCTCCTTTAGTCATAGAATACCCGCTCCAGACACAGTCCCTGGGGCGGAGCGGTAGGACCTGCCTGTGTACGGTCGCGGCCCTCGATAATGGCAGGGAGGCTGTCCGCCGCCAATCGCCCTGCGGCAATCTCCAGCAGCGTTCCCACCATAATACGCACCATATTGTACAAAAATCCGTCGCCCTCGACGGTGAAGAGAATCAGGTCGCCCTGACGGGTGACGGTGCAGGAGTGAATGGTGCGCTCGGTACTGCCCTGCACGTCACTGCCGGCGCCGCAAAAAGCGGCGAAATCATGGGTGCCGATATAACTTTTAACGATTTCATTGAGAAAATTCGCGTCCAGCGGTTTTTTCAACCAGATGGCGTATTTTTCAAAAACGGGATGGCGCTGAGGGCCGTTCCAAATGCGATAAACGTACCGCTTGCCCTTGGCGTGATAACGAGGGTGAAAGGCCTCCTCCACCTCACGGGCATCGTAGACGGACACGTCACGAGGCAGGTGATAGTTGAGAGCGGAGCACAATTTATCCCCACGCAAGGGGCTGTCGGTATCAAAGCAGCAGCAGAACATATCGGCGTGGACGCCGGCGTCAGTGCGGGAGCAACCGGTAATGCCGCTACGCACCCCTGTAACCGCCTCCACCGCATCCTGCAGCACCTGCTGAACAGTGACGCCGTTGGGCTGTACCTGCCAGCCGTGATAGGCGGTGCCGTCGTAGCGCAGAGTGAGTAAAATCCGTGCCATCACGGCACCTCCTTTTCGCTTTTAGATGAGAATATTCAGGGTGATAATCACCGCACCCACCAGCAGATACACTGCCAAGGCAAGCCAGTCGCGGCGGGCGGTTTTGAGCTGTTTCATACGGGTGCGCCCCTCTCCTCCCTGATAGCAGCGGCACTCCATCGCCATAGCCAAATCGTAAGCACGGCGGAAGGAGGACACGAACAGAGGAATGAGGATGGGCACCAGCGCCTTGACACGCTGAATCAGGCCTCCCGACTCCATATCGGCGCCACGGGCCTTTTGTGCGGACATAATCTTGTCCGTTTCCTCCATCAGGGTGGGGATAAAGCGCAGGGCGATGGTCATCATCATGGCCAGCTCGTGAGGATTCACCTTGATCACCTTCAAAGGCGACAACAGTCGCTCGATGGCGTCGGTGAGCGCCGTGGGCGTCGTGGTGTAGGTGAGCAGAGAACTGCCCAAAATCAGGCAGAAAATGCGTGCGGCGATAAAACCGGCGGAGGTGAGACCTCCTGTGGTGATGTGAATAAAACCCCAATGCACCAGCGTGGTGCCCTCCGACACGTACAGCACGTTGAGAACAGAGGTAAACAGCACCAAAAACAGCACGGGCTTGGTACTGCGCCAAATCAGGCGCAGGGGCAAACGGGACAGGCCGATGACCAACGCCAAAAACAGCGCTACCGTCAGCAAACCAAACCAGTTCTGCGGTAAAAATACCAATACAATGAAGCAGAGGGTCAGCACCAGCTTCATCCGAGGATCCAGACGGTGCAGGAGAGAATTACCCGGGAAATACTGACCGAGGGTGATATCCTTCATCATACGCCGTCACCTCCCAACAAAGAGAGAATCTGTGCGGCGGCCGCCTCGACGGTATAGGCGGCGGTATCCACCGCCACGCCGCGGCGCTGTAACAGCAGGAGGGTTTTGGTCACCGCAGGGACGGTGAGGCCGATGGCCTCCAACTCCTGAGCACGGGAGAACACCGCCTCGACGGTGTCCAGCATCGCCACGCGGCCCTCGCTCATCACCAGAATGCGGTCCGCCACACGGGCCACGTCCTCCATACTGTGGGTGACCAACACCACGGTGGTGTTGCGGGTTTTACGGTAGTCCTGAATCATCGCCAGCACCTGCTCACGGCCGCGAGGGTCAAGACCGGCGGTAGGCTCGTCGAGAATCAGCACCTCAGGCTCCATAGCCATCACACCGGCGATGGCGGCACGGCGCTTTTCGCCGCCCGACAGGTCAAAGGGGGATTTTTCCAGCAGGGACTCATCCAGACCCACGTAGGCGGCGGCCTGACGGACACGGCGGTCAATCTCCTCCTCCGACAGACCCATATTCTTGGGGCCGAAGGCGATATCCTTATAAATCGTATCCTCGAACAGTTGGTGCTCGGGATACTGGAATACCATACCCACACGGAAACGGACGTCACGAATCTTCTTGGGATTCTCCCACATATCGTTGCCGTCCAACAGCACCCGTCCCTCGTTAGGACGAAGCAGACCGTTGAGATGTTGAATGAGGGTAGATTTGCCCGAGCCGGTGTGACCGATGATGCCCAGCAGCTCCCCCTCGTGTATATCCATAGACACGCCGCGGATGGCGTGCTTTTCAAACGGCGAGTGAGCGCCGTAGGTATAGGTGACGTTATCCAAAGTGAGAATCGCCATACGGCATTCACTCCTTTCGTTTAGTTCTGAATACGTTTGAGGATGGCCTCGGCGCACTCCTCAGGGGTCAAGAGGTCGGCAGGAATATCCACGCCGGCGGCACGAAGCGCCGCACACAGGGCGGTAGGCTGGGGCACGTCCAGGCCGAGGTCGATAAGACGCTCGCCTTGGGCAAACACGGCGCGAGGGGTGCCGTCCAGCACCACCTTACCCTCGTCCATCACCACCACACGGTCGGCCAAGGTGGCCTCCTCCATATAGTGGGTGATGAGCACCACCGTCATCCCCTGCTCACGATTGAGGCGGCAGACGGTGTCCAGCACCTCACGGCGACCCTGGGGGTCTAACATAGCGGTTGGCTCGTCCAGCAGGAGGCAATCGGGGTGCATGGCCAGCACGCCGGCGATGGCGATACGCTGCTTCTGTCCGCCCGATAGGCGGTGAGGCGAATGGTCACGATAGGCGGTCATATCCACCGCCGCCAGCGCCTCGTCCACACGGGCGCGAATCTCGGCAGGGGGCAGACCCAGATTTTCGGGACCAAAGGCCACGTCCTCCTCCACGATGGTGGAGACCAACTGGTTGTCGGGATTCTGCAGCACCATACCCACCAAACGGCGGATGGGATAGGTGTTTTCCTCGGCGGCGGTGTCCATATCCGCCACCAGCACCCGTCCGCCCGTGGGCAACAAAAGGGCGTTGAAATGTTTGGATAGGGTGGATTTGCCGCAACCGTTGTGGCCGAGAATTGCCACGAAAGAGCCTTTTTCAATAGTCAGGTCAACGCCACGGAGCACCACCTGAGGGGCTTCGTTTTCGTAGGTATAGGAAAAATGCAGATCCATAGCACGGAGCATATCCATTCGATGCCCCTCCTTTCCTGTCACTTGCGCAGCAATCATCACGTGGCGTCAGCCACTCATCACTGCGCAGCATCATCACTTATCACCGTTTGAGTTATGAGTTTAGAGTTATGATTTCGCCTGCGGCGAAAGTTATGAGAAAGCTTACGGCTTTCGTTGACGATTCCTCCGTCTGCTTCGCAGACACCTTCCTTTCAAGGGGAAGGCTTTGCTTAACTTTCGTCTTTGTGCTTGCACCACATAGCGGTGGCGCCGCAGGGAAGAATCAATCCGTTTGCGGTGACGGGCAGGCCGATTTCATCCGCAGACAGATGGCCGCCGATATGCTCGGGCAGCAGGGTGCCCAGCACGTACTGCATCACCGAGGGGGACAAACCCGTGGTATAGGAGTTAATCAGGAAAAACAAGGGGTCGTCGGACAGCAATTTCACACACTCCGCCACCAAAGGATACACCTGCTCCTCCAGTTTCCACACCTCGCCACCGGGACCGCGACCGTAGGAGGGCGGGTCCATCAGAATGCCGTCGTAGGTATTGCCACGGCGCTGCTCGCGCTGAACGAACTTGACGCAATCGTCCACCAGCCAACGCATAGGCTTATCCGCCAGACCGGAGGAAACGGCATTCTCCTTACCCCACGCCACCATACCCTTGGAGGCGTCCACGTGGGTGACGTGAGCCCCTGCGGCCACGCAGGCCAAGGTGGCGGCGCCGGTGTAACCAAAGAGGTTGAGCACCTTGACAGGGCGATTTTCTTTTTTAATCAGGCCGGCCATCAAATCCCAGTTCACCGCCTGCTCGGGGAACAGGCCGGTGTGCTTGAAGCCCATAGGCTTGAGGGCAAACTGCAGGTCGCCGTAGGCAATCTGCCAACTCTCGGGGATGGGGCGATACCGCTCCCACTGACCGCCGCCCGTATGGGAACGATGATAGCGGGCGTGGGCCTGCTTCCACCGCGGGTCGCGGCGAGGGGTATCCCACAAAATCTGCGGATCGGGACGGATGAGGATGATGTCGCCCCATCGCTCCAACCGCTCGCCACGGGAGGTATCGATTAGTTCATAGTCTTTCCAGTTATCGGCTGCTCTCATACAGGCACCTCGTTAAAAACACGTTTGACCATTGGGATTGGCAATACCCAAATGGGCATAGGCGGCGGGCAACACCACACGGCCACGGGGCGTGCGGTTGATGAAGCCCAACTGCATCAAATACGGCTCGTAGACGTCCTCGATGGTGATGGCCTCTTCGCCTGTGACGGCGGCGAGGGTGTCGAGACCCACGGGGCCGCCGTTGTAATGGCGAATCATCGCCTCCAGAATGCGGCGGTCCACCAAATCCAGACCGAGGTGGTCAATCTCCATACGATTCAGTGCCTCGTCGGCGGTCTTTCGATCGATGACGCCGTCGTTGAGCACCACGGCAAAGTCACGGACACGCTTGAGTAAGCGGTTAGCCAAGCGGGGCGTGCCACGGGAACGGGTGGCAATCTCCAGCGCACCGTCGGGGTCGCACTCCACCTCCAAAATGCGGGCGGAGCGGGTGACGATACGGGACAACTCGTCAGGGGTGTACATCTCCAGACGAGAGATGACGCCGAAGCGGTCGCGCAACGGGGCGGACAACTGGCCGGCACGGGTGGTGGCGCCGATGAGGGTGAAGTGAGGCAGCGGCAGGTGAATGGAAGCCGCGCCCTGACCCTTGCCCTGCATAATGTCGATGGAGAAATCCTCCATGGCAGGGTAAAGAATCTCCTCCACCGTACGGGGCAGGCGGTGAATCTCGTCGATGAACAGCACGTCACCCTCGTCCAGGTTAGTCAAGAGCGCCGCCAAATCACCGGGACGCTCCAGCGCAGGGCCGGAGGTGATACGGAAATTAACACCCAGCTCATTGGCGATGATGGCCGCCAGCGTGGTTTTTCCGAGGCCGGGAGGGCCGTACAGCAGGACGTGGTCCAGCGCCTCGTGGCGCAGTTTGGCGGCGTCGATAAACACCGACAAGTTCTCCTTGACCTTCTCCTGTCCCACATATTCACGCAGGGTGCGAGGGCGCAAGGGGTTATCCCCATCGTCCTCCGGCAGATATTCCGCAGAAACCAAGCGGTTTTCCAAATCCATCTCCATACGTGTCCCTCCTTCGAAAACGGCATAGTAAGCGAGCATACTTATAGATTATATTACTATACCACAAATAAAAGTAAAAATAAAGAGAAAGTGTGAATTTTTTGGAAGGATTTTACGCTTTTCTTTTATTTTATTCCCTACGTTTCGGCTCGCTGCCATAGCACTCCACGACCCTCTCATCCGCGATAAAAGAAAAGCACCGACACGGACGTGTCGGTGCTTTGGGGAAAACGTATTAGGAATACCAGTCTTTGGAATTGAAATAGGTCTTGGGATTCACCTTAGAGCCGTTGCGGATGACCTCAAAATGCAGGTGCGGGCCGGTGGAACGGCCGGTATTACCCACCTTACCGATCTGCTGGCCACGGGAGACACGCTGTCCCTCCTTGACGTGGATGGCGTCCAAGTGGGCATAGACGGTGATAAGACCGTTAGAGTGGCGAATCTTAACCAAATAGCCGTAACCGCCGTTCCAACCCGTCTGAGCATAGATGACGGTACCGCTGTCCGCCGCCAAGCAGGGAGTACCACGCACAGGCGTGCCGCCGGAGCTGATATCCCACGCCAAATGGCCGCTGTGGTAGCCCTGATACACACGATGGCACACGGGCACGGGCCAGTAGAAAGGCGCCACCTTACGGGTACCAACCTCCACAATCTTGGTGACGGGCTGTTTGGTGACGGTGGTGGACACCACGGTGCGCTCTGCCTCCATGCCGTCCACATAGACAATCTCCGCCACCACGTCACGAGAGCCTTCCTTGCCATAGGTGGTGGTCTTGGAATAGCCCTCGTCCTTATCGTCACGGTAGACGGTCTGAGTCTTGTAGTCAATGACTTCGGTATAGCGTATGGTCTTAACCACCTTGACCTGCAGGAAAGATTGGGCACGCTGGACCACCAGCTTGTCGCCAATCTGCAGGCGGTTGGTGTTTTCAATCTGAGGGTTGAGCGCCTTTAACTCGGCGGAGGTCATGTCGTGCTTTTGAGCGATACGGCTGAATACGTCGCCCGACTGGACGGTGTACTGCTTCTCCACCACCGTCTGGTGGGTGAGTTTTTTGCGCACGCCATCCTGATCCAACACGGTGGAAATGGGGAACAGTCCCTCCTCCGTCTTAACGTCCTGCACGAACTCCACACGCTGGTCGGGGTCGTCCTCGTCGTACTGGGCCTGCCCCTTTTTGAGACCGTCCAGCACGGCTGTGAGCTCGCCGCCATCCTCCATCGCACCGATGAACTCACCATCGATGTAGAGGCCCGTCGCCTCGGCAATGGAATCGCCCGAATTGCGCAGAATAGCGTCGCACACCTGAGAGGCGTTCATAGCGGTCTTGCCCTCACGCACCACGAGGGTGAGGGTGGGCACGCGGTCCACGGTGAAAGAATCGTCCTCGTTGGTGACGCGGTCACGGGCGAGAGAAGCGGCCTCGTCGTACACCGAGGCGTGGTCAATGACCCCCAATTCAATGCCGCGATAGCTAAGCTCCAAGCAGTATTCCATACCCGTCCAGTGGCTGATGGTCATCACCAGCAGCACCGTCGCCGCCACAGGGCCAATGAGACGGCCGAGAGAATAGATCTCCTCTTTACACTGACGCAACCAGCGGATAAAGCCCAAAGGCAACCAACGGAAAATGGCTAAGGGATTGCGCCGCAGAGCGGCGCCCATCCCAGCGTAACCACGAGGGAAACCCACCACCAGCCGCACCATACGGCGGAAAAAGCGGTGAATGGGGCGAACCACCGCCACCAGCCAAATATACCGCAGACTGCGGCGGGGCTGATAGGTTAGGCGATCCACAAAACGGGCGAAACGGTGCAGACGGCGCAGCACGTACATACCCAACCGATAGTGATAGTGATACAAGGCTTCGCCCACGGCGACACAGACCGCACCGAGGACGGCAAGCAAGGCAAAAAAGCCGTTTTTCTGTTTCACAAAGGCCTCTCCTTTCGCAAGAGTGTATATAAAAAGCAGTGAAAAATCATAAGAATAAGAAAACCCACCCGAACAGTATACAGGATTTTGCCGCAAAAGGCAAGAGTTTGCCTATAATTTTGTTAGGAGTAAGATTTTACCGTGAAACGAAAAAACACCGAGCAACCGGAGTTGCTCGGTGTCATATGAGCGTTTAATACCAATCCTTAGGGTCAAAATAATTCTTGGGATTGACCCTGACGCCGTTTTTGATGACCTCAAAATGCAGGTGGGGGCCTTTGGAATTGCCCGAATTGCCTATTTTACCAATCTGCTGTCCGTTGGACACACGCTGTCCCACCACCACAGAGATCGAATCCAGATGAGCATAGGTGGTTTGGATACCGTTGCCGTGATCGATCTTAATATAGTTGCCGTAGCCATAGTACCAACCGGCATAGACCACCGTACCGCCATCCACCGCCAGGCAAGGCGTGCGGAATACGGGGGTAGGGCCGGAGCTGATATCCCACGCCAAGTGGCCGCTGTGGTAGCCCTGATAGACGTTGTGACACACGGGAACGGGCCAGGTCCAATCGCCGGTGTAGATACCGTCGCCCTGCACCACCTCGGCACCGCCGGAGGTGTAGGTTTTTTTGGTGCCGATCTCCACCACCTTGGTGACGGGCTGGACGGTGATCTCCTCGGCCACCTTGGTGACCGCAATCTCCTCGCCATCCAAATAGACGTGCTCGTAGGTGACGTCCTTACTGCCCTCTTTGCCCTTGGTTGTGACCTTGTTATGGGTGACCGGCTTATCGTCACGATACACGGTCTTGGTCTTGTAGTCGATAACCTCTTTCTTTACCACCGTCTTAACCACCATCACCTGCAGGCGAGGACGGGCACGCTGCACCAACAATTCCGCGCCCACCTTGAGGCTGGCGTTGTCGGTGTATTTGGGGTTCATCAGCCGCAGATCGGCAGAGGTGATGTCGTACTGTCGGGCGATGGAGGACAAGGTATCCCCTGCCACCACGATATGGGTGCGCTGCGGCTCCACCTGCTGGCTCAGCAGGTCGGTGAGCGTCTCGCTCTCGGTCACGGCGGAGATGGGATACAGCCCCTCCACAATCTCCACCGTCTGTACAAACTCGGCACGCTGATCTGTATCGTCCTTGTCCAAGCGCCCTTCTTTCAGGCCGTCCAGCACGGACTGAATGTCGTCCTCGTCCTCCATAGCGCCGACAAACTCGCCCTCTACGTACAGGCCGCTGACCTGCACGATGGAATCGCCGCTCTGACGCAGGATGGCGTCGCACACCTCGGTATCCGACAGGGTGGGTTGGCTGCCACGAATGGTCATGGTAAACACAGGGGCGGCGTCCACGCGGAAGGAGTCGTCGGCGTTGATGACACGGCCACGGGCCAGCGCCGCACCACGGTCATACACCGAGGCGCTCTCCACCAGACCCAACTCCTGCCCCTGATAGGTGACGGTGAGGCAATATTCCAAATTGCTCCACCCCGTCAGGGTGACAAACAGCAGAATCGCCGCCGCCACAGGGCCGACGAAACGGCCGAGAGAGGACAACTCGCCCCAATAGTTCTTCACCGCGCTGCGGCAGAGGTGCCAAAAGCAAGGGAAAATGGCAAAAACATTCTTCTTCGCCGCCTCGCCCAGTTGGCGGAAGGCGGGCTTCATCCGCTTGCCCAAAATCCGCTGACGGTGGATAAAACGGTGCACAGGCAGCACCGCACGGCGCAACCAAACATAGCGCACCAGACGGCGCAGAGGACGGGTGAGCCGCTCCAACCATCGCCCGATACGGCGCAACAGACGGCAGGTGTGGACACCCACGCCGTAATGGTAGCGGTACAGCCACTCCCAACACAGAGTAAACCACGCTTGTATGCGATTGTCGGACACGGTGCTCACCTGCCTTTCGTCGTCTTTTCGGGGTTTTACGGAATTATTCGGGATAGGTCAACTGCTCCTCGCTCCAGTCGGCCAGCAGAGCCGCCATAGGCGCCGCCCAACGGCGCGCGCCCTCCAAATCGTGGTCCTGCCAGTTGCCGCACTCTATGGCGGAGGCACCGGGGATAGCGCCCTCGTAGTTAGCAGTGAAGGCCAAGGCGTCCGCCATCAAGCGGATGGCGTCACCGTGAGAAATGCCACGGGTAAGGAAATAAAAACCCGTGCGGCAGCCCATAGGGCCGAAGTAGATAATGCCCTCTTTATGGGCGCTGTTGCGCACGTAGGTGGCCACCAAATGCTCGATGGTGTGCATAGCGTCGGTGGGCAGATAGGGCGGCGTATTGGGGCGCACGAAGCGCACGTCATAGGTGAGGACATCCCCGTCCACACGGGAGAGATACATACCCTCGGTGAGGGTGTCGTGATTAATGCAAAAACTGGCAATGCGGTCCATATACACGCCGCCTTTCCTTATGTAATCGGTTCATTATAGCATAAATATATAAAAAATGCAAGCCACCCCACTACGGCAGGGTGGCTTGCGGAGGAAAACACAGTCGTACAGGAGAATGGCGGGACGTTCGTGCTCCGAGATGTGCCCTCGCCATCCCACCTGAAACGACCCGTCTTTCCCGACGACACCCATAGGATGTGCCGTATATCGTCGTCTATGCGTGGGATTGACAGATGGCATACTTTTCCGTATAATAAGCGCAGAAACCATGAAAAAGGAGGTGGCGGCGTGCGCCAGATATTCTATCGCTTGGCTTGGGGAGTTTGCTCCTGCGTGCTGATGGTGTCCTTGCTGATGGCGGTCAAACCCTATATCCCCGTAAACGCCCCCGCCGACCACCACGCACCCATCGTGACGGTGCCCGAGACGCCCGACGAGCCGGAGCCGGAATTACCGGATAATCCCGTGGATTTCGCCGCCCTCACAGCAGAGTTCCCCGAGGCGGTGGCGTGGATTCGTATCCCCGACACCCCCATCGACTACGTGGTAATGCAAAGCGGCACCAATACGGCGGAGGATTTCTATCTCACCCACGACGAAAAGGGCGAGCGCAGCCGCTACGGCGCTATCTATATGCAGAAATACAACATTGCGAATTTTTCCGACCCCAACACCATCCTCTACGGCCACAATATGTCCGGCAGTAAGATGTTTGGAGGTATTCACAAATTCAAAAAAGCGGATTATTTCAACAGCCACGAGTATTTGTACATTTATCGACCCGGTCACGTGCTGACCTATCGCATTTATTCCCTATTTGATTTCAGCGACCGCCATCTGCTGTGGACCTACGATTTCTCCACCGAGGAGGGGCGGCAGAAGTTCATCGACAAGACCCTAAAGCCGAAAACCTATAACCGACTGGTGCGTGAGGGCGTGACGCCCACCACCGACGACCGCTTCATCACCCTGAGCACCTGCCAAAACAGCGGCGACGGCCGCCTGCTTCTGGTTGCGGTGCTGGTGGAGGATATGAAAACGAAATAAAGCAACAAAAACGCTCTATGCACACAGCATAGAGCGTTTTTGTGTTTGAAGAAAAGCCTTTTAACCATTCACTAACTTTTGATACATCTTCATCAGTTCGGCGACGCACTCACTCTCGGTGTTGAGTTTGCCCCAGAAGCCGTAGGCTTGCATTACTGCCTTATCGTTGGCCTGATGTGCACGGCGGAGCTCCGGCGGCATCGCTACCTCGTCGTAGAGATCGGCCAAGGAACAATCGGGGTAGAGCGCACGTGCGTCAAGGATGGCCTGTGCGGTTTCCTCAATCTTCTTTTTCTGCTCCTCGGTAGGAGTAGGCCAAGGGAAATTGTTGTAGACGGCAGGAGAATAACTATATCTAAGTTCCAATCTACCTGCGACAGTTCGCATCCATGCCATGTGCACATTTGATATTAGGATACCAAACATATACTTGTCTGCATTGGAAATCATATACAATTTATTGCTACCAATAATTTCAGGAGAAAGAAACGATATAGGAATATATCTGCGATTTTCGGAAGAAACTTCAGGTACTGCTAAATAGTTAGTCTCTGGTTGTCGTATCTGTGTAAACAGCATTGGCGTATCTGCATCTCGTTTAACAGATTCAGTCGGACTTTTTAAACGACTTTCCGCTACACCTTTTAGTCTTGTCATTATCGGCGTTATATGCCGATATTTTGCAGGAGAAACTTTTTTTAGCCATAAGCAAAAACGTTTTTTGCCCTTGATGAGATCATCTGATCCTACGAATGGGCGAATCAATTCGTCTGCCTCAGGGTATCTTGCAATTAGTTCCTCCCGCTCTTGTTCGGATAGCAAAAGATATCCTCCATCAGTAGGCTGACTTCCTTTGCTCATTTCGGGAAAACCTTTTGTCAACGGTTTTCCGCGTGATTGAATAAACACATCGGGTGCATCTACCAAATAACCATTGATATGATTCACAAGAGTTATTCTGTCACCATCATATAGTTTTTTCTGACCCTGTAGTTTTCCATAGGTCATTCCAATAATTACACAATGTACCGTAGCCGATCTAGAAGATTCACTTGACCAAGAGAATGACCGATGAGCAAATTGAATTTCTATTCCTTTGCCGAATAGAAACGACCACAAGATGCCCACGGATTCACCCTGTATGATAGAATTTGTGGAAACAAATGCCGTTTTAATGGGGGTATTTTTCATAAAATCGCACGCCTTGTTGTACCAACCGCAGACATAATCCAACTTACCATGTTTAGGAAGGTCGTAGAAGGCTATTTCTATGTCCTCGGACTGCGATTTACTTCTCCATTGATGCCCAACAAATGGCGGATTACCCATTATGTAATCCAGTTCATCCTTGGGCACAACCGTTTCCCAATCTAACCGCAGGGCGTTACCTTCTACGATGTTGGCGTAGGATTTTAGCGGCAAAAACTCAAGGGACACGTTGACGGTGTCCTCGGTCTCTTTGAGCATTTGGCTCTCGGCAATCCACAGGGCAGTCTTAGCAACAGTGACGGCAAAATCGTTGATTTCGATACCATAGAACTGACCGATGGAGACCTTGATGAGGCCGTCCAAATCCATCACAATCTGTCCGTGGTGGATGAGGTCTAATGCTTCATTCTCCAAACGGCGCAGGGAAATATAGGTCTCGGTCAAAAAGTTGCCGGAACCGCAAGCAGGGTCAAAGAAGGTCAGCTTTGCCAACTTCTCGCGGAACGCCTCTGCCTTATCTTTCTGAATTTTCGGCACTTTGATGGCTTTGATCTCCGCCAATTCCTCCCGCAGATCATCCAAGAACAGGGGATCAATGACTTTGTGGATGTTTTCGATGGAGGTGTAGTGCATACCGCCGCTGCGGCGAGTCTCGGGGTTTAAGGTAGACTCAAACACCGCGCCAAAGATGGTGGGGCTGATCTGCGACCAGTCGAAATCCTCACTGGCGTTATGTAAAAGAAGGTCCACAATGTCCTGCGTAAAATTGGGGATTTCGATGGCCTCGTCCGCAAACAGACCGCCATTGACGTAGGGGAAGGCCGCCAACGCATCGTCCATATAGGGGTCACGCTCTTTCTCCTTGGTATCCAGAACACGGAACAGGTCAATGAGCGCACGGCGCAGGTCCTTGGGCTGAAAATTCTTGATGTAGTTATGGAATTTCAAATGACCGCCAAAGATACCGGCATCCTCTGCGTACAGGCAGAACACCAACCGCACACACAGCATATTCAAGGAGCGCAGAGTCTCCTCGCTGTTAGGGTTGATGTACTGCTTTAGGATGGCGTCATACAATTTGCCGACCAATTCACCGGCTTTAATGGATACTTGCTCCTCTTGGTGGAGAAGTTCGCTCTTTTCCTCCACGAGGAACTGCAAGCGATAATACTCTTTGCCGAGGTCTTTGAGCAGAATGCTTTCCGGCTCTCCGGTGGGCTTCTCCATATCATAGATGAGGAATTCTTCAAAGTTGCAGGTGATGATGTAGCGAGGACGCTGAGAGTAAGGCAGAGCGGCAGAATAGCGCTGTGCCTGTTGGAAAGGAGTCAGACGAGTGCCGTCGGCTTGAGGAATAGGTTTGCGCAGGTCTACACCCTTCTTTTTCTGCTCAATTAAGACGTGGGTCGAGGGAATATGACCGTCGATGAAGTTGGTATGGTCTACCTTGACACGCTCCTCAAAGAAGATGATTTTCTCCGGCTCGGCAACGCCCAAGACATCACGAAGAAACGAGAGCCAAAAAGACTGGCTGTCGCTCTTTTCGTCACCGCGATCTTTCCAATATTCCGCAAATGCTTTTGCCGCCGCTCGGCGCTCTGCTTCTGTCATAGTTCGTTCTCCTTTAATCAAGGTTACTACTCCTATTTTAGCAGATTTCGACGCATTGTCAATGCTATGGATAAAGCAAAAACCGCTCTGCCAACGCAGAGCGGTTTTCATTATAAAGTATCCAAAATCTCTTTGGCTCGTTTCACGATGGGCAACTCACGGGCGGCGATAACACGGCCGAGGGCGCAGTTTTTGCACCGCTCGTACTCCGCCACCGCCTGCTCGTAGGTGAGGGTGAGGGTGGAGAGGTGGAAGGTGTTGACCTCGTCCTCCGTCATCTGCGTATCACCGAAGGCGGTGGCACGGCAGAGGAAATAATAGTTGATATTATGGCGGTGAATGAGATTGTAATAGTCACTGACGGTGCCGATCTCGGCAAGAATCTCCACCTCGGCACCCAGTTCCTCTTTCAGCTCGCGGCGGATGGCGGCGGACAACTCCTCCCCCTCCTCTACGCCGCCGCCGGCGGCCTCGATGATGGTGGAGACGCCGAAATCGTCGTCGCGGACGGCACGCATAAAGTAGAATTTGCCCTCTTTGTCCACCACCACGGCACGGGCCACGTGGCGGTGATGGTCGGTGTAGGTGAAAGGCCATTCGGTGTCCTCAAGCTCCAAATACAGCGGTTTCCGCCTGCGGCGGCAGAGCGCCTCCACCGCCCAAAAAGCGGCGCAGCCCACGGCGTAGCAGAGAATGTCCGCCCACGCAAAAGCACGACCCATCAGGGTGGAGATGAGGGCGTTATTCTCCCAGCCCAGGAGTTTCACCAGATCGAAATACTGGGTGACCTCCACCACCACGGAGAAAGCAAATACGTAGACGGGCAGCAGGCGCAGACCCTTGGGGTACACGGCGCGCACCAGACAGCACAAGAGGGCGGTCACCAGCACGTCCCCGAAATAGGGGCGGATGAAGCGGTCGCGGACGAACAGACCGATGTAGATTTCGGCCAACAACAGGACGATAAAGGCGAGAATATACGGCAGGCGCTTTTTCATGGTATCACCTCGTTTAAAGGTAGTATACCGCAGAAAAACGGATTGCGCAAGAAAAATCGATCCGTCTTGGAGCACTTGACCCACTACAATCGCTGACGCGATTGTCCCCAAAATTGCCTGCGGCAATTAACGCGCCAAAACTCAAAAAGAATAGCGCTATCCCAAAAGGGATAGCGCTATCCTTGGAGCTACTGACCCGATTCGAACGGGCGACCTGCTCATTACGAGTGAGCTGCTCTACCTGCTGAGCCACAGTAGCGTATTCGTTTGCAACAGTCACAGTATAGCAAGTTTGCCCCTTTTCGTCAAGAGAAAAATGCACAAAGGGCGGAAAAGTTGAAAATATCGCAATTTTTCTCTTGACAAAGCATTTTTCCTATGGTATAGTGATTGTCGTTGGATTTGGGAGAGTTCCCGAGTGGCCAAAGGGGACAGACTGTAAATCTGCTGGCTTCGCCTTCGGTGGTTCGAATCCACCCTCTCCCACCAAGAAGACGCCTCGTGCATTTGCACGGGGCGTTTTTCTTTGTCTGAGATGGTAGTAAGCAGAAACACAGCGTCCTGCGACAGCAGGACTTCGGTGGTTGCGAGTTATCCGTTTTCGCTGCAGGCGCTCTGCTCGGCAAACAAAAAAGCCTATCCTGGCGGATAGGCTTTTTTCGTTACT
>JAZPZT010000033.1:0-15062 GCA_045544815.1 Acutalibacteraceae bacterium | reverse complement strand
ATAAGCTGTACGATTTCATTTGGGATAACTTCTGCGACTGGTACATCGAATTGTGCAAATCTCGCCTGCAGGGCGAGGACGCCGACAGCGCCCGCCGTGTGCTGCTGTACGTTATGACCGGTATGCTGAAACTCTTACATCCCTTTATGCCCTTCATCACCGAGGAAATTTGGCAGACCCTGCCCCACGAGGGCGACAGCCTGATGATCTCTGAGTGGCCTGTGTACGACGAGAGCCTGTCCTTCGCCGCCGAGGAGAAGGAGATGGAGCGCATTATGGAGGCCATCCGCGGCATCCGTAACCGCCGCGCCGAGATGAACGTGCCGCCCTCTAAGAAGGCCGACCTGTACATCGAGACCGCTTTTGCCGACACCTTTACCGTCGGTGTGCCCTTCCTGCAGAGATTGGCCTCCGCCGCCGAGGTGCACGTGGGCGAGAGCTTCGAGGTGCCCGGTGCGGTGAGCATCGTCACCGCCGCCGCCACCATCAAGATTCCTATGGACGCTCTGGTGGATAAAGCCGCTGAGCTGGCTCGTCTGGAGCGTGAGTATAACAACGTGAAGAAGCAGTTGGACGGCGTGCAGGCACGTCTGAACAACCCTGCCTTCACCGATAAGGCTCCCGAGGCCGTTGTGGCCGGCGCCCGTGAGCAGGCCGCCGCCCTGCAGGAGAAACTGAACCTGCTGGCCCAGTCTATGGACGCGCTGAAGTAATAGGTTTATAGTAAAAACAGCCTGACCGATTCGGTCAGGCTGTTTTTTGTTGCGGGCGGCAGATTGCCGCCCCTACCGGCCCTATCCCACCTCGGTCGAACCCGTAGAGGCGGATACCATCCGCCCGTGGCAACAAATTTTTACTGCACTATTGACATCATTCGTCTACTGTGGTAGACTTTTGTTGGACACAATGAATGCCGAGTGTCGACAACAACACATAAGGCGGTGATGATGTGAGAAAAATCCTCGACACGTTGTTTCATAACAAAAAACTTTCCATTGGTATTCCCATCCTGATTGCCGCCATTCTCTATCTGCTGTTCGTGGCGTTTGGAATGGCAGAGGATAAAATCAATTTGATGATCACCACACCCATCGTATCCATCGTCGTTTTCTTCGGGGTGTTTGCCTTGGTGCTGGTGCAGATCAAAAACACGCTGTGCCCCGAATGGTTTTTGAATCTGTTTGAATTCTTGCTTGTTGTTTTCGCCGTCGTGCAAACCATCTCTTTTGTGATGAGCGGTTTTCAAAACTTTACCCCTATGTTGTGCTTGGGGCCTGTTATTTTTAGCGCCGTTTCGTGGGCGCATAGCAAAAGAGTGAATTGACAGGGAGGAAATGGTATGAAAAAGTTATTAACAATAATCCTTTTGATATCGTTTTGTTTTTCGCTTACTTCTTGTTCGGTTATCGAAGCAATAAAATACACTGTATCGGGAGATATTATTGACCCCGTAGAAGGCTTTTCTCGCGGCGAAGAAGACGGCGTACTGGTATACCAAGATAACAAGTATATTCTCGTTCAAGATATTAACGGAGATTGTGAAATCGACATAACGGAAGAAGATATTTTGCTTGGCCAAACCAGCAACTTTCCCTTTTTCCCGAACTCCTATTATTACGCAAACACAGATGAAAACCCAAGTTTTATCATGGGGGGTACCAGCTATCTGGGAACTTTTGTTTATTTGAGAGAGGATCTATATAATGCCGGTGTTGTATATCAAATAAACGATTCTCTCGAATTTGAATTTTCTTCAGCCTTTATTGAAACGGATAAGAAGGACTATGACCATCATATAGCTCAAAAGAAAAGTACAAAATATGCAGTAGTGGATTTTTATGTAAAGGGTGTTCCCACGATACTCGCTCACAAAACGTTTCATATGATAGATGATGTATGGTATTGTGTTGAGGTCGATATAGCCTATCAACTGTCCGATGAATTTGTGAGTCAGTTAATCGAAGAAGGGATAATAGACAAGGAGGATAGTCAATGAAAAAATGGTTATCGCTGATTATGGTGCTCGCCATACTGGTGTGTGTGACGGCTTGCGGTGCAAAGCCTGATGCATCGGATAAGAACAACAAAGATGAAGCACTGAAAAAGACGGGAGAATATAATGGTCAAACCATTACCATGACCTATACCGTGACTGATGTGGAATATCCGAGTGATATGCGCTCGATTACTATGCAACAGGGATATGCGGCGTTCTATGATTATACATTTAAGAATTCGACAACCGGCGCGAATACATATTCCGGAGATACTTGGAATTTTCTTGACCAAAACGGCAATCGCGTATTGAGCGAGCCCTATACGGAACTCGAAAGTTTTAACAAGAACGGAGTAGCCGTAGCCCAAAAGATGGACGGCACCTACGTGCAGTTGAATACCAAGTTGGAAGAGACCCCCATCACCGAGCAAGAGTATTTGGATTTCTGCTTAGACGCCAATAATACTGCCTGCAATCAAACCTATCCCCAGGGCGAGGGCCGTTACAGTTGTCTCGAGGACGGATTGGCCATTTACGTTGAATACGTAGACGGCAAGGCTTATGCAGGCTTGGTAGATAAAAACGGAACAGTGATTATCAAAGCATATATTCCCATCTCTTACAGTGAGATGGTAGAACGGTTGCATCTGTCTGAGGGCGTTGCCTTTGTAGAGGATGCCGCCACCAGCCGCATTGGTATGATTTCGGTTGTTCGTTCTTCCGACGCATCGGAGAGTAACGGCACAACCGCAACAACCGTCGGCACAACCACCACAACCAATACCGCTACGACTACGACCACCACCACGGCGGCAACCCAAACCACCACGAAAACGACAGCAACCACCGCCACTGCGGCTAAACATACAACCACCAAAAAGACGACGGTGGACACCAATATCACCCTATCCACCAACCCCTACACCGCCGCCGACCTGTTCTTCCCTCTGGATTCTCCGTCCATCACTCCGCCCAAAAGCGCTACGATGACGGACGCCTCCGTCGCCTTTGACGACGCACAGCGACGGGTGCGCCTGCCACTGCCCGCCAGCTTGACGGTAAAGACCGCGCAAAAAGGCGGACACACCTACGCCGCTCTGTATCACGACAAGAAACGGGTGGGACGGCTGCTGATCAATTACATCTATCCCGACGTGGAAGCCGGCACCGACACGGGCGAAACCGTGACCATTGACGGCGTGGACGTGCAAACCATGTGTTATTCTGCCGGTGCAGAGGAAGCCACCACCTACTACAGCTTTTTCATCGACTCCGACAACTTTTTCTACACGTTAGAGATTTCTACGGATTACATCAGCCAAACCGATTTCGCCGCCTGCTTTGCTTCCATGCAAATCATCGAATTGTTGGCGAGAAACAACCGACTGGACTGCCGCAACCAAGACGATCTGCGCATCGCCATCGCCGGAAACAGTTTCATCGCCTACTCCAACGTGGCGGCGCAACTGAACCGTATGTTGACCGCCAACCACAAAAACGCCACCGCCCAGGGATTCAGCTATCCCAACATCACCGTGTCGCAAATCGCCGCAGACAGGGTGATTATGCAAACGCTGTGCGGCGGAAACTACGATATTCTGTTCCTGAGCAGCGCCTACCACAGCGATGACGTCGCCGCCCTCGCTGTGGTGGAGGAAGCCTGCCGCAAATCCGGCACGGAGCTGGTGCTGTTCCCCGCTCACAACGAGGGCACGTTCAACACCGATATGGCCTATCGCAACACCACCGTAAAATTGGCCCATTGGAAAAAGGCGGTGGACAACCTCATCTACGCAGGCATACCCGAATCCGACCTGATTTGGTACGACGGCCCTCGCCACTCGAAAGAGTTGGCCGGCTATTGCGGTGCGGTGATGATTTACGGTATGCTGTACGAAAGCGCCCCCAACACCGCCGAGGTGGGCGCAGGATTCAGCGGCCTGCCTCTGGCAACCGCCCAATTGGTGGAAGACCTGACCATGGAGTTTATTCGCCCCTATTTTGAGTAATAAATATCTCACTTATTTTGGGTGTTAACCAATAATCAGTTTTAGGAGGAAATATGATTCACGGTATTAGATATGTTAGACAAGATATTAGTTATATTTCCAAAAAACACTATTGTCCCATATGTGACACCTTACTAGATGTTGTTAAGGTGTCCAAGGTTATTAATTCCCATTCAGAAGAAGCTAAAGAACTACCGCCGATACTTCCCCAAACCGTTATCGGTCGCGGTGTTAAATTTCGTAACTATAATGCGGTTGGAAATATTAAATGGATATGGAAACAATTTGAATGTCCACATTGTAAGCATCGCTTTACCGTGGATCAACTGAAGCAATTTGAATCTTCTCCCAAGGAACAATGGAAAGAATTAGTTTCTTCTTTTGATGAGCCACCGCTATATGCAAACGATGAAAGTCTTGAAGATAAAAAAAGTAATAACAAATTAAAACTTGCTTTGTTGATTACAATTCCAACAGTTCTCTTTCTCGCATTAGCGATTGGTCTTATTGTAATGTTTTTGACTCCCTCAGATTTTGTTGATACAAACGGCCCCGAAAATTTTGCTTTAGTTGAATTAACCAGAGAAGATATCATTAAATCGGATAAAAAATACAGTGCTTCTATGGAATCAATAAAACGTTCGGGAGCGCGCACATATGTTGTGGGAACAAAATTCCGCGAATATGATCGTGACTCTATAGCTGCATCATTTGGCAAAATTCATGGCTTTACCGTGCTTCAAGCCACGAAAATATTCGGTAATACGCTAACATTAAACATTAACAGCTCTGTAGAAAAAGGTAACGCTGAGATTATTGTTATAGTTGAAGGAGAATATTATTGTTCAGTACCCATAAATCAGAATCAACGCATTACCATTCAGGATATCTCCGGGAAAGAAATACTCGTAAAACTTGCCGGCGAAGATGCTAAAGTGAAAGTGGACATTGTTCGCTCGTATTAAAAGTTTTTCTCCGTCCTTGGAAACAAGGGCGGAGTTTTTTGTAAAATTCCCCAAAATCACGAATACAATGAGTTGGATATCCGCAGGAAGATTACCAACGCATGGGGGCAGATCCGCCAAGTTTTCCACGATGCTATGGGCAGTATTACTGGTTATACTTCTCCCGATGATACGTCAGTAACCTATGCGTATGACGCTAACCATAATCTGATTCGGGTTACTGACTGGGCGAATCGAGTGACTACTTATACCTTCGATGCGAATAATCGAATTATTGGAGTGACCAAGCCGGATGGTAGCGTAACTACCATCTATGACACTATGCAGCGTATCACCTCTATGGTAGTATGAACAATGTATGGCGCTGTTATTAGTATAACGGGGGAAACTATGCTGCCACCTACTGCGGTGCGGTGATGATTTACGGTATGCTGTACGAAAGCGCCCCCAACACCGCTGAGGTAGGCGCAGGATTCAGCGGCCTGCCTCTGGCAACCGCCCAGTTCGTGGAAGACCTGACCATGGAGTTTATTCGCCCCTATTTTGAGTAAGAAAAAACAGCCTGACCGAGTCGGTCAGGCTGTTTTTTATAGCTGTTTATTCGCTGTATGTAATTTTGAGGATTCTGCCATTGTCGGCGTGCGCGAAAACTGCACCGCCCAATCCGACGTAGAAACCGTCGGAACATTTTACAAAACTCAGTGCGGCAGTCGCACTGTCAAAAGCAAACACCTCGGTAAGTTTTCCATCCGCCATCTTGTAGATGACATTCTGATACGCTTCACCGTCCTGAACGGTGGACAAAATATAAAAATCTGTTCCATCCACCAACAAATCCGTGACGCAACCGTTGTTAGGCACGTCAACCGTATCAAATCGGACAAAATCATCCGTCTTGTACAGACCACCCAAGGAGAGGTAACAACTGCCTTCATAAACCGCATCGGCATTGAACAGCACCTGATTTTTCACAGGCTTATTTATCTTCAAATCTGTGTTTACCAAAGCCTGACGGAATACAAATTCATCGCCGCTCAACTCAAAAAACTCCATTGTCGTCTTGCCCGTGGTATAGGCGCAAGAAAACACACAGAACAATTTGCCGTTGACAGAGAACAAATCATATACACGCTTACCTTGTACATTATCCATCTTTTCCAATGCGGTGATATACGACACGCCGCCTTTCATTAGCGCAACGTCTGTCCACACACCCGTAGCGGTATCCTGCTTGACCACGGCAGAACGGCCGTTTTCACAGCCAATGCCGTAGTAAATCGAGCCGCCGTGCTCCTCGGCGTCAAACACGTGCAACGCACCACTAATCGAGGAGAAAATGCGCCAAGTGCCGTCTTTGAGCAGATAGCAATCTGCCGCCCCACCATCCATCGGGTCGGTGCCTAAGGCAATCACCCGACCATCCAAGCGCACGAACCGTGCGATAGCCTCCTGTCGCACGGTGCCGGACGACGACCACTCCTTGGTGGTTTCATCATAGCACCGAATAGGGGTCGGGCCGGAATTGGTGGTGTAATCGCCTATGCCCACATAGAGTTTCCCGTCGGATACCACCAAATCCCACGGCATTCTCGCATTGGCCGCCACGGTATCGGCACACAGACCTAGATCGGTCACCTGCCACGCCCCCTGCGTACTCGACGGATTGTCGTTGCCCTCATCTGCGGTTTGACCGCAACCGCATAGAGCGATAGCAAATACCAACAGAACGGCTAACAATGATTTTTTCATACAATCTCCCCTTCATCTTATTATACACCATATTTTCTATGGTTTATCCCCTTGTTTTGGCTTCGTGGTCGTCTTGCATCTCTCGTACTTCTTTTTGATACTTACGTGCGCCCAACCGGTTGCCCACTATCGCCAGCGGCAAGATAACACAAACATCGCCTAAGAGTACACTCGCCAAATTGATGAGCAAAGGACGACTTTTCCCTTGTACGGTTACGATTTTAAGATAATAACTGAGTACGTCGGAAATATTCGCATACAGCAACCCCGACGAAAACCACGCACACTGACACAGCCACGACAATACCCCGTGCCACACCACGAAAACCGCACCCGTCCACAAATGAAACCGCAGAGAAAAGGCACGCCTTTCATAACCCTCACGGATGGATAGCACCAAGATGACCGCCGTATGTATCGTCATAGCCAGCACAAACGATACCCACAAATCGACTTCTGCGGAAAAGGTGGTTGCCGCCACTACAATAATTTCCAGAAACGAGGCCGCCATCGTTGTCAGTATGGTGACGGCGGACAAAACAAAATAACTGCCTTGCTTCGCCCAAAACGGTTTCATCTTTTCAACCACCCTTCCTTTGGTTATCTTGCTCACTTTTTTTAGTAGTATTTTATCCTACTTTATGCGAAGTGTCAATACTAAGTGCGATAATGGTGTATACTAATAACAGGTGATGAAGAATGAAACCATTGAAAGAAAAATCAGCATAACGATAGACGGGGACTTGTTGGAGACTTTGCGCCGGCAAGCAGAGAACGATGACCGTTCCCTGTCGCAGTATATCAATTTGGTACTAAAAGAACATATCAATAAAATGCAGAACTAAGCAAAACAGCCTGACCAAAACGGTCAGGCTGTTTTTTATTCGTTATCCGTAGGGAGGATGGCGTCGGGGAGGGTTGTCGTTGCTGTTGTCGTAGTCGTAGTCGTGGTCGTTGTAGTGGTGGTAGGCGGCACCTCCGGCTCGGGGTCGGGCTCGGGTTGCGGCAGGCGCAGGGACAGGAAATACTGCGCCGTGCCCCGTGCGATGGCCTGCGCCTTTTTCACGTTGGTGTCGTGGTCCACGATACCGGAAAAATCCACGGGATTGGACATAAAGCCATTCTCGGTGAGCACCACGGGGCAATCGCTCATCCGTGCCACGAAATAGTAGTGCCACTCAAAGCGGTTGCGGTTGCCTGCCGGGTCGGTGCTGTAAATATCCGCCGCCATGGTGGCGTCGTAGATATACCGTGCCGCATCCACCGAAAACAGGGTGGAATGGAAGGAGCCGAAGCCGTGCGGCCGAGCGGAGGTATTGCCGTCGTGATGAATGGCGATGCACAAATCGGGCTTGAGCGCTTTCAGCGCCAAACACCGCTCCTCGGCGTTGAGGCCCTCGCTTTCGCCACGATTGAGCACCACGGTGGCGCCCGTGCGCTCCAACTCCTCTTTCAGCAGCAGCGCCAGATAATAGTTGCGTTCCGCTTCGGGGTGGTCGATGTCGGCGCCGTAGGCGCCCTCGGACTTGCCGCCGTGACCGATATCCAGCATAATAGTGGCGCCGCTCAGGTCGGCGCCGTAGGCGTTATCCGCCTCGCTGACCTGCACGGGATGGAGGAAATAGAAGCAAAGTTGCCCCTTTTCGTTATACGAGGCGTCCCAGCCGTAGAAGCCGCCCACACGGCGCAGATACAGCCGCAGGACGCAGTTGCCGCCCTCTTTGGTGATGGTGGCGTGGGTGAAAACGGGATGATTCTCCCCGATGGAAATCTCACCCGTCAGGGTGTCGGCATAGCAAAAAGTAATCTGCAGGTATTCGCAGGTCACCGCATCCACGGTGTAGTCCTGATTCTTCGGGTCGGTGTACTCCTGGGGCAACAAATCCAGCAGGAAAGGCGCTTTCCACGCCGTATCCAGCGTGAGATAGGTGGCCCGTTGGTCCACCTTTAAGTCCGCCACCGCCAATTGGTTAGTGTCGGGCAGTTTGCCTGCGTATTCCTTGGACACCTGCAAAATCTGGGAGGAGGGCTCGTTGCGGCGGCTGACGTACACGCGGCGGCCGCACCGCAGATTGAGGTATTCCTTATCCCCGAAATAGGAGTGGCCCACCACGTAGTCCACCGTACCCTGAGGCAGGTAGTTGTTGGTGGGGCGGGAGGTGTCGTCGGATGTATCGCCGTCAAAGGTTTCGGCGGTGACCGCCACCACCTCGCCGATGACGGGGAGCACCGCCTTTTTGCACACGATGGTGCCGGAGGCGGCGGTGGACACCACCCCCGAATGGGTGGCGCGGAAAGAGACCTTGCCCAAATCCAAATCGGTGGCGTTATCCGAGGGCAGGGTGAAACTGCCCGTGTAATTCATAAAAGTATCGCTCTGGGCGCCGTCCTCGCCCTGCGCCGCAGAGGGCTTAAGGGTGATGGTCTTGCCTCGGAAGGTAGCGGTGACGGTGCTGCCCACACGGGCATTCACCACCACCGAGAACGAAGCGCCGCTCTCGTAGCGGCGACTGTCGTCGGGGCTGTGGGAGCGCATGACCACAAAGTTGTAGGTGACGGTGTAGGTCACCGTTTTGCCCTTGTGGGTGAAGGTGAAGGTGTTTTTGCCCGGGGTGAGGTCTCGCTCCACCGAAAAGGTGCCGTTTTTGTCCCGCTCCACCTCCACACCATCCAGCAAAAGCGGATACAACGGGTCGGAGGTACCGGCAAAGACGGTGAAGGACTCGTTGGTGGTGGTGGCGGTCTTTTTGTGGGAGGTGACGGTCAATTCCGTCTTGGGTGCTTTGGTAGTGGTGGTCGGCTTTTTGGTGGTAGTGGTTGTGGTTGTGGTTGTCGTGGTGACGGTGGTTTCTGTCGTGGTGGTGGGCGGCTCGGTGGTCGCTGCCGTTGTAGTGGTGGCGGTGGTCGCCGCCGTGGTGGTAGCAGGCGGAATGCCCGAGGGGCCCGAAGCAGGCAACTCGCCCAGGATATAGGCCACAACCGCAAAAGCCGCCACAACGACGACGGCAATCGTCAGCCACAGCCAGATTCTTTTGTTTTTCACCGCTACCACCTCCTTGGTTTTTTCTATCATAGCACAGCGGCACGGCAATGACAAGAAAAAAGACGAGATTTGCAAATTTCTTCGCTTTGTTCTATAATCAAGACGAAATTTTTCCAAAAATGTGACGTTTCAGCGATAAAAACCGTGTATAGAGGTGAAAGGCCTTTCCAAGCGGCGATGAAAGGGGTGGCAACATGGACGACAAACGCATTGTGGCACTGTTTTTGGCGCGGGACGAGCAAGCCCTGACCGAGACGCGACAAAAATACAACCGCTATCTGTACCGCGTGGCGCACAACATTCTGCAAAACGGACAGGACGCGGAGGAGTGCGTCAGCGACACCTATCTGCGTGCGTGGAACGCCATTCCGCCCCACCGGCCTTCGCGGCTGAGCGTATTCCTCGGCAAAATCACACGCCGTCTGGCGCTGGACCGCTATGCCGCCCTCACCGCCGACAAGCGGGGCGGCGGCACACAGGCCGCTATACTGGAAGAATGGCGTGACGCCCTGCCCCACACGCAGGGCGACCCTGCCGACGATATGGCGGTGCGCGACGCCCTGAGCCGTTTTCTGCGGCAGTTGCCTGCGGACAAGCGACGCACGTTTGTCCGCCGCTATTGGTACGGTGACACCATCGCCGCCATTGCCACCGCCAACCACGCCACCGAGAGCGCGGTCAAGATGACTCTCTCCCGTATCCGTGGCGAACTGAAAACATTTTTGGAGAAAGAGGGTATTGCCCTATGAAGAAAGAAGAGAGACTCCACCGCCTATTTGGCGATATCGACGACGATCTGGTGGCGGATGCCGCCACCAAGTCGATTCCATTCAAGGTATGGCTGCCCCGTGTCACCGCCGCCGTGGCGGCGGTGGCGCTGGTAGCAGGTATCCTGCTGACCCAGCCGTGGGCAAGCGAAAAGCCGTCCATCCAAAACGACGGCACCACCGTCACCACCACCGTTGACGGCAAGGGCGAGGTAAACGATAACGTCCTCGTCGAACCGGGCGCACCGATCGCCACCACCACGCCCGACCACGTAGCACCGCCCATACCCACAGCCGGTACGCCCACCACCTCGGCTGAGTGGACCCCTGACATTTGGTATGAACAGCCGTGGGAAGAGAAGCCGATGTGGCGGCGATACCCCGATTTTGAGCGATTCGAAATCGGTAACTATATCGTCTACGAAACCACCGTTGACGCCGCCAAAGTGGGGGAATATCTGCAAGACGTAAACCTCCACGGATACGATAACTGCACACAGACCCCCTATGACGAGATCGGTAAGATCTACCGCATTGAGGGTATCAACGATACCGCCGCCGTTGCTCTGCAATATCCGGGGCGAGAGGATTATTTCCCTGCGGTAAACACCAAATACTCCCCTGCCACTCTGGGAGACTTAATCAACGACCTGAATCTGCGAGAGAACATCCGCATCGGCACGGTATACTATTCCTACCACGATGAAAACGGTCGCATTCACGATAAAGAATACGCCGGTCTGACGGTAGAGAAGATGTGTGAATTGCTGCTGAGCGACACCACCCTGCCCAACGTAGCCGACCAACCCATCGATTGGACGCACAAGGTCGCCTTCCGCATGGACCTGCCGCTGTTGGGCATCACCGATCTCGGCATTCCTGTATCGGAGGATGGCTATATAAGAATCCACCTGATGGGTGCAGAAAAGATTTTCCACATCGGTAAGGATAAGGTGGATGCCTTTTTGGAATACGTAGAGGAAAACTGCCGTCTGCAAAAGGACGACGAGCTGATCGCCCTCCCTGGGGACACCACCCATCCCAATGGCACCACCATGACCTCCCCTGCCCAGCCGCCGCTGGAAACGGAAACAACGGTGCAAAAACCGCGCTGATTGAGAAGAGCAAGAAAAACAGCCACCGCCATCTCGGCGGTGGCTTTTTGTTCTTGATTATCCCATTGATATGGTTTATAATGGTTAGTTAAGAAGGTGATTTGTATGAAAATCAAGGAATTATTGGCGCAGGATACCCTCTCCCTCTCCATCGAGGTGTTCCCACCCAAAACAGAGTCGGGCTTTGACAGCGTCAAGCACGCCACCGAGGAAATTGCCGCTCTGCGCCCCTCCTATATGAGTGTGACCTACGGCGCCGGCGGCGGCACCAGCCGCTATACGCTGGACATCGCCAAGAACATCAAGGAGCGCTATGGCGTGCCCACCCTCGCCCATCTGACCTGCGTGTCCTCCCCCCGTCAGACGGTGAAAGAGCGCATCGCCGACATCCGCGCGGCAGGAATCGAGAACGTGATGGCGCTGCGGGGCGACATTCCTCAGGGGATGGAGGATGCCGACCGCAGCGGCTGGGACTATCATTACGCTATCGATTTGGTGCGTGAACTCAGAGAATCCTGCCCCGATCTGTGTATCGGCGGCGCCTGCTATCCCGAGGTGCACCCCGAGAGCCGCAACCAGGCGGAGGATATTGCCCATCTGCGGGAAAAGGTGGAGGCAGGCTGTGATTTTCTCACCACCCAGATGTTTTTTGACAACAATCTCTTATATAATTTTCTTTATAAAATCCGTCAGGCAGGCATTGAGGTGCCTGTGGTGCCGGGTATTATGCCCATCACCAACGGCAATCAGGTAGAGCGTGCCATCTCCCTGTCGGGGTCGCTGATGCCCCAGCGATTCAAAAGTCTGGTGGATAAATTCGGCGACGACCCTACCGCCATGAAGCAGGCAGGTATCGCCTACGCCACCGACCAGATCATCGACCTCTACGCCAACGGTATCAACCACATCCACCTCTATTCTATGAACAAGCCCGACATCGCCGCCAAGATACTGGCGAATCTGTCGGATATTTTGGGAAAGTAAGGAATTTTTATGTGTTTTAAAGCGTTCCTAAAAGAGAATATCGTCGTCCTCGACGGTGGTATGGGCACCCTCCTGCAGGCGCAGGGGCTGGGTGCAGGGGAAGCGCCGGAAAAGTGGAATCTCACCCATCCCGACGCCGTCACCGCCATCCACCGCGCCTATTACGAGGCAGGCAGTCACGTGGTGAGCACCAACACCTTTGGCGCAAACGGACTCAAATACGGCGCTGAGGAGTTGGAGGCCATCGTTGCCGCCGCCGTGGCGAATGCACGGACGGCGCAGACGCAGGCGCAGGTGAGCCATCCCACTTACGTGGCGCTGGACGTCGGCCCCAGCGGCAAACTGCTGAAGCCTCTGGGCAACCTGGACTTTGAGGACGCCGTAGCCGCCTTTGCCGCCGTGGTGAAACTGGGTGTGAAATACGGCGTGGACGCCATTCTGATTGAAACCTTCAACGACTGCTATGAGACCAAGGCGGCGATACTGGCCGCCAAGGAAAACAGCAATCTGCCCATTTTGGTATCGGGCGCCTACGGTGCCGACGGCAAGCTGATGACCGGCGCAACCCCTGCCGCCATGGTGGCGCTGTGCGAGGGATTGGGAGTGGACGCCATCGGCGCCAACTGCTCTCTCGGCCCTCGTCAGCTGGTGGGCGTGGTGGAGGAATTGCTGCAACACGCCTCTATCCCCGTACTGCTGAAGCCAAACGCCGGTCTGCCCCGTGTGGAAGATGGCAGGACCATCTTTGACGTAACCGCTGCCGACTTTGCCGAGGCGGTAGCCGAACTGGTGCGGGATGGCGTGCGTGTGGTAGGCGGCTGCTGCGGCACGACACCCGACTATATCCGCACCTTGAGCGAGGGCGTGAGCGCACTTACGCCTGCACAATTAACGGATAAAGGATTGACGGTAGTATCCTCTTATACCCATGCCGTAAACTTTGCAAACGCCCCTCTTTTGATTGGCGAGCGCATTAATCCGACAGGCAAAAAGCGATTTAAGCAGGCTCTCATTGAGGGAGATATGGACTATATCGTAAACGAAGGTATCACCCAGCAGGAAAAGGGTGTGCATATTCTGGATGTCAACGTGGGTCTGCCCGATATCGACGAGATGGCACTCCTCTGTCAGGCGGTGGAACGCCTACAGGCGGTCATCGACCTGCCCCTGCAGATCGACACCGCCGATCCTATAGCTATGGAGGCCGCTCTGCGCCGCTACAACGGCAAGGCGCTGGTCAACTCGGTCAACGGCAAAAAAGAGAGTATGGAGGCCGTGTTTCCTCTGGTGAAAAAGTACGGCGGCACGGTGATTGCCCTGACGCTGGACGAAGAGGGGATTCCTGCCACCGCCGAGGGGCGTGTAGCCATTGCCAAGCGCATTGTGGATACCGCCGCCACCTACGGCATTGATAAAAAGGATATTGTGTTTGACACCCTCACCATGACGGTGAGCGCCGACCCTAAGGCGGCGGTGACGACGCTGACGGCGCTCCGACGGATTCGGGAGGAGTTGGGCTGCCACACCTCTCTGGGCGTGTCTAACGTGTCCTTCGGTCTGCCCTGCCGTGAGGTGCTGAACAGCACATTCTTTACGATGGCACTGGATGCAGGACTTTCCGCCGCCATTATGAACCCCCACAGCGGGGAGATGATGAAGGTATACTATGCCCATCGGGCGCTGACCGCAAAAGACGACAACTGCGCCGATTACATCGCCGCAGCCGCTTCTTTCGCCGTCGCAACCGCGGCGACGGCTCCTGCCGCCGCGGTGACCGAAGTCTACGCCTCGCCCCTGCAGAGAGCCATCTGCAAGGGACTGGCAAACGAGGCCGCCACCCTGACGGCGCAGGCTTTGGAAACCACCGCACCCCTTGCGGTGGTGAATGAGGAAATCATCCCTGCTCTCAATCAGGTGGGCGAGGGATTTGAGAAAAAGACGGTGTATCTGCCGCAGCTCTTGATGGCCGCCGAGGCGGCAGGAGCCGCGTTTAAGCAGGTCAAGGCCGCCATGGCACAGGGCGAGCCTGCCCCGAAAAAGGGCACTTTCGTGCTGGCGACGGTAGAGGGGGATATCCACGATATCGGCAAAAACATCGTCAAACTGCTGATGGAAAACTATGGCTATGAGGTTATTGACCTGGGCCGTGACGTGCCGCCCGACACCGTAGTGGAGGCGGTGCTGACCCATAAGGCGCCGCTGGTGGGTCTCTCCGCCCTAATGACCACCACCGTGCCGGCTATGGAGGCCACCATCCGCCTATTGCGTGAAAAATGCCCCGCTTGCAAAATCGTGGTGGGCGGCGCGGTGCTCACCGCCGAGTACGCCGCCAAAATCGGCGCCGACCAATACGCCGCCGACGCCATGGCGACGGTGCGCTATGCGGAAAAAGTGATGGGATAAGCAAAAACGCCTGCGACAAAAGTCGCAGGCG
>JAZPZT010000032.1:0-37123 GCA_045544815.1 Acutalibacteraceae bacterium | reverse complement strand
GGGAGGGGGAGGATCGCACTCCGGACCCTACGGATGGGAACCGTACGCTCTCCCAGCTGAGCAACGCCCCCAAACAGTTCCCGATGCGTTACCGCATCGGGAGCATTGTTAGTTTATCCTATTTACTGTGGTTTGTCAAGTGGTAGGCCGTATTTTCTCACAAAAAATCCACGGCTCGCCACTCACCCGACTGGGGTGCCTCACCCAAATGAACTACCTCGGCTCCCAGCGCCTGTACCTGCTCACGGATGTGGGTGACCAGCACCACGGGGCGGCTCTCTGCCGCCTGACGAATCAGCGGCACCACGTCCTGCCACGTGCCTTCGTCAAGGCCGTTAAAAGGCTCATCCAACAGGAGAATATCACTCTCTGCCGCCAGCGCACGGGCCAGTGCCACACGGCGCTGTTGACCGCCGGACAGATGGTCGGGATAGGCCGCCATCTCCTCATCCGTCAGTCCCAAGAGAGCCAAAATCTCACGGGCTCTCCCCTCGCCTGCACCGATCAGCGTCACGTTTTCCAATGCCGTACACCAAGGGAGCAAGCGATCTTCTTGAAACACCATAGACACACGGCCGACACCGTTTACTCTACCGCTTTTCGGCTTTTCCAAGCCTGCCAGCAGGCGCAGTGCCGTGGTCTTGCCACAGCCCGATGCACCCCACAGGCACACCACACCGTGGTCGGGCAATTGCCAACTCACATTCTGCAAAATCGGCGTCTTTCCATAGGAGAAGGTTACGTTTTCAAAGCAAGCGCTCATTTCGCCACCTCCCCACGAGTGGTCAGCCAGCGCAGCAGCCACTCCAGCAACACGCTGAGTGCCACCACCACCGCCGTCCACGCAAACACGTCTGCGGTCTCCACCAAATTCTTGGCGGCCGCAATATAGTAGCCGATGGAATCCTTAGGCCAGCAGAGAATCTCTGCCGCCACGCCCGCCTTCCACGCAAAGCCGAAGCCGGTGGACACCGCCGCCTGCAAATACGGGCGTACCGCAGGCAAACGAATATGGCGCAGGCGCTCGATACGGCTCAGGCGAAACACCTTTGCCATCTCCAGCAGGTCGCTATCCGTATGCAAAATGCCCTGGCGGACGTTTTCCCACACCAGCGGTACCACCATCAAAAAGGCGATGAAAGCAGGCATTTGCTCTGCTTGAATCCACAGAAAAGCAACGAAAATAAAGGAGGCAACGGGTGCGGCACGCACCACGGACAGTACGGGCGACAGCGCCGCATGCAGTACCGAAAAGCGTGTGGTCAGCATCGCCAACACCACGCCCAGCACCAACGCTATGGCAAAACCAATCACAATACGCAGCAGTGACGTGCCTACCACCAACCAGAATGAGGTTTCACCCATCAAGCGCCACAGCGCCTCTGCCACATCCCACGGATAGGGCAACGGTAACAGCAGTTTGAGGTTTGCAAAATAGCAAACAACGGCCCATACAGCGAGCCAAAACACGGCAACGGCTATCCCTCGCAGAACACGCTGCAACTTAGCCTGCATAATAGAAATCATCCTTCGGCAACGCACCACCGATAGCGGCAGGGTTATAGTCAAACAACACCTGCAAATAGGCGGACAAGCGCGTCTTCATCAAATTACCGGAAACGTATACCAGACCGCAGTTGGGGATAGCCTGACGGGCCAACGCAGCCTTAGGAATGATCTTATAGGTTTCGCAAAGAGTAGCCGCCTTCTCCACGTCGGTCTTGGCCACGTTGATGGAAGCCATATAATCCTCCAAGAACAGCTCAATGGCGTCGGGATTGGCACTGATATAGTCGGTGCGAGCGATGACACAGCCCATCATCAGAGCACAGTCCTCGCCACTGACCTTGTTCCATTCCTCGGTAACGTTCAGTGCACGGCGCAGAAACTTGTTCTGCATCAGATAGGTGGAAGCCTTGGGCTCGGGAGCCAAAATGACCTTGGCCTCGCCGTTGGCAACGGCGGCATCCAAATCCGCCGCAAACTCGATGGTCACATCCTTGTCGGGATCCATGCCATTCTTCTCTAACAGATAGCGCAGAATATACTCGGGGTTAGCACCCTTATTCTTAACGTCGGTGTAGATGGTCTTGCCTCTCAACTGCTGAACATTCTTGATGGTTTCACCCTGCTCCAAGATGTGTAGCACGCCCAAGGTATTTACAGCCAGTACCTGCACCTTGCCGCCGGTTTTCTTATACAGCGTAGAGGCCAAATTAGTGGGCACAGCGGCGATGTCCGCCGTACCGTTGGTGATGGCAGCAACCGCCTGAGTGGGATCGCTGACAACGTTGAAAGAGTAGGTGTTAGCTGTCGCTTTGTCGGCGGATTTTTGCATCAAATCCACCAAACCGACGCCGGTAGGACCTGCGATGGCGGTAATATTCATCTCAGCGCCCTGTCGGTCATCCTTCTTCTCTTTGCCGCAGCCGACAAACACGCCGACCACCAGCACCAATACCATCAAAATCGCAACAAATCGTTTCATACATTTATTCCTCCGTTCTCAAAATATAGATTTTCTTTTTCTCACGTCGAATGCGTCCAAGTTCGGTGAGCGCATCCAAGGAGCGATACAAGCTGGAGCGACCCATATCCAGTCGTTCTGCCAATTCCGACATACCTTCCCTCACTGTCACCACGCCGTTTGCGTCGCAATTGTCCAGTAAATAGCGCCATAGCTTTCCGTCCGTCTGGCCTGCCGTCAACGTAGACAGACGCAAATTCAGAAAGCGAATGCGGTTGGACAAAAAGCGTACGTAATTCTCTGCCACGCGTGGCACGGTTGCCATCCATCGCACTACCGTATCCTGAGGAATAAACAGAATATCGCACTCCGTCTCCGCCACCACGGTGGAGGAGTATTCCTCATCCGAGCCAAACAGCGCCGCAACGCCAAACATATCCCCTGCCAACAAGTCATTCATTACAACACGCCCCTGCAGAACGCGAACGTGCCCTTTCAGCACCAGAGCCAGCGCTTTTTGTGCGTCTTCACGGCTATAAATGGTATCTCCTTTACAATAGCTCCTCAACTGGGTAATCGCCATGCGGCGACAGGTATCCTTTTCTCGATCGGATAAACCCTCAAATAGAAACAGCAAATCGTATTCCATCATTTAGCACTTCCTTTTGTCCCATTTGGGACATTCGTTGATGGTTATTATACCATATATTTTAAAAAAAGCAACCCTAAAATGCAAAATCATTGCCAAATAAAGACAAAAAAGAATGAGGACGCCATAGCGTCCGCATTCTTTGCATATTCGGTATTTCAGGATTACTCCTCGTCCTCAACGTCTTCCTCGTCGAAGTCGAACTCCAGATGCTCGCCGCAGGCAGGGCACTCAACGCCGCCATCCAGCAGAGTCTCCTCGTCGACCACGAAATCCTCGCCACAAGCGGCGCAGGTCACGTCGTAGTACTCGTCGTCGCAATCGTCGCAATCACAGCAATCGCAACAGTCGCACTCATCCTCGTCGTCCCACTCCTCGTAGAAATCCTCTTCCAGAGAATTGAGATCCTCGTCCACAGCGTCAACCTGCTCGGTCAACTCAGCAACGTAATCCTCGATGTCAGCGACGTCCTTGGTCAACTCGTCCAGGATCTCGACGATCAACTTGAACAGTTTGCCGTTGTCGGAAGTCTCATCAACCTTCATGCCCTCCATCAAACCCTTGATGTAAGCAACTTTCTCAATGGTGGTCATAGCAATACCCTCCAAATCGTGATATATGATAGTGTATGAATTAAGCGCGGTCCATATACTCGCCGGTACGGGTGTCGACACGGACAACCTCGCCCTCTTCGATGAACAGAGGTACGCGGATCTCAGCGCCGGTCTCCAGAGTGGCGGGTTTGGTGGTGTTGGTAGCGGTGTTGCCCTTGAAACCGGGATCGGTCTGAGCAACGGTCAGCTCAACAAAGTTGGGGGGCTCCACGCCGATAACCTTGCCCTTGTAGAACTTGATGTTGCAAATCATATTCTCCTTGACAAACTTGAAGTTGTCGGGCAGATCGCTGGCATTGATGGGAACCATATCATAGGTCTCGGGATCCATGAAATAGTACAGATCGCCATCGGAGTAAGAATACTCCATCTCCTTACGCTCCACATAAGCGGTGGGGAACTTGGCGGTGGGGTTGTAGCTCTTTTCAATCACAGCACCGGTGATGACGTTCTTGGTCTTGGTACGCACGAAAGCGGCGCCCTTACCGGGCTTAACGTGCTGGAACTCGACAACCTGTAAAACGTTGCCGTCTTCCTCAAAAGTTACACCGTTACGAAAATCGCCTGCAGAAATCATATTTTATTCCTCCATATTGTCAGACTACATAGTATTGTACCCTATATCTTGTAATATTTCAAGCCTTTTTTAACTGAAAATGGGAAAAATCAGCAAAAAATCATCAAAAACCAAGCCGATTACAGCGCTTGCGTGTAAAGTCGGCTCATCGTAGCCGCGTCAACCGTCTGCGTGCCTGCGGATTCGCAGATGACCGTAGGACACAAGCCTCTTTGAGCAAGCAGTGTCATCAGCGGCTCGGGGTCGGGACCGAAAATCGCATCCTCGAAAGTAAGGTGCTTTTTCTCGCCGCCGCCGGTATACTCAATTTTGGAAAAGTGGATGTGAAAAGAGCGCATCCGCTCCTCCCCCAGCGCCTCGCCGATGGCGTCGATGACAGCGGCATAGGCCTCACGACTATTGGTGGCACCAAAGGTGCGGCTATTGAGGTGACCAAAGTCCACGCAGGGCAAGAATCGCTCCTCTGCCTTACAGAAGGTCAGCACCTCTTCCAGCGTGCCGAGCTGATTCACCTTACCCATCACCTCGGGACAAATACGCACGTGACCCAACCCTTCGGCATCCAGCGCCGCTTGCGCTTTCAGCAAGGTTTCGGTAGCCAATGCAGTGGCCTCTTCACGGCTGCGACCGCCCAATCCGCCGGGATGTACCACGATACGGTCACCGCCCAACATCGTTACGGCTCGGGCACTGTCCAGAATATAGCGGATACTGTTGTCCCGCTTTTCTTCCTCTGCAGAGGCCAACGAAATAAAATAGGGCGCGTGCAGGGAGATGGCAACGTCATATTTTACTGCCTCGGCACGAATTGCCGCCGCAGAATCCGCCGACAGACGCACGCCGCGGCCACATTGATATTCATAGGCGGTCAAGCCGTGCTGTGCAATCCACGGGAACATCTGCACCGTGTGCTTATATCCCGCAGCGTGAAAATCATCGCAGTTTCCTGCAGGGCCAAACAAAGCCTTATCTCTCGCCATAATCTCGCTCCTTTCTCGCCTTTTGCTTACGGCTGTTCAACATCGGGCGCTCAATCTTGCGCTTAAACACAATGAACTTTTGCTCGGTTTCCATCTGAATCGGCTCCAATAAGATGGATTTCATACCCGCCAAATTCGCGCCCAAAATATCGGTAAAAATTTGGTCGCCGATCACCACGCACTCTTCTTTTGCCATACAATGCTCGGCGCCGGCCTCCCAAAAACCGCCGGGGAGCGGTTTGCGAGCCAAAGCGTGAAAAGGCAGGCCGATTTTCTCGGCGAAAGGCTCCACACGCTGAGCGTTGTTGTTGGAAACAATCACCAGTACGAACTCTTCGCGCATAGCGTCCAACCACGCCACTACAGCCTCATCCAATTCGGGAGCGTCGTGGGTGGTCAGGGTGTTATCCACATCCAGCAACACTGCTTTTGCGCCCAATTGACACAAATCCTCTACCGTCACGTCGGTAATGCGACGGCGATATAGTGTAGGAAAAAACAACGACATTGTAGCTTCTCCTTTCGTCAACAGAACAAAAAGCGGGCAGAATTCTGCCCGCTTTTTCTACGCATTATTTGAATTTTCTCTTGCGCGCAGCTTCCGACTTCTTTTTACGACGCACGGAAGGTTTCTCGTAGTGCTCTCTCTTACGGACCTCAGCCAGAGTACCGGCACGGGCGCAGGACTTCTTCCAGCGGCGAAGAGCACTATCCAGAGACTCATTCTCTTTTACACGAACTTCAGACATCTTTATTTCCCTCCCTCCGCCATATAGCAGGGGTATTTTGCAATCATGCACAAATCATTATAGCGCAAACCTATGTAGCAGTCAAGAGAATTTTGCGATTTTTTCGTAAAATTTTGCAGTTGTGGGTTACATCGGCTTTACGACGATGTTGACCAGTTTACCGGGCACATACAACTCTTTCACGATCTGCATACCCTCCAACATAGGAGCCACACGCTCGTCTGCCTTAGCCAGTGCCAGCGCATCCGCGGCAGAAATGTCGGCAGGCACAGAGATACGGTTGCGAATCTTGCCATTGACCTGCAACACAATCTCGAAAGACTGCTCAGCGCACTTAGCCTCGTCATAGGCAGGCCAAACCTCGAAAGCGATGGTGTTATCGTGGCCCAGCAGCTGCCATATTTCCTCGCCGACGTGAGGCGTAATGCAAGAAATCATCTTGATGAAACCCTCGGCGAACTCACGAGGACAACTACCGACCTTATAACACTCGTTGACGAACACCATCATCTGGGCGATAGCGGTATTGAAACCAAGAGTCTCAAAGTCACCCGTAACCTTCTTCACGGTCTGATGGTAAATCTTGGTCAGCTTGCCATCGTCCTCTTCCACGATATTGGCAGGCTCGGTGAAGAAATTCCACACACGATTGATGAACTTACGGGCGCCGGCCACGGCAGAGGTAGACCAAGGCTTGGAAACCTCCAAGGGGCCCATAAACATCTCGTACAAACGCAGGGTATCGGCGCCGTAGTCGCGGACGATGTCGCTGGGATTCACCACGAACTCGGGGAAGCGCTTACCCATCTTGATGCCGTTTTCGCCCAAAATCATACCCTGGTGCACCAGTTTCTTGAAAGGCTCCTTAACAGGAGACAAACCCTGATCGTACAAGAAGCGGTTCCAGATACGAGCGTACATCAAGTGACCCACAGCGTGCTCGGGACCACCGACGTAGAGGTCGACAGGCATCCAGTGCTTCAGCAATTCGGGATCGCAGAAAGCGTTGTCGTTGTGGGGATCGATATAGCGCATATAATACCAAGAAGAGCCGGCAGAACCGGGCATGGTTGAAGTCTCACGCAGACCAACCAAACCATCCTTGTCATAGTGTTTCCACTCCTCGGCGTTCTCCAGAGGCGCCTGACCGCCACGGCCCTTGTAGTCCTCCAAAATGGGCAGCACCAGAGGCAGCTCCTCGTCGGGCAGGAACACGGTCTCGCCATCCTCGGTATACACGCAAGGCACGGGCTCACCCCAATAGCGCTGACCAGCGAAAATCCACTCACGGAAGTGATAGTTGTTCTTGCGGCGGGCAATACCCATCTTCTCCAGTTTGCAGGTGATAGCCTCCTTGGCCTCCTCCACCGTCAGACCGGTGAACTCCTCGGAGTTCATCAGTTTGCAACCCTTGCCCAGATAATCCTGCTTCTCAAAGGCGCAATCAGACACATCGCGACCCTCGATGACCTGAATCATGGGGATGTTATGTGCAATGGCATACTCAAAGTCGCGCTGATCGTGGCTGGGCACCGCCATAACGGCACCGGTGCCATAACTGGCCAGCACGAAATCGCCGATAAACACCGGCACTTTCTTGCCGTTGACGGGGTTGATGGCGTAGACGCCCTTCAAGGGGCAACCGCTCTTGCCTTTATTCATATCGGTGCGATCCATATCCGACTTCTTCACAGTCTCGTCTATGTAAGCCTGCACCTCGTCACGATTCTCCACACGATCCAGCAGGCCGGCGGTAATCTTTCCATCGGGAGCCAACACCATAAAAGTGATACCGTAAATCGTTTCGATACAGGTAGTATAGATGGAGAACTGGCCGCCACCCACCAGCTGGAAGTCCACCTCAACACCGGTGGACTTACCGATCCAGTTGCGCTGAATCTCCTTGGTGGATTCGGGCCAATCGATTTCATCCAGACCCTCCAACAGTTTCTCTGCAAAGGCGGGCTGGTCGATGACCCACTGCATCATATTCTTCTTCACCACAGGGAAGCCGCCACGTTCGGACTTGCCGTCGATGACCTCATCGTTGGACAGCACGGTGCCCAACTCCTCGCACCAGTTCACAGGCATCTCGATACGGCGGGCGTAGCCTGCCTCCCACAGACGCTTGAAAATCCACTGGGTCCACTTGTAAAACTCGGGGTCGGAGGTGGCGGTCATCTTGGACCAGTCGTAGTCAAAACCCAGCTCCTTAAGCTGTTTGGAGAAAGTCTTGGTGTTCTCCTGGGTGGAGCCGTTGGGATGATTACCCGTGGAGACGGCATACTGCTCGGCGGGCAGACCAAAAGAGTCGTAGCCCATCGGATGCAGGACATTAAAGCCCTGCATACGCTTCATACGGGACATTATATCCGTGGCGGTATAGCCTTCCGGGTGACCTGCGTGCAGACCCACACCGGAGGGATAAGGGAACATATCCAACACATAGTATTTGGGCTTGGAGAAGTCCCACACGTCGGTGTAGAAGGTGTGATTCTCCTCCCAATACTGTTGCCATTTTGCTTCAATTTCTGCGGGATTATACTGTGCCATAGTCTTGTCTCCTCACTGCTTTATCATATAGGGGGTGATATCCACGTCGGTGGCGTCCACCCACAACCGTTCCAAATCATAAAAATCTCGGGTCTCGCGGCGGAATACGTGAATCAGCACGTCGCCGTAATCCAACATAATCCACTCGCCACTGGCGTACCCTTCGTTGCGCAGAGGATGAATATCCTCTTTATGCAACGCTTCCTCTACGTAATCTGCCAGACTGCGCACCTGATTGGCGCTGCCGCCGCTGGCAATTACGAAATAGTCGGCGATGGAGGTGATATTGCCAACCTCCAGCACCGTGATATCCGTAGCCTTGTGCTCATCCAAAGTGTGCACGGCTTGTTGCCAAATCTTATCGATATTCAAGGATTTACTCCTCTCCTTTCTCGGTCTCTTCCGTCTTAGGGATCACCGTGTCCAGCGTCACCGTGACGGTATCCACGGTTTTGGACACGGTCGTCACCTGAGGCGCCGTTACAATATCTTCGTCAATCACCAGACCATAGGGATTCATCTGCTCGTTGAGAAGCGTAATCACCTGCTCACGATTGACAGAATACACCGAGGTGGTACCTACTTTTTCCGCCGTACCCGGCAGAATGCTAAAGGTGATTTTTTCCATAGGAATCGCACCCATCTGCATAGCGAAGCGTGCAATAGCCTCGGATAGTTTCATTTCCTCCGTCTCAGCATCGTCAAGACCAAGCAGACGTGCCTTACCAAACGAGGTAGTGTTGAAACGAAGCGGATTTTTACCCGTCATCAGGCGGCCCAGCACACCTTTGGTAGCGCCCAAATCGTCGATGTAGTAGAGGTCACGCAGCTCGCAGGCAGCAATCTTTTGCCACAGGCCTGCCAACACTTGGCGCTGACGGCTCATGCGGTCACGGTCAGAGGCAGGTGTGCCCTTGTAATTGTAGGAAACAGCGTATTCTGCCGCCGCAGGGCCGGTTAATGTCTGCACGCCCTTGTTGTAGGTCTCGCCGGCCAGCGTGGTTTTCTTACTCAGCTCTACCTGAACACCGTCCAGTGCCTCAATCAGACCCGACAGGCCTGTGTAAGGCAAAATCAAATAGTTATCGATGGGAAGGCCATACTGCTCGTTAATGACACGAATCAGGTCACCGACCGCCGAGCCGGTACGTTCCTCTATAGCGGATCCGCAAGCGCCGTGCACCTTACCATCCAAATCCTCATCTCTCACACGCACACGACAGGAGGTGCAAAACCGCTCGGGGGCAGGATTGCTCCAAATCTCACCGATAGTGTCCACAGCATAGCCGTTGTCCTTATCCACGTAGGTGGCAACGGGAATCTGTACCACCGACACGGACTGCGCCTTGCGGTCAAAGCACATCACCGCCAGCATATCCATAGGGTCACCGATTTCGGCACCGGTCACACCCAGCAGATAATAGGAAACATCCTTTGCCAAAGCGTCAGAGGTATAGGTGTATTCCACCATCTCACGCGCAGACAAAGAGGGCTTTTCCTCTTCGTCAAAGGCGGAAAACAGCATTACACCGACCACCAACAATGCCAACATACCGGCAACAATGCCAATCCATTTCCAGGGCGAAACCTTTTTCTTCGGTTTCTGTGTTTTGGCCACGCCGGCCAAGCTCACTTGCTTCGGGCCTTTATTCTTATTCATTCGTTTGCCCTCCATTTCCTTCAGACAATACGATCTCGTTGTATACAGCCAACGTATCGGGATGTACAGGTCTCCCCTGCTCTATCAAATCACGGATGGTGTATTCCACACCATAGCGAATGGCCTTTACCAGCGACTGATTGGCGTATTCTCGCATTACCGAAACATCGGGATAATCACGGTCGGCGGAAGTGAAATCCGCCGTAAACAGCACCTGCTCCAGCAAGGACATTCCGGCTCGACCCGTGGTGTGATACCGCACCGCCGAGAGAATCTCCTCATCCGTCACGCCCAACACGTGGCGTAAAAACACCTCGCCCGAGCGAGCATGCCACAGGGTTGTGCTGCGTTTTTCCACGTCGTCCAAATCTACCGCGTAATCCGCAAAGATTTGCCGTTGCGCCTCTTTGGGAGTGTCCTTCATAATATCGTGAAGAACACCTGCCGTATACGCTTTGTCGGCATCGGCACCGTATAGTTCAGCCAACCGTTTGGCCTCCTGCGCCACGCAGAGAGAATGGTGAAAGCGATAATCGCTCAACCGACTGCGAATAATGGCGATAAACTGCTCGTCTGCTGTCTGCGACTTCATACCATTCGCCTGACGATACAATCCGTTTGCACGAATGTAAGCATCCACCTTTTCGCCGACCAAATCCGCTATCGTCTCCCCTGCCGCAATACGCTCACGCACCTGTGTGGAGGAATAGGGTTCTACAGGACACACATCCACAAAGCAGCGCACGCCATCCGCTTGCAAGGCGGCGGCATATTCTGTCAACTTGTCGGTATCCGTACCCTCACGGGCGATGGTACACAGCACTGCCATCTGCGCAATATCCGCAAAGCGGTGCCAAGTACGCAAAGTGGTAAACATATCCGCTCCCACCAGCAAATACCACTGGGTATCGGGATACTGCTCGCACAGCGCCGTCAGAGTATCTACCGTGAAACTGGCGCCGCCTCGCTGCAACTCTAAATCCGATACGCAAAGCAGCGGATACTCCTTTGCCGCCAAGCGGCACATCGCCAAACGATGTTCGGCAGAAGCCATATTCTCCTTGATTTTGTGGGGCGGTACAAAGGTTGGCATCAGCACAACGCCGTCCAACTCCAGTTTCTGCGCCAAACGCAACGCCACAGAAATATGACCCTTGTGAATGGGATCAAAGGTGCCGCCAAATAGGCCCATCTTCTTCATATCGCCCCTCCTTTCCAATCAAATGTTACACGGGAACTTATTTCGCACGAGGCAGCTTAATCTGAGAATCCTTCTCCTTCTGACGGAACAGCACGAAGGTGCGGCCAATCACCTGCACCACCTGCGCGTTCACCTTAACGGCAATCTCCTCCGCCACCTCACGGGCGGTACCGGGAGCGGTCTCTAAAACCTTGCCCTTAATCAATTCACGAGCCTCCAGCGCATCATCCGCCTGCTTAATCATCGCGTCGGAGATGCCGCCTTTACCTGCATGCAGGATGGGCTCCAAAGTGTTTGCGAGTCCGCGCAAATAGGCGCGTTGTTTACTAGTCATAGTCATTACCTCATTTATTCTGCGCCAAATAGGCGGCTAAATCCTTAGAAAATACACGAAGTGCGTTGCCACGATGGCTTAACGCATCTTTTTCTGCGGGAGACATCTCCGCAGAGGTGCGGTCACCCACCAAAAAGATGGGATCGTAACCGAAGCCGTTCTCGCCGGCAGGGGCATAAGCAATCTCGCCCTCAAACGTGCCCTCGGCACGCAGCACGTCGCCATTAGGGAACACACAGCACACCGCCGACACGAAGCGAGCGGAACGCTCATCCTTAGGCACGTCTTTCATCTCGCCGAGGAGCAGCACGTTGCGGTCATCGTCGGTGGCCTCTTCGCCGCCGTAGCGGGCGGAGTAGACACCGGGACGACCACCGAGAGCGTCCACCACCAGACCGGAATCGTCAGCGATAGCAGGCAAGCCCGTTGCCTCGCAAGCGGAAACGGCCTTGAGATAGGCATTCTCCGCAAAGGTGGTGCCCGTCTCCTCTACCTCAGGCAATTCTAACCCTAAGTCACGGTCGGTCACCGCCTCAATGCCCAGAGGCTCTAAAATACGCTGTAACTCAATCAGCTTATGAGCGTTATGGGTAGCAATTACGTATTTCATGCTTATTCCTCCGCAAACAGACCTTCGGCAAACTGCTGAGGGTCAAAGGGCTGCAGGTCGTCAATCCCCTCGCCCACACCCACAAACTTAACGGGCACCTTCAAATCTTCACGGATGGCCAGTACCACACCGCCACGGGCGGTGCCGTCCAGTTTAGTCAACACGATACCGGTAATACCGGCGGCAGACTTGAACTCACGGGCCTGATTCACCGCATTCTGACCGGTAGTGGCGTCCACCACCAACAGAATTTCCTTATCCGCATCGGGCAGCTCACGCTCGATGACACGGCTAATCTTTGCCAGCTCATCCATCAGATTTTTCTTATTATGCAAGCGACCAGCGGTATCGCAGATGACGATGTCACAGCCACGAGCCTTCGCCGCTTTGATGGTGTCAAACACCACCGCAGCAGGGTCGGCGCCCTGTCCGTGTTTTACAATGTCCACACCGGCGCGGTCGGCCCACACGGCCAATTGCTCAATGGCGGCGTCACGGAAGGTATCCGCCGCACCGAGAATCACCTTTTTGCCCTGTGCCTTGAAATTTGCCGCCATTTTGCCGATGGTAGTGGTTTTACCCACGCCATTAACGCCAATCACAAGAATCACCGCAGGCTTGGTGTTGAGCACCAACTCCTGACCGCCCTCCAGCATCTCGGAGATAATGGAGCACATCATACCGCGAATCGCCATAGGGTCGGTAACACCTTGCGCCTTCACGTCCTCACGCAAGCGGGTGCAAATGCGAGACGCCGTATTGGCGCCCACGTCACCCATCACCAGAATCTCTTCCAATTCCTCAAACAAATCCTCGTCGATACGAGTAAAGCTTCTCAGCATCGACGAAACGGTATTCATCAAGGAGTCTCTGGTCTTTTTCAGACCTTGACCGATTTTACTAAACAGACCCATAACCATTACTCCTTATCTTCGGCATCCAGCTTAAGGCCCAGCTTCTGCTCCACCTCGCTGGCACGCAACTCCAGCAGTTTGGAAACACCACGCTCCTGCATGGTGACGCCGTAGAGGGTATCCGCCTCTTCCATCGTACCACGACGGTGGGTGATGGCAATAAACTGAATGCGGTCGCACATACGGCGCAGGTAGGCGGCATAGCGATCCACGTTCACGTCGTCCAGAGCGGCCTCGACCTCGTCCAGCACGCAGAAGGGCGAGGGCGTAACCTTCAAGATAGCGAACAGCAGAGCCGTGGCAGCCAGCGCCTTTTCACCGCCGGAGAGAGCCTCCAAATTGAGAATCACCTTTCCGGGAGGCTGGATGAACATATCGATACCGGAGCCGAGAATATCGTCGGGATTGCTCAGGCGCAACTCACCCTTACCGCCGCCGAACAACTCGGCAAATACGATACCGTACTGATAGTTAATCTGCTTAAAGCGCTCGATGAATACCTCGCGCATTTGCACGGTCAAATCGTTAATCTGACGGAGTAACTCGTCCTTGGTCTTCTCCACGTCTTCAATCTGCACCTTGAGGAACTGATAGCGCTCATTGACTTCCTTAAACTCCTCAATGGCATCCACGTTGACGCTACCCAGCGCACGAATCTTGTTGCGCAACTCCACCACACGGCGGTTGGCCGCAGCCACGTCCTCGATGGGCTTTGCTACAGCCTCGGCCTCGATACGGGTCAGCTCGTACTCCTCGTACAGACGGCGGGACAGGTCGTCCACCTCGCGCTTAATGCCGGCGGTTTTCTCCTCCAGTCGCGCCACTTCCTGACCCATACGCTCGCGCTCGTCCGTCTTTTCGCGGGACTGCAAGCGTAGCTGGGTCTGTCGCGCCTCGCCCTCGGTACGCAGAGCCACCAGACGAGCAATCTCATCGGTGGCGGCGGGCGCCTGCTCGCGCAGGCCACGCGCCTGCGCCTCCTGCGTGGCGATACGCTCCTCGATTTCGGCATTCGCCGCCTGCAGGTCGGCAATCTGCTGATTCAGCAGAGCCTCGTGACCCACAGCATCGTCCTGACGAGCACGCAATTCTGCGATAGCGGCTTCCAAGCCTTCGATTTCTTTTTCGTAGCCCAGCACCGCCAGTTTCTGCTCCGCAATACGCTCCGAGAGCTGTTCACGCCGCTGCGCCAGTTGCTGACGGCCGCCGGTCAATTCAGTCAGTTGCGCCTCGATGACAGCCTGCTCAGCGGTCAAGCGCTCCACCTCAGCGGCGGCGGCGTCCATCGCCGTCTGACAGGCGGCGGCACGCTCGTTGAGGGTAATAATCTCGTCCGCCGCCTCTTTTGCGGCCTGACGATTCTGTGCGGCCTGCTCCTGCAGGCGGCGCACCTCGCCCTCCAAGCGAATCTTATCTTCTTGTGCCGTGGTCAACTCGCCACGGGCACCCAGCAACTGGGCTTCCACGGCGGCGGCTTCCTGCTGGAGGGCACGGTACTGCTCCTTGGCCTCCTCCAGCTTCTTCATCTCGTCCACGGCTTCCTTTTTCAGCCGCTCGATATCCGCACGGCGGGACAGAAGGCCTGCACCCTTCACGGTAGAGCCACCGGTCATAGAGCCACCGGCATTGATCACCTGACCGTCCAGGGTCACGATGCGGAATTTATAGCCGTGACGGCGCGCCATCGCCACCGCATAGTCCATATCCTCCGCCACGATGGTGCGACCCAGTAAATACTTGGCCACATCTTCGTACTTTTTATCGCAGGTGACCAAATCGCTGGCCAAGCCCACAAAACCGGGCTCGTCCTCGGGGACGTCGGTCATCACATTTGCTTTGATGGATGTTAAGGGCAAGAAAGTGGCACGACCGCCCTTGGTTTCGCTCAAGTAGCGGATACCCTTCTTAGCGTCCTCTTCCCTCTCGCAAATCAGATTCTGCGCTGCCGCACCCAAAGCGGTTTCAATCGCCAGAGCGTACTCGGCGTCGGCTTGAATCAAACGGGAAACAGGGCCCAAAATACCTTGCAGAGCGCCACGCTCCGCCTGCTTAATCACAGCGCGGACAGAGAGCTGGAAGCCTTCCATATTGCGCTCCATCTCTTCCAACATACGCACACGGCGCTGCTTTTCTTCCACATCCAAAGTCAGCTTATCCAGTGCCTCTTTGGCGGTAGCCAACTTCGCCGAGCGATTCTGGAAACGGTACTCGTAACCGGATACCGTATTCTGCAGACTCTCCACCTTATCGGCGCACAGCTTGTAGGCCGACTCGGCGTCGCTCAACTCGGCATCCGCCGCCTCAGCCGCCTGCTGACGCAGGGTAGCGGCGGCAGTCAACTGGGACAGGCGCATAGTGATTTCACGCAGAGAGGATTCGTTGGTGACACCCGTCACGCGCACCTCGGACAGCGCCAAAGCCAGCTTGGCCGCATCCGAGGACAGTGCCTCAATGCGGTCGGAGGTTTCATCACTGCTGCGAGCCAGCGCCTCCATCTCTTCGGTCAGCGCCAGTCGGCACTGCTCCGCCTCGGTGATAGACACACGGCGCGCCTCGATATCTTCATTACGATGAGCAATCTCCTCATCAATATGCAGGTTACCCTCACGTGCAGCGGCAATTTCGCCCTCCACGCGCAGAATGCTCTCGTTATTGTGGAAAATATCGTTGCGCAGAACGGCTACCTGGCTGTCGCAAACAGCGGCCTGCTCCTCGAGAGCGGCGGCACCGCGACGCACCTCATCCATCTGCACTTCCAACTGCTGAGCCGCCAGCGCAATGCGCTCCACTTCCTCCGCAAACTCGTCGATGGAGCTACCTGCCGCCTCATATTGCAAGCGTGCGTTCTCCAACTTGGCGTCCAAATCACGGAGAATGCCGCGGGAATCGTTCATGGTGCGCAACCACAGACCGATCTCCAGTTCCTTTTTCTCGCCGGCATACTCCAAGAACTTCTTTGCTTTAGCCGCCTGATGTTCCAGAGGGCCGACACGATCTTCCAGTTCTTGCAGAATGTCGTGCAAACGATCCAAGTTGTCCTGGGTTTTGCGCAGGCTGTTTTCCGCCTTATCTTTCTTGTAGCGGTATTTAGCAATACCGGCCGCCTCATCGAAAATCTCACGGCGATTGTTAGCGCGGGAGGTGACGATTTCATCAATGCGGCCCTGACCGATGATGGAGTAACCATCACGACCCAAACCCGTATTCATAAACAGCATACGGATATCCTCAAGGCGCACCGTTGCGCCGTTGAGCTGATATTCACTACCACCGGAGCGATAGCAACGACGGGTGACGCGTACTTCGTCCGCATCCATCTCCAGCATACGGGTGGTATTATCAATTACCAGCGTAACTTCAGCATAGCCCATGGGGCGACGCTGCGCGGTACCATTAAAAATGACGTCCTCCATCTTAGAGCCACGCAGGGATTTACTGGACTGCTCGCCCAGCACCCACTTAATGGCGTCGCTGATGTTGGATTTACCGCTACCGTTGGGACCCACAACGGCGGTCATACCATCGCTGAAGGTCAATACGGTTTTATCGGGAAAGGATTTAAATCCGTGTAATTCCAGAGCTTTTAAAACCAAAGCCGTTTCCTCCTTGGGATTATTTGCAGGATAAGTTAGGATTCATAGCCCATTAATTTCAGGGCTTCCCGAGCCGCCTGCTGTTCGGACTCTTTTTTACTGCGTCCACGACCGACACCGATGACGTTGGAGTTGAGATGCACCTCCGTCACGAAGGTCTTGTTATGGTCGGGACCGAACTCGCCGGACAGGACATATTCCAACCGTTCGCCGGGATTCTGTTGGACGATCTCCTGCAAGGCGGTCTTATAATCTTTGAAGCGGCGACGGCGCTGACTCTCCGCCTCGGGAATAATGAAGCGCAACACGAATTTCTCTGCCGGTTCCATACCGCCGTCTAAGTAAATGGCGGCCAACACCGCCTCGTACATATCTGCCAAAATCGAGGGACGCTCGGCGCCGCCGCTATGCTGTTCGCCACGACCCAATCGAGCATACTGTCCCAAGCCCAACTGCTTGGAGTAGCTGCACAGCGCCTTTTCGCACACCACGGCGGCACGCAATTTGGTCAACTCGCCCTCGTTGGGGCCGTGATCCTTTTCAAACAGGTACCGTGCCGTCACAAAGCCCAACACCGAATCGCCCAAGAACTCCAAACGCTCGTAACTCTCGATTCCGTGTCCTTCATTAGCATAAGAGGAATGGGTCAGCGCCTGCCACAACAACGTAACGTCCTTAAACTCGTATCCGATTTTTTTCATCAAAGGAGTCAAATCCATCGACATCACGCTCACCCCTTTCCACATAAATAATCTTCCACGTAGCCAACCACGTCCTCTACGGTATCAAACCCATCGAGGGTATCGTCGTCAATATCTACACCATACATTTCACCCAAGAAAACCGCCATATCTTCCCTCTCGTGGGGAGCAATGTTCAGTTCGTCCAGAGTAGCGCCCATCTCCACGTCCTCCGGCTCACAGCCGTAGTTGCGGCAGAAAAGCACCGTCAGTACATCCAGTACTCGCACCAGTATCACTCCTCAGAGCTCTCTTTTTTCGCCACCGCCGCCTCAATCTGAGCAATCGCACCGCTGGCGGCAAACTCTGCCGCAATGCGGATAGCCGAGCAGAAGCCATCGGCCTTGGAGTTGCCGTGTGCCTTAATCACAGGCTTATTCACGCCCAACAGCACCGCTCCGCCGTATTCGGAGGTAGAGAGTTTCTTCTTCAGCCCACGCAGACCGGGCATCACCAACATAGCACCAATCTTGGTGCGCAGAGAGGTCATAAAGGACTGCTTGAGATTTTTCATCAGCGTGTCGATGGTACCTTCCATAGTCTTGAGCAGCACGTTTCCGGAGAAACCGTCGGCAACCACCACGTCCGCCACGCCGGCGGGTACGTCACGAGCTTCCACGTTGCCGATGAAGTTGAGGCCACTCTCCTTGAGCAGCGGGAAGGTAGCCAACTGCAATTCGCCGCCTTTGGTGTCCTCGGTGCCCACGTTCAGCAGACCGACACGAGGGCCACCCTCACGAGGATACATATGAGACATATAGATACTGCCCATATGGGCAAACTGCAACAGCATCTCGGGACGGCAATCCGCATTGGCACCGCTGTCAATCAGCATAAAGGGCCGGTCGTCCGAAGGCATAATAGGTGCCAGTGCAGGACGGGACACACCCTTAATACGCTTGACGATAAAGGTACCGCCCATCAACAGGGCGCCGGTGCTGCCGGCGCTGACGACGGCGTCACCCTTACCCTCGGCCAGCAGGCGCAAAGCCACCGCCATAGAGCACTCCTTATGCTCACGGAGAATACTCTTGGGATGATCCTCCATGGTCATCACGTCGGAGGCGTGGACGATCTCCATACGCTCCAACGAGATTTCGTTTTCCTGTGCCGCCTGACGAATCTGCTCCTCGTCACCGGTCAGCACGATGTCACAGCCATAGGCGGCAACCGCCTTGGCCGCGCCCTTCAAAATCTCTACAGGGGCGTTATCGCCACCGAAAGCATCTACAATAATACGCATTTACGTTTCCTCCTCATTCACCGTTTGAATGGTCTCAGGCATATCCGCCATCGCACGGTCAAGACTGTCCAGCGCTCGCCGTGCCAAAGCCGCATAGCGCATCTTTTTATCCCGAATGTGGGTCTCCAACGGCGGCAGAATGCCGAAGTTGGCGCCCATGGGCTGATAATCCGCATTCGGTGTGCTGACGTGTGCCGCCAACGCACCCATCATAGTGTCACGGGGCAAAATCAAAGGCTCCTGCCCTCTCACCATACGGCAGGCATTGAGACCTGCTAAAATACCGGAGGCAGCGGACTCCATATAGCCCTCCACACCGGTCATCTGTCCTGCAAACAGCAAGGTCGGGCGGCTCTTCATACGGAAGGCGCCGTCCAGCAACTCAGGCGCGTTTAGGAAAGTATTACGGTGCATCACACCGTAGCGCATGAACTCTGCATTCCGCAGCGCAGGAATCATACCGAATACTCGTTTTTGCTCGGGAAATTTCAAGTTCGTTTGGAAACCAACTAAATTGTACAGCGTACCTTCCGCATTCTCGGCACGCAGCTGCACCACCGCCCAAGGGCGATGACCCGTATGCGGATCGCGTAAGCCTACCGGCTTCATAGGGCCGAAGCGAATGGAATCACTCCCTCGTTTCGCCAGCACCTCAATAGGCATACAGCCCTCGTACACCGTCAATTTGTCAAACTCGTGGAGCGGTGCCGTCTCTGCCGCAATCAAGGCGGCGTGGAAGGCCTCGTACTCCTCTTTGTTCATCGGGCAATTGATATAATCGCCCTCTCCGCTCTCCTCTCGGTCGTAACGAGAGGCACGGAAGGCGCTGGTCATATCCACACTCTCCGCCGTCACGATGGGTGCCGCCGCATCGTAGAAGGACAAACCTCCGCCGCACAGGTCGGCGATAGCCTTAGCCAGCGGCTCACTGGTCAGCGGACCGGTAGCCACGATCACCACGCCGTCCTCAGGAATGGAGGTAACCTCTCCCTGCCTTACGGTGATCAGGGGATGTTCCTTAATGCGTCGCGTTACCTCGGCGGAAAACTTTTCTCTGTCCACCGCCAATGCGCCGCCTGCAGGCACCGCACAGCCGTAAGCAATCGGCACGCACAGACTGCCCAACCGCCGCATCTCCTCTTTCAAAAGACCTGCGGCACTCTCAATCCGTCGCGCCTTCAAAGAATTAGAGCAGACCAATTCGGCAAAACCGCTATGACGATGGGCCGGGGTATATTTCTCCGGCTTCATCTCCCACAGGGTCACCGGAATGCCCTGCTGTGCCACGGTATAGGCGGCCTCACAGCCTGCCAAACCGGCACCGATAATCGTCACCATCGGTCATACTCCTTTCTCAAAACTTACTTCTGCTCGCCGCACTCTTCGGTCAGGCACACCAAACCGTTGGTCTTGCCCTTCTTACGGAAAAGGGTCTTGCCGCACTTGGGGCAAATCTCCTTGGTCGGCTCGTTCCAAGTGGCAAAATCACACTTGGGATAGTTGGCGCAACCGAAGAATTTACGGCCGCCCTTAGACTTTTTCGCCACAACGGCGCCGCCACACTTGGGGCACACGCCGTCGGTGGACTCTACGATACGGCGGGTATTCTTACAGGTGGGATAACCGGGACAAGCGAGGAATTTGCCGTAGCGGCCGGTCTTGATAACCATACGGCGACCGCACATCTCACAGATTTCGTCGCTCTCTACCTCAGGCACCTTCACCTTGTCCAGATTTTCCTCTGCCTTACGCAGGCTGACCACAAAACCGGCATAGAAGCCGTCCAGCACACGAACCCAGTCGCTCTTGCCGCTTTCCACACCGTCCAGCTTCTGCTCCATCTGGGCAGTGAAATCCAGATCGACGATTTCGGGGAACTGCTCCTTCATTAACTGGGTGATGACCTCACCCAAGTTGGTAGGCTTCAGGCTCTTGCCGTCACGCTCAACGTATTCACGGTTGAGCACGGTGCTGACGGTAGGCGCATAGGTAGAGGGACGGCCGATGCCGTTTTCCTCCATCGCCTTAATCAGCGTGGCTTCGGTATAACGAGCGGGAGGCTGAGTGAAGTGCTGGTTGCTCTCCAAATTACGGCAGGTCAGCACGTCGCCCTGCTTAATCACGGGCAGAGGCTTATTCTCATCGTCTTTCTCATCCTTGCCTTCGACATACAGAACGGTATGACCGTCAAACTTCACTGTATAACCGGAAGCTTTAAACAAATAGCCGTTAGCGGTGATATCCACCTGGCAAGTGTTTTGAATCTGGTCCGCCATCAAGCTGGCCATAAAGCGCTCCCAGATGAGTTTGTACAGACGATACTGATCGGAGGTCAACGAATCCTTCACATCCGCAGGGGTCAGCGACGGTACGGAAGGACGGATGGCCTCGTGAGCGTCCTGCGCGTGACCTTTCTGCTTAAACACACGCGCTCTGGCCGGCAGATACTCGGCGCCGAAAGCGGAGCGGATGTAATCGTTTCCTGCCTTGCGCGCCTCATCGGAGATACGCAAAGAGTCGGTACGCATATAGGTGATCAAACCGGTGGCACCGATACCGGCCACCTCCACACCTTCGTACAATTCCTGCGCCGTCTTCATAGTGCGACGGGAGGAGAAATTCAGCTTACGGTTGGCTTCCTGCTGCATAGTAGAGGTGGTGAAAGGCGGCGCAGGCGCCACTTTACGAGTGCCGGTCTTGACACTCTCCGCCACATAGACAGCGCCCTGCAACTCATCCAAAATGGCCTGAGCTTGCTCGCCGGTGGTAATCTTAATCTTATCGCTGGGCGTGCCGAAGAAATGAGCCTGGAAGGTGCGGCCCTTCTCGGTTACGGACAGAGTAGCGTCCAGCGTCCAATATTCCTCGCTCACAAAGGAACGAATCTCCTGCTCGCGGTCCACCACCAAACTGACGGTAGCAGACTGCACACGACCTGCGGAAAGGCCCTTACGCACCTTTTTCCACAAGAAGGGGCTGAGTTTATAACCCACGATACGGTCCAGCACACGGCGGGCCTGCTGAGCGTTCACCAGATTCATATCCAGCGAACGAGGATGGCTCATACCTGCCGTCACGCCCGAACGAGTAATCTCGTTAAAGGTTACACGGCTGGTCTGCTCGGCAGGCACGTCCAACACCTGAGCCAAATGCCACGCAATGGCCTCGCCCTCACGGTCCGGGTCGGTTGCGAGATAGATGTGGTCGCTCTTCTGCGCCATCTCTCTCAGGCTGCGAATCAGCGCCGTCTTGCCGGGGATATCCATATAGCGAGGACGGAAGCCGTGCTCCACGTCCACGCCCAGCAAAGTCTTAGGCAGGTCACGGATGTGCCCCATGGAAGCCACGACCTCAAAATCGCTGCCCAAGTATTTCTTTACCGTTTTTGCCTTTGCAGGCGACTCCATAATCACTAGTTTTGCCATAGAATCCTTCCTTCCTTGAAAACGAACGAATCGCTTAACTACGCTTGTACTGCTGTCCGGCGCTATTCACGGCGCAACCGAACATTTCCAACTCGGTCAGCGCTGCCAACAGCATCGGGATGGGCATATCCGCCGCAATTGCCAATGTATCCACCGGCTGCGGCTCTGCGGTGAGTACGGCATACACCCGTTTCGCCGTCTCGCTAGCCCCATCAGGGCATGCCACCATAGGTGTGACGGCGGTATCGACGAAGGAAATCTCCGTCTCTTTATGTTCACGAGATACCCGCTTGGGTTTCTGCGCTTTTTCCCGTTTTTTCTTCTCCGCTTTCGGCGTTTCCGCATCGGTCAGCGGACGGCCCTCGGCGGCCTGTTGTGCCGCCTCCGCCGCATCCAAATCCAGCATAGCGGGATACATTGGTGCGTACTCACGCAAAATATCCGTGGCACGAATGACCAATGTGGCACCGCCCTGAATTTCCTTATGTGCGCCATCGTAGCGACGACCCGACAACGTGCCGGGCAAGGCAAATACCTCACGATTGTTTTCTCGCGCCAAGCGAGCTGTAATCCGTGCACCGCTGCGGCTGGGTGTCTGCGCCAAGCACACCGCCTGACTCAGTCCTGCCATAATGCGGTTGCGGATGTGAAAATCACACTTGTACGGCTCATCGGGTGGGAACTCGCTGAGCAGCAATCCGCCCGAATCCACCACCTGACGCCGCAATGCGGCGTTTTCGATGGGATAGTTTTCGTTCAGCGGGCAGGCCATCACCACGATGGTAATACCGCCGCCCTCCATAGCACCGCCGTGGACAGCTCCATCGATGCCCACGGCACCGCCGCTGACGACCACTGCGCCACCGGCGGCCAAGCCTGCTGCCAACGCTCTGGCCTCTGCCAAACCCTCGCGGGTAGCGTGGCGCGTACCCACCACCGTCACGGCAGGAATGCGATCCAGATCCGGCATCACACCCCGTGCATACAGCACCGCAGGCGGCGCTGTCGCATGGCGTAAGCAAAGCGGATACAGAGCGTCCTCAGGGGTTAATACCCAATCGCCTAATTCCAGAACACGGTTCAAAATACGGTGCGCTTTTTCCAGCGACTTATCCGTCAAGCGGCGGCGCAGGTCATCGGACAAACCGGCTTTCATATAATCATTGGAGGTGGCCTCGTACACCGTACGGGCATGACCAAAGGCATCCAGTAATTCACCCACGGCACGACTGCCGGCAGGCAATACTTGTTGCAGCCAAATCCAATACAGACGGCTGTCCATGCCCTCGTCCCCCTTTCACAACGATTACTTATTGCGGCACATCTCCCACAGGATAATGCCGGCCGCCATAGAAGCGTTCAGAGACTCTGCGCGGCCTGCCATAGGGATGGTCACGCTGTGCTTGCAGGCAGCTACCGTCTCGGCGCGCAGGCCGTTGCCCTCGTTACCGATCAATGCCACCGCCCCCTCGCCCATAGCAACAGAGGTAATGGGTGTGGCGGTAGAATCCACAACGCAGGCAAAGGCGGTCAGTCCCTTTTCCTGAAGGGCAACCACCGTCTGTGCCATATCCCCCACACGCATCAGCGGCAAGCGAAAAACACCGCCCATACTGGCGCGCAACACCTTGGGATTGTAGATATCGCAGCAACCATCAGAAAGAAGGATACCATCTAAGCCCAACGCCTCGGCGGTACGGATGATGGTGCCCATATTTCCGGGGTCCTGAATATCTTCCAGTGCACTATAAGTCCCTATTATATTTATTTTATCTATTATAAGCGAATTGTCAAGCATTTTCGCAACACAAAATACGCCTTGCGGATTCATAGTGTCTCCCATATAGCGACTCAACTCGGGACTAATCTCCACCACCGTATCCGCGGCCGCCAACAAAGGCTCCACTACGTTGCCGTAAGCGGCCAGAGCGGAGGAGGTATACAGCACCGCCTGCAAGGGGACATTCGAGCGCAACGCGTCGGCGCACAAGCGGGCGCCCTCGATGGCGAACAGACCACTTTCTCGCCGATATTTGGCGGAATCATTGAGGCGCCGCCACTCCTTAACCCATTGGTTATCCTTGCTTGTAACCGTCATAAAAGACATCTCCATTCAGAAAAATGCTACTTTTTTTGCCAATTATACCACCAAAAATCGGCGGATAAAAAGCAAAAATTGCGCCCGGCGATTTCGCCGGACGCAATTCTAACTTATTAGTTCAGAGCAGCCTTAGCCTTCTCGGTCAGAGCGGTGAAAGCGGCAGCATCGGAAACAGCCAGCTCAGCGAGCATCTTGCGGTTCATGGTGATACCGGCCTTCTTCAAACCGTTCATGAAGGTGGAGTAATTCATGCCGTTCAGCTTAGCGGCGGCATTGATACGAGCGATCCACAAGCGGCGGAAATCGCGCTTGCGCTGACGGCGGCCAATATAAGCATACTGACCGGACTTCATGACCGCTTCTTTAGCAGTCTTAAACAGCTTGGACTTGGCACCGAAGTAACCCTTAGCCAGCTTCAGAACTTTCTTTCTTCTCTTGCGCGTCATCAGAGCGCCTTTAATACGAGCCATGTTAATTTACCTCCGTCTCTATCGATTACTTATAGGGAATCAGGCGCTTGATGGTGGCCAAGTTGGTCTTGTCGGCAGCCACGGTCTTACGCAGGTTTCTCTTACGCTTGGTGGTCTTCTTGTTCAGGATGTGAGACTTGTAGGCATGGCCACGGATTGCCTTGCCGGTCTTGCTCAGCTTGAAACGCTTCTTCGCACCGCTGTGCGTCTTAATCTTAGGCATTGTTTTGTCCTCCTTAATTGGTTTGTGTAAACAGGGAAAACCCTGTACGCAACGTTTTTGTGTCTTTCTGCTTATTTAGCAGGCTTGGGAGCCAAGAACATCAACATGTTACGGCCCTCTAATTTGGCAGGCTTCTCAACCACGGCAAACTCGGCACAGGCGTCAGCGAAACGGGTCATGGACTCGACACCCTTCTCGGGGTGACCCATCTCACGGCCACGGAAGCGGATATTGACCTTAACCTTGTCGCCATGCTCAATGAAGCGCTTGGCTTGCGCCACCTTCGTGTTAAAATCGCCCACGTCGGTGTTCAGGCCCAGACGAACCTCTTTGATTTCCACCACGCGCTGATTCTTGCGGGCCTCTTTCTCTTTCTTGGCCTGCTCGAAGCGGTACTTGCCGTAGTCCATAATGCGACACACGGGCGGTACGGCGGTGGGAGCAATCTTGACCAGATCCATACCGGCTTCATCCGCCAACTTCTGTGCGTCACGAGCGGACATCACGCCCAACTGAGCGCCGTCGGCACCGATCACACGCACCTCGTTATCACGAATCTGCTCGTTGATCTGCATCTCTTTTTTTGCTATCGGAAACACCTCCTAACAAACAAAAAAGCGGACAGCCTAGCTGCCCGCACAAAACCGAAACCCACCACACACATAGGAGGTAGGACTCAATCGATATCAACCCTTTAGAACGAAATCCTGGGGTGAGAGCGGGCTCGCTCTGCTTCTTACGTCCCGATGATTATATCAGCACCCACGCATCTTGTCAAGAGGTTTTTTCATTTTTCTCCGAAAAAATTATCAGCGCCAACAAGTACCCACTGACAATGAGCAAGGTAGGATTTTCGTTTCTAATGAATAACCAAATACTGATTGCGGCCAACGGCAGCAAAATCAACGCCGAGGTAAACCGTAACAGCGAATCAGCCAGGCGCTCCATCCCCAAAAGACACATACCATACCGCAACAGTTCTCCCCCATCCAATGCGGCGGCGGGAAGAAGATTGAATCCGGCCAACGCAAGATGTACCACCGCCGCATGCGGAGAATGGAGGTAAAACAACACCGCCGCTGCCAAACCATTGGCCAGCGGCCCGGCCAATGAAATGGCAATGTGACTACCATATCCAACGAGATTGTTTCGCAAATCAATGCGCATACCAAAGGCGCCCAAAGTACATTTCTGAGGCGGTACACCCACAGCCAACATCGCCGCCAGATGACCGCCTTCGTGTATCAACGACGCCAACAGGCAGGACACCGCCAAACCGTCGGGTTGCCACAACAGAAGTGCGGTAATCAACGCAGGAAAAAGTAAACTCAACCGACAGCGAACGCCGCCCACACGCCACTCAAGCATACGGTTTTAACGAGAAAAGCGCCGCAGGGTCACACAGCTCACCATCCACCTTCACGCTTAAATGGACGTGATTGCCCGTGGACACTCCCGTAGATCCAACGAGCGCCACCGTATCTCCTGCCTGCACTGCATCGCCTGACTGCACCACGACGCTATCGCAATGACCGTACAACACCTCGATACCACCGTTATGACGCATTTTTACGTACCGACCGATGCTATCGTTTTCTCCCACCTCGGTCACCTCACCATCGTACATCGCCGCCAACGCCGCACCTTGCGGTGCGGCAATATCCACGCCGTTATGAAATTCTTCTTGCCCATTGATAGGGTGAATGCGCTCTCCGTACGCCGACGTAAGCGTGCCACTCGCCAGTGGCGGCACAGCCGACACCACAGCCGAAGATCCCGTCAACTGCGCAGGTCCTTCGGGTGTAAAGTCATTCTCCTTAACATCTTCGACCGCTATGTTTTCCACTTGCTCCAGCGGCTTATCCTGCCATAACCAAGCCACGGCGGTTGCCCATTCATTGCGTGCCAACATCTGCTGAAATTGTCGCCGCACCACACCGTAGGATTCCCCACCTGCTACACGGAGGAGCAGCACCAACAGCACCACCACACAGCAAGCAACGCTCTGCACCGCCACCACCGATAGGTGTACCGTTAGTTTTGGCCGCTGAGCAGGTGGCTGTTGCTGTTTTTCTTGCTCCTCAATCCATACCTGCATACGGCTTTCATCGTGAATGACCATCGTTTTCTCCTTATACTATGATACAAATCAGTCCGTTACACCCTTCATTGATAATACGCTCCACCGTTTCTTTGAGTTTGAGCCGTGCTTCCTCAGGCATATGCAACAGCTTGTTGTGCAGACCTTCGTTGACCAACCCGTATAAAGAGGTGCCGAAAATATTGGAATCCCAAATCTTTGCCGGATTCTCCTCAAATTGCCCCAGTAAGTAACTGACCAATTCTTCGCTCTGCCGCTCGGTGCCGACAATGGGACTCACTTCGGTTTCAATCTGCGCCTTCATCAGATGAATCGACGGTGCCGACGCACGCAACCGCACGCCGTAGCGACCGCTTTGACGAATGATTTGCGGCTCCTCCAGCGTCATTTCCTCCATCTCAGGCATCACAATGCCGTAGCCGGTCTGCTCTGCCTGCTCCAATGCGGCTCGAATCTTCTCGTATTTTTTGCAAATGGCCGCCATCTCAATCATACCGGCCATCAGCGCCCCTTCGTCAGGTATGGACAGACCCGTTGCTTCGCTGAGAATGCCGAAAAAGAGTTCCGGGTGTAAGGTCACCGTCAGCGTAGCAACACCGCTGCCCAAATCCACCTCGTCGGTCACCGCCGCCGCCACATATTCGCACTGATTTAACGACTGCGCCACGTCACCAATTTGCCCTACTCGCTCTACGGCAGTGCAGGCTTCTTTCGCCGTATCCATCACGGCACGCCGCACGGGATGGTTGCGCTCCAACCGCATAAGCCAACGAGGCAGCACCAAGCCCACCTGACAGACGGGGAATTGGGATAACAGTGCCTCCAACACCTGCCGAATCTCTTGCTCGGTCATGGTCTGGCAGTTGATGGGAACCACCGGCACGCCGTAAGCTTCGCTTAGTCTCGCCGCCAACTGCACGGTAGACGGCGCGTGAGGGTCCATGGCATTAAGAAGCACCGTGAAAGGTTTGCCTAACGCCTTTAACTCCTTCACCACACGCTCTTCCGCGACGGCGTACTCCTCACGAGGCAGGTCGGTGATACTGCCGTCGGTGGTTACCACCAATCCCACGGTGGAATGGTCGGTGATCACCCGACGCGTCCCCTCCTCCGCCGCCATATTAAAAGGAATCTCCTCCTCATACCACGGCGTTTTCACCATTCGCGGTTGGTTTTCCTCGATATATCCCAGTGCCGACGGCAGGATATATCCCACACAATCAATCAGCCGCACACGCATATTCGTCACACCGTCCAGCGCAATCTGCGCCGCCTGCTCAGGGATAAATTTTGGCTCGGTAGTCATAATCGTGCGTCCTGCCGCCGATTGCGGCAGCTCGTCGACGGCACGCTCGCGCCGTACTCCTTCCTCCATATTAGGCAGCACCAACACATCCATAAACCGCTTAATAAACGTGGATTTCCCCGTTCGTACTGGCCCCACCACGCCCAAATAGATGTCTCCACCCGTTCTTGCGGCCATATCTCTATATAATTTGCCGGTAGTCTCCATAGTCGTTCCTCCGCTCATTCATTGTTTGTACACTCTATGACGAGCCGTGGCGGTTTATGACACGCAAAAAGCGACCCGACGATGACTCGTCGGGTCGCTTCGCTACTAATTCGGGAACGGCCACCAATCGGGGCGGTCACGTAAGCATTTCAACTTGATCCATTGGTCCTTCTGCAGTTTGATGGTGTCCTGCGGCAGAGTAATATACACCTCTGCGTTGGCAATCACCTCTTGCGAGGGATAGAACATAGGATTGTTTGCCACCTCTTCGCTGAGCATACCCAGCGCTTCGGTGTGAGGGGTGGAATAACAAATGTACTCGGCGTTAGCGGTCGCCACCTCAGGCTCGCACATAAAATTGATGTACTTCTCTGCCCATTCCTTGTTGCGGCTGGTTTTCAGCACGCACATGGCGTCCACGAACAGGTTGGTACCCTGATGAGGCACGAAGAAATCGATATTCTCGTTGCCGTCGTCGCCGGTAATCATATTGGCACCGTCACCGGAGTAATAAGGCGCCAGCCAGCCCTCTTCGTTAGTCATCTTCTGGAATACCTGGTCCATAAAATAGCCTTGCACCAGCGGCTTCTGCTTCGCCAACTCGTCGTAGGCCGCCTGCCACTGCGCAGGGTCGGTGGTGTTCATAGAATAGCCCAGTTTTTTCAGCGCAATGGCAAAGGAGTCACGGGCATTATCAAACATATAGATTTTGCCCGCATACTTCTCGTTCCACAAGATGTCCCAACCCTGAGCCAAATCCGCCTCATCTACGTATTTTTTGTTGTAAAAAATACCGACTGTACCCCAAGTATAGGGCACGGAATACTCGTTGTTGGGGTCGTATGCCAGACCTTTGTATTGCTCGTCGATGTACTTATAATTGGGGATATTGTCGAAGTTCAGCTTGGCCAGCATATCCTCCTCAATCATCTTACCAATCATATAGTCGGAGGGAATCACGATATCGTATTCCGCCGCGCCGCTCTCCAGCAGGGTGTACATCGACTCGTTACTCTCGTAAGTTTTATAGTTAATGCGGACACCGTACAGCTCCTCGAAGCGGGCGTTGACGTCCATCAGGTCGTCGCTGCCGTCGGAGATGTACTCGCCCCAGTTATACACGTTAAGGGTAATGACGTTTTGACCGAAGTCGCAACCGCTGAACAGGCCCGCAATGAGGCACAGCACCAGCGCCAGACCCAGCAATCGTTTCAATGTACTATCTCCTTTCCTTCTGTTTGTCCAAATCATGCACCTGACGGATGTTCACAATCACCAGCAACAGGAGCACCGTGCCGAACATCAAGGTCGACAGAGCGTTAATCTCGGGAGTAACCGGCTTTTTGGTCATGGAATAGATGGTCACCGACAGATTCTGTGCGGTAGATCCACTGTTAAAGTAACTGATGACGAAATCGTCCAACGACATGGTGAACGCCATCAGCGCACCGGTGATAATACCGGGCATAATCTCAGGCAGCACCACCTTGAAAAAGGCGGATACGGGACGGCAACCCAAATCCAGCGCCGCCTCGTACTGGTGCTTATTCATCTGGCGCAGTTTCGGCATCACCTGCAGCACCACGTACGGGATACAGAAGGTGATGTGCGCCAAAAGCAGCGTCAAGAAACCGGGCTTCAGCGCAGGAATGACGGAGCCCAGCGCCACGAACATCAGCATCATAGAGATACCGGTGACGATTTCGGGATTGACCATGGGAATGTTATTCAAACCCATCATCAGATTGCGCAGACGGCCGTTCATACTGTAAATGCCCAACGCCGCCATCGTGCCGATGACGGTGGAAATCACCGCCGCCAGCACCGCGATCTGCAACGTCAACCACAGCGCATCCATAATCAGGTCGTTGTGGAACAACTCCTTGTACCAATCCAGAGTAAAGCCTTCCCATTTCACACGATTCTTGGAATCGTTGAAGGAATAGATAATCAGCACCACGATAGGCGCATACAGGAAGGTGAAAATAATGCCGTTGTAAATCTTAGAGAGTATCTTCACGTCATCATACCCCCTAACTCATCCTCGCCGTTGTCCACCTTACCCATAATGGACATACACAGAAGCATCAGCACCATCAAAACCAGCGACAGTGCCGCGCCCACGTTATAGTTACAGCCATCGCCCACAAACATAGTCTCGATGACGTCACCAATCATCATATTCTTACTACCACCCAGCAGTTTGGAAATGACAAAAGTGGAAACGGCCGGCACGAACACCATCGTGACGCCCGACACGATACCGGGAGCGCTGAGGGGCAGAATCACACGGCGAAACACCTGCCAGCTATTAGAGCCCAAATCCTGCGCCGCCTCGATAATGCGATAGTCCAGCTTCGCCATCACGGAGTAAAGAGGCAGAATCATAAAGGGCAGGAAATTGTACACCATGCCCAGCACCACGGCGCCGTCGGTGTTAATCAGCTCGAGAGACGCCGTCGGACCAATCAAGCCGACCGCACGCAACAACTGGTTGATCAGGCCGTTGTTTTCCAACAGGGTCATCCACGCATAGGTGCGCAACAAAAAGTTCATCCACATCGGCAGCATCACGATCATCACCATGGTGCGCTGCATATTCTCCGCCATACGGGAAATGCTCAGCGCCACGGGATACGCCAACACCAGACAGATAATCGTCGCCAGCGCACCCATCCAAATGGAATCCACGTAGGTGCCTGCATACTGCCAAATTTCGGCGATATTCGCCAGAGTAAAAGAACCCGTCTCGTCCGTGAAGGCAAACCACACCACGATAGCCATCGGCACCACGGTGAAGATACCCATCCACAGAGCGAAAGGAGTGGCAGCGGTGCGACTCTTCATCACTCTGCCTCCTCTTCTGCCTCGGCGGCAGCCACGGCGTCACCCAGCTCGTCAAACTCTTCGGAGTAGGAGCTGTAGTCGCCGAACATACCGGAGTAAGCGGACTTCTTCATGATGTGAATGTCCTCGGGATTCAGAACGATACCGATGGTGCTTCCCTCGGGATAATAGTCGGTGGTCTGAATCAGCCACTTAAAGCCCTTAAAGTCTACGATGGTATCGTAGTGCACACCTTTGAAGGTGACGTTGGTCACCAGACCGGTCAAATGACCCTTCACAGGCTCTACGATATCGATGTCCTCAGGGCGGATAACCACGTCCACGGGCTCATTCTTCTCAAAGCCGGCGTCCAGACAGCTAAACTTACGGCCGAAGAACTCAACCAAGTAGTCATCCAACATTACGCCGTCAAGGATATTACTCTCGCCGATAAAGTCCGCCACGAAAGCGTTTTGCGGCTCGTTGTAGATATCCTGAGGCGTACCAATCTGCTGGATGACACCATTGTCCATAACCACCACGGTATCGGACATAGACAGCGCCTCTTCCTGGTCGTGCGTCACGTAGATGAAGCTGATACCCAGGCTCTTCTGAATGTTCTTAAGCTCAGTCTGCATATCCTTACGCAGTTTGAGATCCAACGCCGCCAAAGGCTCGTCCAGCAGCAGCACACGAGGATGGTTTGCCAGCGCGCGAGCAATCGCCACACGCTGCTGTTGGCCGCCGGACAATTTGGATACGGAGCGCTTTTCAAAGCCCTTCAAGTTGACCAGTTCCAACATACGAGTGACCGTCTCTTCGATCTCCGCATTGCTCTTCTTCTGTACGCGCATACCAAAGGCCACGTTCTCATATACATTCAAATGCGGAAACAATGCATAGCGCTGGAAAATGGTATTCACAGGGCGGCGATAGGCAGGCAGGTCGTTGACACGCTTACCTTCAAAAAAAACATCGCCGGCATCCGGAGTGACAAAGCCGGCAATAATGCGCAACGTCGTGGTTTTACCACAGCCGGAAGGGCCCAGCAGGGTAACAAACTCGCCGTCGGAAATGCTCAGATTCAAATTCTTGAGCACCGGCTCGCCATCAAAGGACACAGCAATGTCTTTGAGTTCGATGATTTTCTTTTCTTTCATAATACATCCCCCTTTGCGGTAATTGTCTCTGTCGCAATGCGACAGACGCATCCGCTGTGGCAACGCCCTCCGCAAAGGGTTTTTCACAGTCGTAGGCTCGCCCCGACTGCGGCGCTGTTTGGCGAATGCAAAAGTCTTGCTTAGATGCATCATTCTCTATTTTGGATATTAAATGACAAGTACAAATATAATTTTTTTATGTCCAAATGTCAATAGTAATTTCCCAAATAGGCCGATTTTTCGTGTTTTTTCGCCACCATATCCGTTTACCGTAATTATTCACATTCTTTTTCACAATTTTGGAGGTGTTCCCATGCCTATACCAAACAAACCCACACCCGACTCCGACGTAATGGACGCCTATCGCCGACAAATGCTGGAAATGTACCGCAAAGCCACGCCCTCCTCCCCTGCCGAAACCGCAGAGGAAAACTGGTTGGACAGCCGTTACCCTCTCCCGAATATACCGCAGGACAAAGAGGCGGTGACGGTGCCGATACCTGTGGCTGAAACACCGCCGCCCTCTCCCACTTTTGTGGGATATCTACGTATTTACGCCTTTACAGGCGGCGGTGCGGAGCCGATTGCCAATGCACGGGTGATTGTCACCCGTCCCACCGATGACCGCCAAACCATCTATGCCAATCTCACCACCGACGCCGACGGATTTACGCCCGTAATTGCGCTACCGTCGGTGGACCCTGCCCTGACGCTGCAACCGGGCACTACGCAACCCTACGTTGCCTACACCATCCGCGTCACCGCCGACGGATTTCAGCCTGCCGAGCATCGCAACGTGCCCGTCTACGGCAACAACTACGTCACCCAACCCGTGGCAATGACACCCATTGTCATTGGAAACACGGACGATAGCGGCCAAGTCTATACCTCAGGCGGCCCAGAAAACTTGTAAAGGAGGCATCGTATGACCGGCACGCCTTTCATCCCACGCACCATCGTGGTACATCTCGGCACACCGTCCTCAAATGCGGAGAATATCTACGTTGATTTTCCCGACTACATCAAAAACGTAGCCTCCAGCGAGATTTATCCCACCTGGCCGGAGGCGGCATTGCGAGCCAATATCTACGCACAGATTTCCTACGCTCTCAATCGCTACTATACCGAGTGGTACCGCAGTCAGGGATACGATTTTGATATTACTAACTCCACTCAATTCGACCAAGCCTTTGTGCCGGGGCGAGAGATCTACGATTCCGTCAGCAATATCGTGGACGAGATTTTCAATTCCTATGTGGTGCGCCGCGGCAGTATCGAGCCGTATTTCACCCAATATTGCAACGGCACCACCTCTACCTGCGACGGGCTGAGCCAATGGGGCACCGTACCTTTGGCGCAACAAGGGCTTGGTCCCTACGAAATTCTCACCCGATTCTACGGCGAGGACATCGATATCGTCACCGACGCCCCTGTACGTAACGGACAGCCGTCCTATCCCGGTCGCCCACTCCGTTTAGGCGATTCGGGGAACGCCGTACAGCAGTTGCAGATTCGGCTCAATCGTATTTCCGCCAACTATCCCAATATACCGAAAATCAACCCGACAGACGGCAATTTTGGGGTCAGTACGGAGGAGGCGGTGCGTTCCTTTCAACGCACCTTTCGCCTCACAGAGGACGGCGTTGTCGGCCCTGCCACGTGGTATCGCATCACCTATCTTTTCAACGCCGTCAAGCGGCTGAGTGAATTGGATAGCGAGGGTATCCGTATCGACGAATTGCCCCGTGCCTTTGAGGAATTGCTCTCCCTCGGCGATACCGGTGATAACGTACGAGTGTTGCAGTACTATCTTGCGGTCATCGCCGCCTATTACGATACCATTCCTACCGTGGAGGTAAACGGTGTATTCGACGACACTACCGAAGCCGCCGTCCGCGCGTTTCAACAGCAATTTAGCCTTGTCCAAGACGGCATTGTCGGTCGTCAAACGTGGCAGGCTATGGAAGATACCTACGAGGGGATCCGCACCACCTCCAATCTCATTGAGGGCGGTATCGTCCTTTTCCCCGGTCGAGTGCTACAGGCAGGTTTTCAAGGTGAGGACGTGGCCACCATACAAGAATATCTGGCCTATATCGCCACCGTCTATCCTGCTATCCCTGCTCCTGCCGTGACGGGTGTCTACGGATTGGAAACGGTGCAGGCAGTAGAAGCCTTTCAGCAGGAATTCGGTCTGGAGGTAAACGGTATCGTGGGCGTCACCACATGGGACGCCATCGCCTCCCTCTACTCCGACCTACGCACGGGTAACACGCAAAAACTGGGGCAATTCCCCGGCACCACACTCTCTGAGGAGGTGAGCCAATGAGCCAATGGGACAACGATATCACCACTGACAGCCGCCCTTATGTCATTGAATTGCAGGGGTATCTGCGTGCCATTCAGCGGTATCGTAAGGGTAGCACCACCGTGCCGCAGGACGGCTACTACGGCCCTGCCACCGCCGAGGGCGTGCGTGCATTTCAGCGCGAAGAAGGTCTGCCGTCTACGGGACAGGTGGACACTGCCACGTGGGACGCGCTGTATCGCGCCTATATCGCCATCACGATGGCGGAAAAACCGCCCACGCCCATCATTGGTAAAGGAAATACGCCTCTCACGGAAGGGGATGTCGGCGATCCCGTACTGTTTCTCAATGCTATGATTGGTCGCCTATCTCGTGTCTATAACAACGTCCTTTATACGCCACCCGACAACCGCTATACCGCCAACACTGCCTATGCAGTGCGCGGTATTCAAGAATGGGCAAATCTGCCCGTGACGGGAGGCACCGACACCGCCACGTGGGACGCGATTGCCTCTCTATACAATGCTTTGCCACGGGAGGTCCTCTTTGAATAAGCGTGCCTTTTACAAAAATACCGCTCTGATGACCGCTACATCCCTTTTATTGCGCCTGCTGGGTATCGTCTTTCGGATTTTCATCTCAAACCGTGTGGGCGCCGAAGGCATGGGGCTGTATCAGCTGGTATTTTCCGTCTACATTCTCGGTGCTACCTTCGCCACGGGCGGACTGACCACCGCCGTCACCTGCCTCACCGCACAGCGGATGACCCAGTCAGACGGCGCAGGCGTGCGCCGCCTAATGCGAATAAGCGTGCTCCTCTGCCTTGCGGTAGGCGGTGTATCCGCCCTGCTGCTCTATTTCGGCGCACCCCTCATCAGCGCATGGATGGGCGATACCCGTGCCGTGTCGGCGCTGTCAGTCAGCGGTATTGCGCTGCCCTTTATCGGCGTGTCGGCCTGTATCAAGGGGTATTTTATGGCACGCCGTCGGGCGTGGCCGCCCTGCCTATCCCAAATCGTGGAGCAAGCAGTCCGTATTGGAAGTATCGTGGCGATGTTATCCACCCTGTGGGACGGTACGCTGGCGCAGGCCTGCCTCATCATCATCCTCGGTGACGCCCTATCCGAAACGGTGGCCTGTCTCTACCTGATGGCCGCCTATCGCAAGGACGGTAAAGGCCTTTCCGATACCTCTCACACCGTGGCAAAACTACTCCGTCCGCTGCTTCACATCGCCCTCCCTCTCACTGCAGGGCGGTATTTGACCACCGCCCTGCGCACCGTGGAAAACTTCCTCGTGCCGGCGTGTTTAACCCTCTACACACAGGATGAAGCCTTGTCATTGGCGCAATTCGGAGCTGTAAAGGGGATGGCCTTGCCACTCATTTTCTTCCCTTCCGCCCTGCTAATTACGCTGTCGGGATTGCTGATTCCCGAATTATCCGACGCTCACGCATTGGGACAACGCTTACAGGTCACTCGCCTGGTGGAACGCACCTTACACGTCACCTTGTTAGGGGCGATTTTGGTGGGCGGTATCTTCACCGCCTTCGGTCAGCCATTGGGTGATCGGCTGTACCACGACGATTTGGTCGGCCTACTGCTTCAAATCCTCGGCCCATTGACGCCCGTTATGTACTTGGATAGTGTCGTCACGGGAATGCTGAAAGGCTTAGGACAACAAGTACATTCCCTATGGTTTGCGGTGGCGGACTCCGCCGTGCGCATACTTCTGATTTGGCTGTTGCTTCCCCACTACGGCCTGATGGGGTTTCTCTACGTCATGCTGGTGAGCAATCTGCTCACCGCCACCCTCAGCACCGCTCGTTTGCTCAAAGTCAGTCACACGGCCATGAATTGGGGACGCTGGGTATTGCGCCCCGTCTTTGCGGCGGCGGTGGCAGGCGGTTGCGTGTGGATGGTGTCCCAACTCGTGCCAAACCTCAGCGGCATGGTTGCTCTGCTCCTGCAAGGAGCTGTATTCATCGCCGTTTACTGCTTGCTTCTGCCCCTCCTCGGTTGCTTCACCCGTGAGGAATGGCGAGAACTAACCGCAAAAAAGACCCCCTTGGGCTTAAGCACACGGGTGTTTTTATTTTTTGGAGCCCGGTTT
>JAZPZT010000031.1:0-10662 GCA_045544815.1 Acutalibacteraceae bacterium | reverse complement strand
ATATATTATTATAATGTATATATTTTATATATAGAAAATAATCGTATATTCCGGCAGATTACCGTTTCGATCCGAATGAATAAGTAAAAAGGAAGCATCGGGAGATGCTTCCTTTTTGTTTTGCGCTTCAATTTGCCGTTGGGACAGAGGGGAGGCCGATGCCTAAAAAGAAGGATTTGAATTATATTGCAAGAGGGTTGGCTCATATGCAAAATGACCGAAATGATCGTGTTGGAACTGTCAAAAGGGAGGGCGGCTCGTCTTTTTGCATTGCATATGCCCCCCAAAAACCTGTTGACAAAGAAACTAGCAGGTGATACAATATGATAAATGTTAACGTTAACTTTTAAAGAAGCTTTTTGTGAGGTCGACGGTCGGGGTTGCTTTAAGGATGGCCGAATCTGCAGAGTGGTGGCAAAGATGTAAGGGGTGTAGGCATTGAAATTATGTCGATGGTTGGCGGCCTGTCTGGCTGTGCTCTCGTTCATGGGAACGGTTGGCTGCCACGTACAACCGATAGATAGTGACGGGGGAGGAAGCGATATGACTTCAGACAATGCGATGACGGCAGAGATTTATGAGTCCTTGTCCGAAGCGGAACGGGATTGTTCGGCCTATGATTTGGATAAATATGTTTCCAGCTATTGGAACGATCACGTGGTATACAACGAATCCGTTATGTTTCTTCAGGCGGAAGACGGCAGCTTGCCGCCCGCGCCCTTAATGTATCATGCGGATAAGATCTTAGCGGTCCGGGATGCTTCGCTGGGGACGTTATACACAGAAGGTGTGGATTACGCGCTGCAGGACGGAAAGCTGGTATGGTTAGCAGGATCTGCCATTAAAACGGTGCGTTATAACACCTATTACCCCAACAAGGAGATGCCCAACCGTACTCAGCCGCGGGTTGGCGGAGGATACATTGCTTTTTCCGAAGGCGTTCTGTTTCACAACCGTCAAGTGGCTGTGACTTATATACATACCGATAATTGGCAGGGGCCAACGCCGGAATATAAAGGCAATCTGTTGCCGAAAACCATTTCAAAATTGAAAAACAAAGAGAATATTCATATTGTGCTGTATGGCGACAGTATTTCTACCGGAGCCAACTCCAGCGGAAACGAGAAAAGCGCGCCTTATGCCGAGGGATGGTTTGACATGATGCTCGGCAAGCTGAAGCGGATTTACGAGACGGATAACATCCGTTTTGACAACAAATCGGTCGGTGGTACTTTGTCGAACTGGGGCGTGACCAATGCCGGCGAGGTGGCGTTACTGAAACCGGATCTGGTAATTTTGGGTTTCGGCATGAACGATGGCTCGTTTCACGTTTCTCCGGCTATTTTTGAGGAGAACTTGAAAGCAATGATGAGCACCGTCCGCAAAACCAATCCCGATTGTGAATTTATCTTAATTTCCACCATGCTGCCTAATCCGGAAGCGCGGGATCAAGTTGGCTGCCAGGAGGAATACGTTCCGGTCATTCAGCGCATGGAAACCGAGGGCGTAGCGATGGCGAACGTTACAGAAGTGCACCGATATCTGATGGAGAAGAAGCGTTATTACGATATGACCGGCAATAACGTAAATCACCCCAATGATTTTGTGGCCAGGCTTTACGCCCAGGTCATGTTGACCGCCTTGGTGGAGGACTACCAATAAACGGATCTAAGATGGGGAAGTAAAAGACTGAAATTGAAAAAAACAGTTGATTTTTCGCAACGCTCTTGTTATAATAAAATTGAACATTTATTTATTTATGTTAACGATAACAGGAGCGTGAATCCATGGCGACTTTGAAAGATGTGGCCAAACGCGCAGGCGTTTCTAGAATGACCGTATCTCGCGTTGTTAATCAAACGGGGCAAGTGTCTGCCAAAACCCAAAAACGTGTCAACGAGGCGATTGAGGCGCTGGGATATCAGCCCAATAAATTGGCCCGTGGAATGGTTACCGGGTCATCCAAAACGATTGGCGTTTTACATTCCAATTTATATAACCACGTGTATGCCGATCAAATCTTTGGCATCGAGGAAGTTTGCAAAAAGAGGGGATACAGCATTCTTTTTGCCAACGCTTACGACTACGAAAGTGCTGTTACGAACTTTTCCAGTTTAATTGAAATGCAGGTTGACGGGATCATTGTTCTTCCCGTTGAAACGCTTGGCGTGGCCAATCAAGAAACCGGTGCAGCCATGCTGCAAGAAACCAAAAAAATATACGAGTACCTTTACGCGTACTTCCGGCGTCCGGATGCCAAAAAAGGTGTGTCGGCCGGTGAATCGGCGTTGAAAAAACTATTGCCGTATGTGGAATTTGATTACGCGCAAGGTGCCAGGCTGGCAATGGAATATCTCCTCGGTTGCGGACATACCGATATTGTGTATGTCACCAGTTTTTGGGACGAAGAGGGTGTGTGGCGCGAACGCCAGCAGGCTTATTGCGATGAAATGAGCAAGCATTCTTTGGCACATCGCATACATATCGAACGCACGGACGATAACGTAGAAGGCGGTTATCGCTGGATGAAACAATTCATACAATCCCACGATCTACCTTCGGCTATTTTATGCGGTGACGACAATATCGCTATCGGCGTTATACAGGCGGCTAACGAACATCAAATTCGCATTCCGGAGCAATTGGCAATTATGGGGCAGGACGGTCTTCGGTTTGGCGAAATGTTATTTCCGACATTATCTACGATCGAGATCAATGGCTATGAAAGCGGAAAGGTTTCGGCTGATATTTTGCTGGATTGGATCGAAACGACCGAGGCACAAACCAAACATATTAAAATTCAACAGGACCTTCGTTTGAGACGGTCTACCTGGTAAAATGTATTTTTGCTCTAATAGAAAAAGTAAAGCGGTGTTCTAAACCACAGAAACAGATCTCTGTACAGACCACATTCCTGCAAAACAAGCTTGCTTTACACAGCTTCCAAGCCGGGGTTGTGTAAAGCAAGCGGGCTCTTTATTTAGAAAAGGGAAAAAATGCATATTTTTTTGGCAAAAAATGTTAACGATAACATAGCAGCTGATCCAAGGTTCTCCATGTAGTAGGGCCTCTTTGCCGGTTAGTGTTTTAAGCAGAAGTACAGGGGGGAGCATATGCGATCGTTTTTGGAAGGAAGGGCCATTCCGCACTCACGGCATCCTCACATTCTTTATTGGTTTTGGGCACCCGATATTCTTAAAGATAAGAAATATCTAAAGGATCTGGAGCTCGTTGCGAAAACAAGTCCCTACACGATGGTGGTGCTCAGTGCGCGTGGTGGTATGAATTTTTGGCAGCCTGAGATGAAGCCGTTTTTCGATGAGGCTGTCGAATATGCCCATCGGCTGGGATTGAAGATCGTGTTGCAGCTTTGGCCGCAGGGCTTCTTCCATGCTCCGCTTGAGCCGATGGATATTGATGAGGCGACTGCTCTTGTAAACGACGGTGAGTGCGTTGTGTGTGAAGGAAAGGCACTCTATTGTGACCGGGTGCGTCATGTCGTCAAATCGAATATTGCACCGGTTTTACAAAGCAGACTGCTTAAGGCATATGCGTTTTATAAAGCGTCCGACGGCGCGTATTATGATGGCACCTTACAGGATGTTACGGAACGGGTAGAGCTTTTATCCGTTGCTCCGGGCTGTTTGGAAATGCAGTTTACGCTACCGGAGTTGGAGGGCGCTACCGTCTACGTGATGACCGCGCATTACCATCGTTACGGCGATCTCTTCAGCGACTGTCATCTGCGCGATTACGATGCTTTTATCGAACGCTATCGGGAAACGCCGTTTGATGGCATTGTGCTGGATGAGATGAAAAATCTGGAGCTGCATAGCTGGGAGTTCACGATGGCTCCGGTTATGATCCGCGAGCGCTTTTACGGCACACATATGAAGCGCTATTTCGAAGCGGAGACCGGCGAGAATTACGAGCAGACATTGTTTGAAATGCGATACACGGCATTGAGCGATCGTCGCCGTCGTCCAGCAGCGATTAATCGGTATTACGATATCCTGCGACGTATGACCCGCCGTATTGAACACTTTGTGGCAGAGAAAGCGCAAAGTGTGTATGGCGAAGATGCGTTTATTGGCTTACATAATACCTATCACAATCACCTGCAAAACGATGAAATTTTTTCCACCGGGATTAACTGGTGGGAAGTTCCCCGGGTTTATGCGCAGACGGATGAGGATATTGCCTATCCTGTTCGCATGGGTATCGCCTGCCAATGCCGGGAGGCACTGATTTATGACATGTATTACACCAAAACGCTCTCGTTGTTCCCGGAAAAAGCTATGCGAGATGCGAAATACGGTTGCCGCTTGCATTACCATGCAATGAACGACCGTACGTGGGTCGATACCGGTTCGCCGGCGTTTATCAAGACGATCCGCCCGGTGGAGGATAAGATCGACCTGCTGAATCTGTTTGATCCCACGCTTCCGGCGATGGATCTGTTGGTGGTATTTGGTTTTCCGGCGCTGTGCAACTGGCATCCCGATATTCAGGCGCGCAACGCATTTGACATCAACGGAAGTTTGAATATTATCGAACGCGTGGATGCACTTTGGAACGAGGGGTATTTTAACGCCTTGGCGCCGAGTGACGCACTGGAGGATGGACGGATTACGGTGACAAAGGACGGGAAGTTCGATTACAACGGTCATCTGTTTTCCCATCTGCTGTTTCTCTATCCCGAGTACGCAAAGCCGGCTACCTTGGCTTTTCTGGAGAATGCGGTCAAGCAAGGTACGTCGCTTCGCATCATCGGTCCGCTGACCGCCGGCTTCGATGGCGATCCGGTCGATCCCGACAGACGTGCGTTGTTGAAAACGGTCGCACTTCCCGAGGAAGCGGATATTGCACAGGCATTTTCGCTACGGCGTAACACGTTGGAAAACGGTTGTTTCTTAGAAGACGGATCGGTTGTGTTTAGCGATCTCGAATCCTTGCAGACGCACCAACCGAAATCGTTTAAGGTGGAGCTTAACGGCCACGTTTGGCAAGGCGAATACGAAGGCGTCGCCGCTATCCGTACAGACGTAAACGGCGAGCTTGTTCGCCTGGTCTGCGGCGGCTGCCGTTTACTGCAAAAAGACGGAGACGTATTGTTCGCTAAAGCGGAAGGGGTGGATATCGCTTATTTATAATCGGTTTTGGCTCTATGTTCCAAGCACTCAAATTTTTATCTGTTAAAGGATAAAGGAGGAAAAAGGATGAAAAAATTTCTGTCTCTCGTAATGACCTGTACGGTTCTTTGCGTGATGCTTCTGTCGGTGTGTCAGCTGTCGGCTGCCGCCTTGGAGTATTACATAGGAACGAATTGCACCGAACAGCCGGATACGGGCTCGGTGGTGGTCGGTAACAACGGCTATTTCACGCAGACAACCTTTACCAAGTTCTCGGAGGGTGAGGAAGCTAGCATCACCATTAAAGTGGATGAGATCGGTACCGACTGGTCTGCCGCCGGTGTCGTTCTGGTGGTAAACTCCAATCTTTCCGCTACACTGCCGAATACCGCATGGCAGAGTCCCGGCGAAGATGGCATTTTCACCTATTGCTTTAAAAACGGCGGCTCTGATAACCTGTTAGGTGCCGTTTACCGTTGGGCAAACGGTAGTAGCACTACCGGTGCTGCCGCTTGGATCAACCAGCCTTTGAGTGATAAGATCACCTTCACCATCAAGAATGTGAACGGCGTGATCGCTATCTATGCCAACGACTATAAGTGGGCCTACACGAACAGTGGCTATGTCATCCCGGACGGCTATATCGGTATTGCCACGGCTGCCAACGCCAAGGTTACCATCCATGCAAGCACCTCCACCGGCACCTCTACGAGCGAGCCGGAAGGCCCCGATACTCCGGACGACCCGAGCAGTTCCGATAATGGTGCCTACGAGGTCAAGGGCTATATGGGCTCTGCCTGCACGAAAAACACCAACGGTTCGGTGACAGTGGGTAATAACGGCTATTTCACGCAGACAACCTTTACCAAGTTCTCGGAGGGGCAGGAAGCCACCATCACCCTTTCGGTGGACGAGATGGGCAGCACGTGGAACGATGAAGGCTTTGCCTTGGTCGTTAACTCGGAATTGTCCTCCACGCTGCCCACGGATGCGTGGCATCAAACGGGTAAGGACGGCGTGTTCGCCTATGCCTTCTACAAGGCTACTGAGAAAAACCCTGTGGAGCTGAGAGGCTTTATATACTACTGGGGAGTGGACAAGAACAGCCAAAAATGGGCCGGCTGGCTGAATACCCCCTTTAGCGGCGATGAAAACGGAAACATTACCTTCAAGGTTAAAAGTGTGGATGGAGTGGTGACTATTTCTGCCAACAACTCGGTATGGAACTACAATACAGAAGTCACCATCCCCGATGGCTATTTGGGCATCGTAACCGCGGCCCGCGCCAAGGTTACCATCAAAGAGAGCACCTCTAACGGTACACCGTCCACCGAGCCGGATGAGCCTAATGACCCCAACCAGCCCAATCAGCCCGACGAGCCCGACGAGCCCAACGAGCCCAACGAGCCTGTTGAGCCGCCTCTGACGATCAACGCATCAGAGTCTTATAAGGGCACCGCTTGTGTGGCGAATGCGGATAAAACGGTGACGCTAGGTAATGACGGCTATTATTCCCAGACCAAGTATACGGCTTTTTCAAAGGGCGAGAGTGCCAAATTGGTTATCTCCGTGGACGAGATCGGCACCGATTGGTACACCTCTGGCCTGACCATCCTGGTGAACGAGCATCTGGTCAGCGACGTCGAAAATGCTGTGTGGCAGAGCACAGGCGCCGACGGCATCTTTGCCATCAGCCTCAGAGATAATAACGGCCAGCTGGAGGGCGTCATCTACCGGTACAACACCTATCAGGGTGTGACGGCGGCGGCCACATGGGCCAGAGCACCTTTGGGCAAGGATATTACCATTGAGATAAAGAATATAGACGGGCAGACCTCACTGTTCCTCAACGGGTCAAAATGGAACCCCTTCGCAAATTATGCGCCAAAGTTTTCCATTCCCGATGGTTATCTGGCCATAACCACCGGCTTGAAGGAAACCAAGGTCACTGTCAAGCACAGCTCCTCTACCGGTAGCGGAGCAAGCGCAACGGGTAACCTCACAGACGTGGGATACCGCGCCGATGCCCAGACGGTGAATGCCGACGGCTCGGTCACCCTTGGCCACAACGGATATTTCTCCCAGGCGGTGAAGGCGAACTTCTCCACCGGCGGTAGCGCCAAGCTGGTTATCTCCGTGGACGAGATAGGCACAGACTGGTTCACCTCCGGCATCACCGTTATGGTGAATGAAAATCTGGTCAGCAAAATAGCCCCTGCCGTGTGGCAGAGCACGGGTGCCGAAGGCGTGTTTGCCGTCTCCTATGCGGAGAAGGACAACAAGATGCAGGGTGTGATCTATCGTTCCGAGCAATACGCCGGCACCACGGCGGCCGCCGACTGGACGAAGGCCCCCTGTGACGGCGACGTGGTCATCGAGGTGAAGAGCGATGGTAGCCGCGTGGCGCTGTATCTCAACGGCGTAAAATGGGATGCTTTCTACACCTATGCACCTAAGTTTAAGATCCCCGACGGTTATCTGGCCGTCGCCACATCGGCAAATGCCAAGGTAACTATCAAGGACAGCAAGGTTGTCCCCGGTGCCGGCGGTGCTGACGCGGATTGGTCTGAGCCGGCTTCCACCGATTATGTCACCATTGCCCAGCCCAAGACCAACATTGCGGGCGATATTGCTATGGTACGCCCCATCGACAGTGCGGCTGAGTTGGACAAGGCGCTGGCCGACAAAGCGGCCATCCCCGCAACCATGATCCTGAACCTGAACAAGGACCTCAACGTGCTGGATGCTAAGGGGAACATCATCTGCGATATTGACACGGCATTTGAGAAGCTGGCGTATCGTGTTTTGGCCACCTTCCGTATGGAGGATACGGCTACAGCTGATGCCTTGGCTGCCTATCTGGCAGAAAAGGAATTCTCGGATATTTATGTGATGAGCGCCGACCCGTCGGTGGTCAAATACGCCCGCGAGAAAATGACGGAGGTGCGCGGCGTTATCGACTATACGAAAACGTATGCGGATGCTAAGTCGCTGACCAAGGAGCAATGTGCCGAGCTGCGCCGCTCCCTTTGGAGCAACAACGGCTATGTGGCGTTGCTGCCCGCCGCCGTATGTCAGCAGGAAACGGTGCAGTATCTGTATGATATGCAGGTGAACGTGTGGGCGGATGCGGCGGACAGCCTGAGCAAGCAGGCGGCGTATGAGCTGCTGCTCACCGGCAGCTTCGGCGTGGTATCTGATGATACCGCCATGCTGCTGGATGTTGCCTGTAATGAGCTGCCGGCGAATACCGTTACCCGCCTGCCGCTGAATATCGCTCATAAGGGTCTGCCCACCGAATATCCGGAGAATACCTTGGAGGGTGCCATCGCCGCCTATGAGGCGGGAGCCAACACCATTGAGCTGGATGTCTATCTGACGACCGACGGCTATCTGGTGATCTCCCATGATGCCACCACCGGCCGCACCTGCGATAAGAACCTGACCATTGAAAGCTCCACGCTGGCTCAGCTCAAAGAGCTGAACTGCAACGCCGGCATGGACGGCGTGTATCGCATCCCCACCCTTGAGGAATATCTGCAATACTTCCAGGGGAAGGATTGCCGCTTCTATATCGAGATCAACAGCGGCAAGGATACGGCGGTATCCACGCTTAAAGCGTTGGTGGAGAAGTACGGTATGTACGCGCAGTGCTCCGTCATCACATCCCACACCAAGCAGATGGAGTGCATGAGAAAGGATTATCCCGAAATGTCCCTCGGCATTATCAGCCGTGGTAAGGTGTACGATGACAGTGCCGACGAGGATATATCCGGCTTGCTAATGCCCAGCATCGGTAAATATAATTCCACCTACAATCCGGACTTTGGTAACCATAAGGGCAATGTTGTTCGGGCTATGACCCTGCGGGGCATCGGCAGCTATCCATTTACCTTCCAGACGACATTGGAATATGCCTCCTATTTCCTGTGGGGCTATGGCGGCCTGACCGGCGACCACGCAGAGATTATGGCGAATTGGACCAAGAGCTTTACGGTGACTAACCTCAAGGATGGGGATGTGCTGCCGTGCGGTTCTGCACTGACGCTGAAGGCCCTTGGCACCCTTTACAACCGTGACAGCAAGGACATCAGCGAGCAGACCTCTTTCCAGATCCTGGAAGGGGAGGAATTGGTGAAAGTAGATGGCAATCGGCTGATTGCCGGTGATACCAAAGGCTATGTGACGCTGATACTGACCCACACCTATACCATCTCTTCCGGTCAGTCTTACTCTTTATCTTCTCAGCCGATAACGGTTCATCTGACAGGTGGCGGCACGGCGACTCCCAGTCCCGATACGGGCGTTCCCTTCCCGTGGCTGGCGATGGTGCTGCTGCTTCTGGGCGGTATGATCCCGTTGTTTGGTCTGAGTTGGCATAAACTCCGCAAGACATCTTAACAGCATTCTCCGGCTCTTCTTCAAAACAAAAAATCACAGTAGAAAGGAATTTGACAATGAAAAAAGCGTTATCTTTGGTTTTGTTCGGTATGATTCTTTCTGTGATGCTCCTGTCGGTGTGCCCGGTATCCGCGGGTGCCACAGAGTATTACAAGGGAACGAATTGTACCGAACAGCTCGCCACCGGCTCCGTGCTGGTGGGCAATAATGGTTATTTCTCCAGCACCACCTACACTAAGTTCTCCGAGGGAGAGGAAGCTACCATCACCATTACCTTGGATGAGGTGGGGAGCGATTGGTCTACAAACGGATTTGCTTTGGTGGTGAATTCAGAGTTGGTTTCTTCCTTGACCTTTCAGGAATGCAGCGATGGTAAGGATGGCTTGTTTGCCTTTATGTACCATGTAAGCAATAGTCAGTTGCTGGGTCAAAAATATTCGTGGGGATCCGGTTCCTCCGATATTCGTTGGGCCGGTTGGGAACAGCCGACTCTTTCTGGTGATGTCCCCACCATTACCTTCACCGTCAAAGTTGTAGACGGTGTAATCCACATTGTTCGTGGTGGAAAAACTTGGAAATTTAACAATTCAGGTTCTTACAACACTATGACCTTGTCTGACGGGTATATCGGAATTGTTACGGCTGCCAACGCCAAGGTTACCGTGCAGAACGCCATCCCGGTCGTCTCGACCGATCCCTACAAGGGCACCAACTGCACCGAGCAGCCGAATACGGGCTCGGTGGTGGTCGGTAACAACGGTTACTTTACCGATACGACCTACACCAAGTTCTCCGAGGGTGAAAGTGCATCGATCACCTTCTCGGTGGATCAGATCGGCACGGACTGGTATACCAGTGGTATCGTGCTGGTGGTGAATTCCACCCTTTCCAATACGTTGTCCAATGCCGCGTGGCAGGGTGAGGGCGTAAACGGTATCTTCACCTTTGCTTTTAGTGATAACTCGTCCGGCCAGGCACAAGGTGTTATTTACCGCTGGGCAAGCGGTAGCAGCAGCACGGCTGCGGCCGGTTGGCCCAAGCCGTCCCTGAGCGGTGACATCACCTTTACTGTTAAGCAGAATGGTGGCAAGGTTTCGCTCTATACCAACGGCGAGCTTTGGGGCTATTA
>JAZPZT010000030.1:0-1683 GCA_045544815.1 Acutalibacteraceae bacterium | reverse complement strand
CCCATACCCACGTACTGCTGCCAAGGGGTCTTCTTTTTTTGTTCCTTACTCATTTTTTACCTCTCAAGTGTCTGTAATAAACCGTTTTGGCCAACGCCTACATTATACCACGGTTTATGAAAAAAACATATACCCTTTGCATGTTTCCACGAAAAAAAGACCTTGCCGGCCGGCAAGGTCTTTTTGAGGGCTTACAAATAGGAATAGAGAAGGTGCAAGCTATGGGCGTCCAGGGCCTCCACGTCGGGGATCTCGTAGCGGTTATCGTTGGAATCCCGAACGATGATGCGGCCGGTACCCCGCAAGCGCTTGATATCGCTGTGCCGGTTGCGGATGGAAAAGCTGACCGGGCCACGGTCGGTCTCCACCTCCCACTTGATACGGCCAAAGCGCTCCTCGCACTTTTTGACCCGCTGGATCTTGGCGATAACGTAATACTCCCCAAAGCACTCCTCCAGGGCCCGGCGGGAATCGGGGTCCAGCTCGGTCAGGCAACGGACGAAGCCCAGCTCGTGCTCGTTTTTATCCAAAAGGGAAATATACATACTGTTATTGGTAAAGGGGAACAGCCGGCGGGGCTCCAAGTCCTCGTAAACGGTGCCGTCCTTTAAGGTGAGCCTTACGTAATACAGATCGGTGCGCTCCAAACGGCCGGTGTAGCTATCCACGTAAATTCTATCCATAACGCCACTCCCCTTACTCAAAATTCTCGGCACGGCGGGATTCGTTTACCTTATCCGACATAGACTGGATCTGCACCAGGCGGTAATACTTACCCTTTTTGGCCATCAGCTCCTCGGGGGAGCCGCATTCAATGATCCGGCCGTTGTCCACCACCACGATCTTGTTGGCCTTGGACAGGGTGGACAGGCGATGGGCGATCATCAGGGTGGTGCGCCCGCTGATCATATTCTCGATGGCCTCTTGAATGGAATGCTCGGTCTCCGAATCCACCGAGGCGGTGGCCTCGTCAAACACCAGCATCGACGGATCCCGCAGCATAGCACGGGCGATGGAAATGCGCTGACGCTCACCGCCGGAAAGGCCCACGCCACGCTCACCCAGCACGGATTCGTAGCCGTCGGGCTGGCGCACGATAAACTCGTGGGCGTTGGCGATATCCGCCGCGTGGATGACCTCGTCCACGGTGAAGGAATCGTCCCCGTAGGCAATGTTGTTGTAGATGGAATCGTGGAACATCATAGGCTCCTGCTGAACGAAGCCGATGCGGGAGCGGTAATAGTGCATATCGATGTCACGAATGTCCACGCCGTCAATGGTGATCTGACCCTCGTAATGATCGTAGTAGCGCAACAGAAGATTGATAAGGGTGGATTTGCCGGAGCCGGTGGTACCCACGATACCCACCACCTCGCCGGGCTCGATCACCAGATTCACGTTATTCAGCACCTTTTTGGTGCGGTCAAAGGAGAAGCTGACGTTCTTAAACTCGATACGGCCGCCCATATTGGCGTTGGTGTTGCCCTTGCCGAAGTCGTGCTCGGGCTCGGCGTCCAGAATGTCCATAATGCGCTCGGTCGATGCCATGGCGCTTTGCGTCGAGTCGGAAAGGTTTGCAAAGAAGTTGACGGGCTCATAGAACATCGAAGCATAGGAGATAAAGGAGACAAGAAGTCCGACCGAGATGCCGGCGCCGCTTCCCGTAGTCAAGTCGGAGGCCAA
>JAZPZT010000029.1:0-20368 GCA_045544815.1 Acutalibacteraceae bacterium | reverse complement strand
ATATAGGGGCGCAGAGCGGCGGGAATGCGGATGGCGTACTTGCCGTTTTCAAACACCAGATTGTTCTCCAAGAAGGCAATCAGCATACGGGGCGGAGCCACCACGGTGTTGTTGAGGGTGTGGGCCAGATACTTCTGACCGTCGGCACCCTTCACACGGATGCCCAGACGGCGCGCCTGGGCGTCACCTAAATTGGAGCAGGAGCAGACCTCGAAGAATTTGCCCTGCTTGGGGGACCAAGCCTCCACGTCGTAGGATTTGACTTTCAGGTCGGCCAGGTCACCGGAGCAGCACTCCAAGGTGCGCACAGGGATGTCCAAGGAGCGGAACAACTCTACGGAATAGCTCCACATCTTGTTGAACCACTCCATGCTCTCCTCCGGCTTGCAGATGACGATCATCTCCTGCTTCTCGAACTGATGGATGCGGTAGATGCCGCGCTCCTCGATACCGTGAGCGCCCTTCTCCTTGCGGAAGCAGGGAGAGTAGCTGGTCAGGGTCAGAGGCAGGTCGGCTTCGGGCGTGAAGCTGTCGATGAACTTACCGATCATGGAGTGCTCGCTGGTACCGATGAGGTAGAGATCCTCGCCCTCAATCTTGTACATCATAGCGTCCATCTCTTCAAAGCTCATCACGCCGGTCACCACGTTGGAGCGAATCATAAAGGGAGGAATGCAATAGGTGAAGCCCTTGTCGATCATAAAATCACGGGCGTAGGACAGCACGGCGGAGTGCAGACGGGCGATATCGCCCATCAGATAGTAGAAGCCTTCGCCGGCCACCTTACCGGCGGCGACCTTGTCAATGCCGTTGAATTTGGCCATAATATCGGTGTGGTAGGGAATCTCGAAGGCGGCGGGTTTGGTCTCGCCATACACCTCGACCTCCACGTTATCCTCGTCGCTCTTGCCGATGGGAACAGAGGAATCGATGATGTTGGGAATCTTCATCATACGCTCGTTGAGGGCGGCGGCCAGCTCGGCCTCCAGACGCTCCAGCTCGGCCAGTTCCTCGGCCTGACGAGAAACCAACTGTTTCTTCTCCTCGGCCTCCTCACGCTTGCCCTGACCCATCAGAGCGCCGATCTCCTTCGACACCTTGTTGCGGGTGGCGCGTAGCTCGTTGGCACGGGTGTTGACCTCACGCTTTCTGGCGTCCAGTTCGATCACCTCGTCCACCAGGGGCAATTTATGATCCTTGAACTTCTTGCGGATATTCTCCTTCACCAGTTCGGGATTCTCACGAATAAACTTGATATCCAACATAGTACGATTCCTCCGTTTTTGGAACTATAATATGGTAGTATAACACACCCCACCGCACATTTCAAGATTTTACGCAAAAAAAGAGGAACGCTATGCGTTCCTCTTTTGCATTATTTCTGCTCGTCAGAATTTGTCTCCTCGTGTTTGTTTTCCATCTTCATTTCCCAATGAATCAGGAAGGCCAGCAGGGCACGGATGAGAATGACGATACCCAGTACCGCCAGCTCGGTCAGGTCGTGGACGATGACCGTCTTGATGATCTCGGCGCCCATCTTGAATTCCAGTGCCAGAGCCAGGGTCTTACCCAACTCGATGACGATGTTGATGGCACGATGGCGGATTAAATTGTTGACCAGAGAAACCAGAGATTTGGCGGAGCCGACGACGATGATCAGCACGCCGATAAACTCCAGCGTCAGAGCGGACAATTCTGCCAGCATGTGCAGAATATTCTCGTAGTTATGCAAAAAAGCGTCCATGATTTTATCTCCTTACTTTTTTACGTATGCGTTCCAGCCGTCGGACACGACGTGGGTGCCGTCGGCGGTCATCCAGGAAGCCTCCACGCCCTCCATGGTGGCAATCAGCGCCTTGCCCTCCTCTACGGACATACAGAACAGGGCGGTGGAGAGGGCGTCGCCCATCCCCGAATGGGGGCAGATGACCGATACGGCCTTTAGGCCTTCTGCGGGCATCAAGGTGTCGGGATGGATGATGTGGTGATACCGCTTGCCTGCCACGATATAGTACCGTTGGTAGGAGCCGCTGGTCACCAGCGCCTCGTCGGTGAGGGAGAGATAGGCTAAGTAGTCTTTCGCCTCGTCGTCGGGGTGTTCAAGGCCTGCGGTCCAAGGGGTGCCGTCCGGCTTTTCCCCTGTGGCACGGACGTTGCCGCCCACGTTGATGAGACCGCTGTAAATCTCTTGCTTATCCATCCACTCAGCCACCTGCTCAACGGCATAGCCTTTGGCGATGGCGCCCACGTCCAGCCGCATTTGCGGATCGGTGAGGGTGACGGTGGCATTTTCCTCGTCAATCACCATCTTGGTGATGTCGGTGTGCTTCGCCGCCTCCTGCAGTTTCTCCATCGGCGGCAGAGAGGCCTCGGCAGGGTCGTCCCTACCGATGGTGCGGTAGTCGTGCCACAATTTCAGCACGCTGCCCATAGCCACGTTCACCATACCGCCTGTTTTGTCGTGCATTTCACGGGCATACAGCAGCAGGTTGATAATGCGGTGGTCTACCTTTACCGTCCGATGGGCACCATCGGTTACGTCGTTGATGGTGCAGAGATTTTCCATCCCCTCGTATCGGTGATAGATGTCGTACAGCCGATGGTATTCTCCCAGCATCGCCAGCGCCTTGTCAGCGACGCTGTTGAAAGCCTCTTGGCTCTCGGCATAGGCGGTGATGGTGGTGACGGTATCAAAATAGTCGAAGGAATGGGCGGAATACTTATTCAGTTGCGGTTGCGTTCTGCCGCAGGAGGGCAGGAGAGCGCACAGCAGGCATACCGCCAGCAGAGCGCAGGAAATACGTCGTTTCATAGGCATTCACAGAGTAAAAAACGGGAGGGGGAAACCCCTCCCGTTTTATCAGGTCAGATTGGTAATCAGATCTTGGAAGCGGCAGCCACAAAACCGGTGACGTAGATGGTGCAGCCGGCGGACTTCAGGCTATCCACGCCCTTGCCGTCGTCAGCCTTCAGGCCGGCAATCTCAGCGCCGGTCTTGCCCACGCAGGCGGCGTCGAAAGCGTCAGCCTGAGCGTACCACTCCTTGGCGGAGCCGGCATAGGCGACCATACCGTAGTTGTCGCCCTTCTCGCGCTTGGACAGAACCTCCTTGGAGGTGTCGAAGGTGGACTTACCGGCCAGGTCGAAGGTGAAGTCGATCTCTACGCAGTCGCTGGAGGCCAGAGCAACCTTACCGTCCTTCAGAGCGGCGGCAAAGATGGTGGTGGAGACCTTGTTGGAGCCGGCCTTGTCCTCGGTAGCGTCGGTGCAGGTCTGCTCGGTGGCCATGGTCACCTTCACGGTGGCGTCCTTGGTCAGGTCGGAATCCTTAGCACCCTGAGCAGCCTTCTCGATGGCGGAGACGAAATCGTTGATCATGATGGTGCAGCCGGCGTTAATAACCTCGTCGGTGCCCTTGTTGTTCTCGTAGACAACCAGACCACGGACGTCAGCCACGGTCTTGCCCACGATCAGAGCCTCGAAAGCGTCAGCCTGCTTGTACCACTCTTGAGTGGCGTTGCCATAGGTAACCATGTTGTAGGCATCGCCCAGCTCACGCTTGGTCTTAAACTCGGTGTTGGCAACAGCCTTACCGGCGGTGGTGTAGGCAGCCTTGATCTGCAGAGAGTCCAGGTCGCAGGCCACGATCTTGCCGTCCTTGTCCAGGGTGATGACGGCGGCGGTCAGGTCCACAGAGCCTTGGCCGTTCTTATCCTCGGTGGCGTCGGTAGCTGCCAGAGAGCTGAGCACGGTAGCGGCACCGAACTTCACGGTCTCGGTGGTGTCGTCGGCGGGCTTGTTACCGCCGCAGGCGGTCATGGTGGCCAGCAGAGAGATGGCCAACATCAGGGCAAAAAACTTTTTCATAGTGATATTCCTCCTATATAAATGGTATATGGTTTTCGCACAGAGAAATAGTAGCATATAGGAATGAGATTGTCAAGAAAAAAACAAAGTTTGTTTCAAAAATTTGGGATTTTTCACATCCGTTGGGGAATGCGGCGAATCAGCAGAGAGCCGCACAGACCGATGAGAATACCGGCGATGGTACCCGTCACCGCCAACACAATGAGATAATAGCCCAATTCGGCGGTGTTCAGCAGAAGCATAGCCATGAGAATCTGGCCCACGTTGTGGGTGACACCGCCGGCTACGCTGACGCCTGTCACCGACAGGAAATCCAGCCGCTTCAGCAGGGCCATCACCGCCATACTCAGCGCACCGCCGGCCAAACTGTACAGAAAGGCCATCCAGTTGCCAAACAGCAGGGTGACCAGCACCATACGCAGCAGGGATACCGTCGCCGCCGGGATCACACCCTTGCGATACAGCAGAAAAATGAGGATGATGTTGGGAAGCCCCATCTTAATGCCCGGCACAGCGGCGAATACGGGCGGCAGCAGCGCCTCGATATAAGCAAGGCCCAACGCTACCGCCGTGCACATACCCAAAAAGGCGATGCTTTTCACTTTATTTTGCACAAAAAACATCCTCCTTATACCACGGCGTCCAATTCGTCGGCGGTCTCCGTCGTCTGCACGGTAATAACCACCTTATTGGGTAGGCAGACGATACTCTCGCCCTGACGATGGATGGGCTTGTGGGCGGCGCAGATACCGTCGGGGCAGGACGCGCTGTCCACGTAGGCCTTACCATCCCGAATGACCAGACGGTTGTGTCCGCCGCCTGCGGAGAGAATCTCTTCCGTGCGGTCTACACTCAGAGGATAGGTGGCCACCACCGTGCCGTCGATGGAGACGGTCACGCAGTCGCCCTCCCCACGAAAGAAGTAAAGGCAAGCGCCTGCGACGGCAATCACCGCCAGCAGAGCGGCGATGAAAATCACGTCGTTGCGCAACAGGCGCTTTTGCTCGGTCTTATCCATATCAGTCCAGCAGGTCTTCCGCCACCACGCCATCGGGCAGGTTGGGGAAGAACACCTTTTTCAGGCAGCCGGTGGGACAGCCCTCTACGCAGGCGCCGCAACCGGAGCACTTATCGTAATCGATAACCGCCAGATTGTCCACCACGCGGATGGCCTCGCAGGGGCAGGCTTTTTCGCACTTCTTACAGCCGATACAGGCGTTGGTGCAGGCCTTGCGGGCGTCAGCACCCTTGTCCTTATTGTTGCACATAACGGCCACGGCGGCATTCTGGGGCAGCATATGAATCATACCCTTGGGGCAGGTCTTGGCGCAGACGCCGCAACCGAGGCAGCGGCTGGTGTCCACACGGGCCACGCCGTCAATGGTGCAGATGGCGTTGGCAGGGCAGACCCTGGCGCAGTCGCCCAGACCCAAACAGCCGTAGGAGCAGGCGCCGGGACCGCCAAACAGCATAGAGGCAGCTTCGCAGGTCTTGACACCCACGTACTCCGCCTTGTTGCTGGTGGCGCCGCAATGGCCGTTGCAGGCCACAAAGGCGACCACGTCGTCAAAGGGCTCGGCCTTAACGCCGATGATGGCACCAATCTCGTCCGCTACGGCCTGCGCACCGGGGATACAGAGGTTGGGCTTGTCGCAGCTGCCGTCGGCGATGGCGGCGGCGTAGTCGTCGCAACCCTTATAGCCACAGGCGCCGCAGTTGATACCGGGCAGGCAGGCGCGCACCTTTTCCTTCGTCGGGTCATCGGGAACGTAGAAGAAATGGGAGACCAGCGCCAGCATAACGCCCAACAGCAGAGAGATGGCGGCGATCACTAAGAAAGCAATCAAAATATCCATATTCCACTACCTCCTTACTTAAAGATGTTCTCGACGATACCGCCAAAGCCCATAAACGCCAGCGAGATAAAGGACGCGGCAATCAGAGTGACAGGCAGGCCACGGAAGGGGGCGGGCACGTTGGCGTCGTGGATACGGGTGCGCAGACCGGAGAACAGCACCATCGCCAGCAGGAAGCCAAGGCCAACGCCCAGAGCGCTCACCATAGACTCGAGGAAGGTGAAACCGTCGTTGATGTTGTTGATGGCCACGCCCAGCACGGCGCAGTTGGTGGTAATCAGGGGCAGATACACGCCCAGACCCTTATGCAGGGCAGGGGAGAACTTCTTGAGCAGCAGTTCCACCATCTGCACCAGAGCGGCGATAACCAGAATGAACACGATGTTTTGCAGATAACCCATATTCAGGGTGTTGAGCACGAAATACTGGATGGGCCAGGTCACGGCGCAGGCCAGCAACATAACGGCGGTAACCGCAATACCCATACCGGTGGCTTGGTCCAGTTTTTTGGACACGCCCAGGAAGGGGCAGATACCGAGGAAGCGGGACAGCACGTAGTTATCCACGAAAACAGAGCCGAGCAGGATGATGATTAAAGACTTAAACATAACTTACTCCTCTCCTTTCTCGGTGCACGCGGTGTGGCAGGTGGAAGCGTTGGGGCAGCCCTCGCAGGAGAAGGATTTCTTCAGCGGAGCTTTGCCCTTGGTGATGATATACACCAGCGCAATCAGCAGGCCGTAGACCAGCAGGCCGCCGGGTGCCTTAGTGAGGAACTCAATCTTGTAGTTCTGCAGGAAGGGGATGGCGATACCGGCGAAGGAGGCAGAGCCGAACACCTCGCGTACGGTGGCCATGGCGGCCAGTGCGAGAGTAAAGCCGATACCCATGCCGATGCCGTCCAGCGCGGCTTTTGCCACAGGATTCTTGCTGGCGAACATCTCGGCGCGACCGAGGATGATACAGTTGACCGTGATGAGGTCAAGGTAGACGCCAAGGGTGGCGTACAGGTCGGGGAGATAGGCCTGCACGATCATCTTCACGATGGTGACGAAACCGGCGATGATGACGATATAGCAGGGGATACGCATGGTGTCGGGGATGATGTTGCGCAACAGGGAGATAAACACGTTGGAGCACAGCAGCACCGCTAACGCGGCCAGACCCATGCCCACGGCGCCGTCCACGGTGCCGGTGGTGGCCAGGGTGGGGCAGGTGCCCAGAATGAGCACCAAAACGGGGTTTTCTTTGAGGATGCCCTTGGTGAGCACCGTCAGATTACTGTCTTTTCTCATTACTTGGCACCTCCTTCCAAAATGGTGACGGTCTCGAAGCAACGCTCGATGGCCTTCATATAGGCGTCGGTGGTTACGGTAGCACCGCCGATGGCGTCCACTTCCTTGTAGGTCTCGGCGGTCTTGCCGTCAAACTGACCGTAGTAGGCTTCCTCGCCGCAGGCGGCACCGAAGCCCTTGCTCTCCTCGTGGGAGACGGTCAGGGTGTCGATGATGGTACCATCGGCAGTCAGGGACACACGGATGACGATGGGCACGAAGCGCTGCTCACCATAGCCGTGGTTATCGTCGTAGTAGGCGTAGCCCAGACCATTGATGGTGATGTCGTAGTTGCCACTGGCGGTCTTTTTGACAGACACCACGTTCTTATTGATACCCTCGTAGGCGGTCAGGTCTACGGCGGTGGGGTTGGATTCTGTCATAGCCTTGATGGCGTCCGCAATCGCGGGATAGGCAGTGGGAGCCCCTGCCTCTATGCCAATAAACTCCTCGCCGATGACAGCTACGTAGCCGGCGCCGTTATCGGCGGAGTAGGCGGCGTCTACGCCCTCGATGACCTCAGTGAAGAACAGCTTGGTGAACTTGCCCTCGCCGGCAGGCAGAGCGGCAGCCAGATTGTCCTGCAGGATCTGCTCGGGGGTACGGACGTCCACGTCGGCGCCGCCCAGGATCAGCACGGCGTTCAGAGCGTCCTTGATGGCGTTCTTATAGGCGCCGGTGGTCATGGTAGCGCCGCCGATGGTGTCGGTGGCCTCCACGCCGGCGGCGTCTTTGCCGGCAAAGTTTTTGCCGTATTCTTTTTCCTTGCTCAGCGTCTCGTTGGAGGACAGGCACACCGCACCGGTGACTTTGTTGTCGGCGGAGATACCGCACATAATGACCATACCCGGGCCATAGCCGGTGGTGGTCAGCTTAATGACGTGGCCCTTGCCGCTTGTCTCTTTGTACGCTTCGGTGACGGTGGCGGGCAGGGTGTAGGTGCTCAGGTCCACCAGTTCAAAGCCGGTGCCCTCGGGCATAACCTCCAGCAGAGCCTCGTTGGCGGCTGCGGCGGCATTTTTCTCAATAATCGGGGCGGTGAACTGGTTGGTGACAGCCAACAGCAGGGCAACCACCGTACAGATGGCCACCAAGATGGCTACGCTTTTCAGATTCTTAACCATTACTTGGCACCTCCCGCTCCGAAGACTTTATGCTTGGTCCAAACCATAATGTAGGGGTTCAGAATATTCATAAACAGGATGGCATAGGAGACACCCTCGGGCAGATTGCCGAAGTAGCGAATCAGGCAGGTCAGCAGACCGCAACCGATACCGAAAATCACCTTGCCCCAAGGGGTGGGAGGAGAGGTGGTGTAGTCGGTGGCCATAAAGATGGCGCCGATGACCACGCCGCCGCACATCACCATAGACAGGGCGCGGACGGGATCGAAGCCTTCCATAAATAAGGAGAAGACGAACACGGTGGCGATGAAGCAGGTGGGATTGTGCCAGGTGATGACACGGCGTGCCAGCAAATAGATACCGCCCAGCAACAGCGCGGCGGTGCAGGTCTCGCCGATGGCGCCGCCGTAGTAGCCGGTGAACAGGGTCAGCAGGTCAGGCATCTCAGCGGTGTTGGCCAGAGGGGTGGCGCCTGCGGTGGCGTCCACGGGGAAGGCGGCCTGAGTCATAGAGGAGAAGGCCACCAGCATAAACACACGGGAGGCGATGGCAGGGTTGACCACGTTCTGACCCAAGCCACCGAAAATGCATTTCACCACGATGATGGCGAAGAGGGAACCGATGACACACTGCCACAGGGGAATGCCGGCGGGCAGGTTGAGAGCCAGCAGCAGACCGGTGACGGCGGCGGACAGGTCCTTCACCGTCTGTTCTTTCTTACAAATGAGGCAGAACAGTGCCTCAAAAGCCACGCAGGAGATAACGCAGGTGAGAATCACCCACAGAGCGCTGAGGCCAAAGATAACCACACCGGCCACGGCAGCAGGCAGCAGCGCAATCAACACGTCCAGCATAATGCCGCCGGTGGACATACCGCTATGAATATGAGGGGACATAGAAAGCTTACTCATATCTTATTTTCCCTCCTTCGTGCGCAATTCTTTGAGTAATTCCTTAGCCAGTTTGTTTCTCTGTACCAGAGGACGGTTGGCAGGGCAGACGAACGAACAGCAACCGCACAGCATACAGGTTTCCACGTTCAGGGTTTTCAGCGTCTCCACGTCGCCCACCTTATAGGCGTGGGAGATGGCCATGGGAGCCAGACCGAAGGGGCAGTGGTTGGTGCAGGAGCCGCAGCGGATGCAGGCGGTGGTCTCAGGCAGCCATGCCTCTTTGGCGGTTAGCGCCATCACGGCGTTGGTGTTGGTCATAACAGGCTCGTCCGCCGTGGGGACGGTGACGCCCATCATAGGGCCGCCGTAGATATACTTGGCAGGCTCGCAGGTCAGACCGCCGCAGGCCTCGAAGAGGTCGGAGAGGGCGGCACCCACGGGCGCCAGCACGTTTTGGGGGTTGGCTACGGCGCCACCGTCTACGGTGACGCACTTCTCCACCAAAGGCATACCCGTCAGCAGGTAGTTGCCGATGGAGGCCAGGGTGGTGCAGTTGATTACCACACAGCCCACGTCGATGGGCAGCTTACCCTCGGGGATCACACGGCCGATGGTGTGGTATACCAGCACTTTTTCGCCGCCCTGGGGATAGACGGAGGGCAGCATTTTCACCGATGCGTTGGTCTCTACCAATTCGGCGCACATCTTACGCATAGCCACGGCGGCACGCTTTTTGTTGTTCTCAATGCCGATGATCACGTTGCGGATGCCCAGAATGGAGCAGATGACACGCAGAGCGTACCCCATCTCGTCGGCACGATTCATCATGGTGATGGTGTCGCTGGTGACGTAGGGCTCGCATTCGGCGCCGTTGACCACCAGATACTCGATCTTCTCCGGCTCCACCGCAAATTTCACGTGGGTGGGGAAGCCGGCGCCGCCACAGCCGACTATACCGCTCTCCAGGAGGGCGGCCAACAGCTCGTCACGGTTGGTGACGGTGGGGACGGCGACCGTCTCGGAGACGGTCTGCTCGCCGTCGGTTTGGATGACCACCGCAGGGACGGTGCGACCGTCGGCGGTGAAATAATCTTTCAGCTTGGTCACCTTACCCGATACGCTGCTGTATACGGGCACGGACACGAAACCGCCGGCTTCGGCGATTTTCTGGCCCACCTTGACCAAATCGCCCACCTTGACGATGGGGACGGAAGGTGTGCCGATGTGCATGCTCATCGGGATGGTGACGGTCTGGGGAACGTTCATACGCAGAACGGGCTTGTGACGGGTTTTCTTACGGTGGGGCGTGTGAACCCCATGGAGATAAGAAGCCATTGCTCATACACCTTTCTGTTTGAAGTAGCAATAGGTCGAAAACGCCCTATTACCCATAATACATCACTTTACATAATATATACAATATTTCAGTTTGTCAATGATTGTTCAAATTTTAACACAATGTACCAGTTGGTTGCGGCACGAAAAAAAGGGTGAGCAGATTGCTCTGCTCACCCTTTTCAAAACAGGCATTATTCACCGAAGAAGTGACGGTGCACGGCAGCCACGGCACGGTCGGCATCCTTCTTATCCACCAGCACGGAGACACGGATCTCGCTGGAGGAAATCATCTGGATGTTGATACCGGCGTCGGCCAGCGCCTCAAACATACCGGCGGCCACGTTCTCGTGGGTCTCCATACCGGCGCCCACGATGGAAATCTTGGCCACGTCCTGGTCGGCACGCAGCTCCTTGGCGCCCACAGACTCGCAATAGTCGCGCAGGCTCTCCACAGCGGCCTCGGCGTCGCCGGCGGGCACGGTGAAGGCGATGTCCTTGGTGCCGTCACGGCCCACGGACTGCAGAATGTTATCCACACAGATGTGCGCCTTTGCCACACGGGAGAAGACCTTGAAGGCGATACCGGGCTCATCGGGCACACCGATCAGCGCCACACGGGCCACGCCGTCATCCTTAGCCACACCTTTAATCAGCATTTTTTCCATTTTTGCTACCTCCTTGACCTTGGTGCCTGTCGCGACGGTAATGCTGGACAGGACTTCCAGTTCCACATTGTATTTTTTTGCCATTTCCACCGAGCGGTTGTTGAGCACCTGTGCGCCGGAGGTGGCCAGTTCGAGCATTTCGTTATAGGTGATTTCATCCAGTTTGCGTGCGCCGGGCACCTTGCGCGGGTCGGCGGTGTAGACACCCTCCACGTCGGTGTAAATCTGGCACAGGTCCGCACGCATGGCGGCGGCGATGGCCACGGCACTGGTGTCGGAGCCGCCACGGCCCAGCGTGGTCATATCGTCATAGCGGTTGAGACCCTGGAAGCCTGCCACGATGACAATGCGCTTCTTGTCCAGTTCGGCACGGATGCGCTCGGGATTCACTCGCTTAATGCGCGCGGCGCCGTACTTGGTGCTGGTCTCGAAGCCGGCCTGCCAACCCAGCAGGGAGATGGCGGGATAGCCCAGAGAATCGATGGCCATAGCCAGCAGAGAGATGGAAATCTGCTCGCCGGATGCCATCAGCATATCCATTTCGCGCTTGCTGGCGCGGGGATTGACTTCTTTGGCTTTGGCGATCAGATCGTCGGTGGTATCGCCCTGAGCGGAAACCACCACCACCACGTCGTTACCCTCTTTGTAGGTATCGGTGATGATTTTGGCGACACGCATCAGCTTTGCGGCGTCTGCCACCGAGCTGCCGCCGAATTTTTTTACGACTAACATTTTATGTTGCACCCCTTTGGTGAAAAATAGACTTGAGGATTGCGGTCCACCGAGAGCTTTCGCACCCCTTTGGTCAAAAATAGACTTGTGGATTGCGGTCCACCGAGAGGTTTTGCACCCCTTTGGTGAAAAAATAAACTTGTGGATTATAGAGTGTTGGCACTCCGTTTTCTAAAAGGCAGAGGCTGCCCTAAAAGACGATGGAAATTAGTACATACGTAGGCGGCGCACCAGCGTCATGCCGGTGAAGGAGGCAATCTTCTCCTCCAGCAGATACTCAGGCATAGAGGGAGAGATAAACGCCACCTCGTTGTCGGGAGCGTCGGGGATGGAGATCATCCGCACGTCGCCGAATACCTGACCGATCTGTACCAGCGCACGGGCGTCCTCTTCGCAAGCGAAGCGGAGCAGCAGGCGGGCAGGGGCCAGACGATAGTCACGGACGTGACCGGGCTCGTTGCCATTCCAGAAGAGATACTTGCGTGCGTTTAGGTGTTTCACCTCGTCGATGACGTCTGCCACCACGGCGCTGGCGGTGGGCAGCTTGCCGGCGCCGCGGCCCACAAAGACCACGTCGCCTACGCTGTCGCCACGCACCATCACGGCGTTGAACACGTCGTTGACGTCCGCCAGCAGGTTATCCTTCGGCAGAATGACGGGGGAGACGTTGCAGAAGAGATGACCGTCCTCGGTGCGGGTGGCACGACCCACCAGCTTGATGACGCCACCGCAGGCGGCGGCGTATTTCACGTCCTCTTCGGTGAGGTCGGTGATACCTTCGGTATGCACCTCGTGGGGATACACGTGCTTGCCAAAGGCCAAAGAGGCCAAAATGCAAATCTTGCGGCAGGCGTCGTGACCCTCTACGTCGGCGGAGGGGTCGCGCTCGGCATAGCCCAGTTTCTGTGCCAGCGCCAGAGCACCGTCAAAGCTCATGCCCTCTTTAATCATCTTGGTGAGCATAAAGTTGGTGGTACCGTTGAGGATACCGGCCACCTCGAACACCTCGTTGGCGGCCAGACACTGGTCCAGCGGACGGAGGATGGGAATACCGCCGCCCACACTGGCCTCAAACAGGAAGTTGAGGTTGCCCTCCTTGGCGATGGCCAGCAGCTCGTCACCTTTGGCGGCTACCAGTTCTTTGTTGGAGGTGACCACGCTCTTGCCGGCCAGCAGGCTGGCTTTCACGTAGTCGTAGGCAGGATGGAGGCCGCCCATAGTTTCCACCACGATGCGAATTTCGTCATCCTCTAAAATGTCGTTGAAATCGGTGGTAAATTTATCGGCATAGGGCAGGTCGGGGAAGGAGCGCAAATCTAAAATGCGCTTCACCTCGATGCTGTCGCCTGCCTTAGCGGCGATGCCTTTGGCATTGTGGCTCAGCACTTCGGCAACGCCGCTGCCCACCACGCCGTGGCCTAAAATGGCAATGGAAATCATACTATCAGTCCTTTTCTTTGGGGTTACCTTAGGGAGTGGGGATGGTGCCGTTTCCCTCGTTGCCGGGTGTGACGGGTGCGGCGGTGGTGGTACCTACCATCGGGGTGGAGGGCACGGTGGTGCTCTCGGTGGGGATGGTATCGGTGGTCGTGGTAGAGCCGCCGGTGGTATTGGTGGTGCTGCCGTCTGTGGTGATGCTCGTAGAGGGAGTGGTGGGGTTGCTGGGCGTCACGGGCGCCTCGGCACCACAGGTGCAGTAGTCGGGCTTAAAGCTGGTCTTATACGTACCGGTGTCGGTCTTTTTGCAGGCGTCGGTGGCCAGCAGACCCGTCTTGGTGCAGTATTCCAGCACTTCCACGCCGCTGGGCATAGCGAAGTCCTTGATCTGCAGGTCCTCGTGGAGAGCGGTCATCGCCTTGTTCCACAGGCTCTTGGCGTAACCCGTCTGGGTTTTGTTCAGTTCTTGGTTATTATCGTAGCCAAACCAACTGGAGGCCACGTAATAGGCGGTGCCGCCGCAGAAATACACGTCCTTCTCGCTTTCGGAGGTACCGGTCTTACCAAAGACTTCCCAGTTTTTCCACTGGGACTGGTTACCGATACCGTTGTAAGCGGTACCTACCTCGATGACACGGCGCATCAGGCTGATCATCACGTAGGCAGACTGGGGATCCATAGCAATCTCGGTGTTGCAACCGCCGTATTCCAAGCTACCCTTATCCAGCAGATGAGGGTCGCCCGGCTCGTCGGAGGCACGGGTGACATAGTAGTAGGTGTAGGGCTCATTGTAGTAGCCGCCGCTGCCGAAAACGGCGTAGGCCGCCGCCATATCACGGGCGGTAGCGCCGTCGGTAAGGGCGCCCAGCGCCAAAGGCGCCAGGTTCACATCGGAGTGGTAGGAGCCGTTGACGGTCTTACCCTCCACGAGGGTGGAGAGGTGGAAGGTATCGACGAGATACTGGTACACATCCTTGGGGGTCATCTCCTCCACCAAACGGGCGGCGGTGGTGTTGAGGGATTTTTGCAGCGCGATACCCAGCAACACGTTACCTCTGTCGGGGGTGCTTTTTGCCTCGTAGTTGTGGGGCCACTTAGTGCCGTTGGGCAGGACGATGGGCGCATCCCGCAGCATGGAGGAATAGTGCACCAAATTGTTGGCGATGGCAGGGCCGTAGGAGGCCAGTGGCTTCATGGACGAGCCGGGGGAGCGCACCGACTGGGTGGAGCGGTTGAGCACGCGGTTGGCGGTTTTTTCGCCGCGGCCGCCGATGGTGGCGATCACCTTGCCGTCGTAGTTGACGCAGAAGAAGGCGGCTTGAGGCTCTTCCTCATCGCCCTTGCGGTGGGCGGGATAGTTGTCCTCATCGGCATAGATAGCCTGCACCTTTTCCTGCAGCTCGGGATCTTCGGCGGAATAGATGTTGAGACCGCCGTAGTAGACCATATTGATGGCGTAGTTGTAGGTGTAGCCGTATTCCTTCATCAGGTCGTTGGCCACGTCCTCCACCACCAGATCCACGTAGTAGTCCTGCACCTCCTGCTTGACGGCGCTGCTCTGATAGATCAGCTCCTGATTCAATGCGTTGAGGTATTCGTCCTCGGTGATGAAGCCAACCTCGTACATCTTTGCCAGCACCAACTGCTGACGTTGACGGACGTTTTCGGGATGGGTGTAGGGGTTGTACATACTGGGGTTGTTGGTGATACTGGCCAGCACCGCACATTCGGCGATGGACAGTTCCTGCAACTCCTTGCCGAAATAGGCGCGAGCGCCGATACCCACGCCGATCAGGTCGCCGGTGAGGGGCACGTTGTTGAGGTAGCCCTCCAAAATCTCGTCCTTGGTATATTTGGTGGACTCCATATAGGAGGCGGCCAAAATCTCGTTAATTTTACGTTTAACGCTGTGGTCGTTTTCCTGGGTGGTCACCTTAATGAGCTGCTGGGTGATGGTGGAGCCGCCGTATTCGGTGGAGCCCAGACCAAGCACGCGGTTGGCCACCAGGTTGACCATAGCGCCTGCGGTACGCTTCCAGTCCACGCCCTCGTGGTCGCGGAAGCGCTCGTCCTCAATGGCGATGACGGCGTTTTGCATATTCACGGGAATCTCTTCCAGATCAAACCACACCGAGTTGCCGCCCTCCAGATTGTGGTAGGGGACGAACTCGCCGCTCTCGTTCTGAATCCAAATGACCGAGCGATTGCCGCCGGAGGTGGCGTTGAGGTCGGGGCAGTAGGCCTCGGCGTCAAAGCTGGTGACCCAAAAGACCACCACGACACCCACCACGATGGTGGCGGTGATGATACCCACCAATACGCAGCCCAGGATGGTGTGGCCGAGACCGCGCCAACGCTTGGCCCGTCTGGCCTTTTGTTCGGGAGTGGGGCGGAAGAGGGAAATGAGCCAATCCAGCATACGCCGGGGCAGGGTGGCAAACCACTGGCCGATGGTCATCCGCTTCTTTTTGGATTTTCTTGCCATAAGAATCTCCTTTCCGACAGAAAAAACAATAAAACACGGGTAACGAATACCTACCCATTATAATCGTAAAGTTATACATATTAATAGTATTGCAAAATGCCGCAAATGTCAAACCTAAAATAAAGAAAAAGACACATTTTTTCTGTTTTTCCATTCATAAAAACCGCCTTTTTGATATTTTTTCGCCTACGGGGCACACTATCCACGAAGATTGTGAGAGGAGTGTGGCTTATGGGCGAAAAAATCCGTCCTGCTCTATGGATGTTGACCATCTCGTTTTTTCTGGCGGCGGTGGTGCTGTTTATACTCTTTCGCTTCGTGTTGCCTGCGCCCACCGAGGCGGCGCCCGTGCCGCTCTACACCATCGGCGTGTGGGAGGGACAGGTGGCGGTGTTCGAGCGGCATCAGGCGTACCCGAAGCAGGTGTACGATATGCCGCTGAGCGGCCTGCCCTATGAATTGCGCCAACAACTGCTGGAGGGCGTGTCGGTGTACAGCGAGGACGAACTTTCCATTTTGTTAGAGGACTACACAGGATAAGGCAAAAACTTTGTTACGTGGCAGAAATGGGAAAGATGGATCGGCAATCGCGCACGTTGCCAAGTAATTGTTGCGTGGCAGAGGCAAGAGGTGTTTATCCATAACTCCGAGCGCTGCCAAATAAAAAGAGCCGAGGCGATTGCCTCGGCTCTTTTGTCTTACAGGTTGTTGATGATGTTCAGGAATTCCTCGGGCTTGCACTTCTTGTTGGCCACAACCTTGTCGTTGAAGGTGATGGTCAGCTGCTCCAAGTACTCGTCCACTTCCTTGTCGAACTCCTCGTACTTCAGCTCGTAGATGATGTTCTCCACGGAATCCTCGTACAGGCCGTCCTTCTCGCCGTTGCGGTCCACGTTGATGTCCAGACGCTCGATCAGGGCGATGGTGGGGGTAGAGCCGCCGGCCTTGTACTCGACCAGCTTGCACTCGCCAACCTTAACGCCCTCCTGCTCCACCTTGCCGTCCTTGTCCGTCTTGCCCATGATGGCATCCTTCAGAGCCTCGTCCATGGTGGTGGAGTCCACGTCCACACGGTTGGGATCCTTATCCTCTTCCTCGTGATCGTGGTCGTGGTCGTGACCGTCACCGGTAGTGGTGGTGGTTTCGGCGGCGGTGGTGGTCGTAGTGGTGGTCGTGGTGGTAGTCGTGGTAGTGGTAGTGGTGTTGGTGCCGGTGCCCTTAGTGGTGGTGGGCTTGGAGGCCTCTTCTTGAGCCGCCTTCTCATCGGCGTCGTACTGCTCCTTGGCGGCGTCGAAGCCCTTCTCTTTATAGATCTCCATGTACTTGTTCATGCGATCCATAATCTTCTTGTACTCTTCGCCCTTCTTATCCAGTTCCTTGTTGTCTTTGTCGGTCAGGGGGATACTGATGGACTTGTAGGACAGGTAGTTGTCAGCGAAGTACTTTTTCAGATCCTCTTCCTTAATCTCCTTCTGGCCACCCTTACCGTACAGGCCGTAGAAGGCGGAGCGCTCGTTGAGGTTGGCGTTCTTCAGGGCAACGGCATAGCTGTCGTTGTTGAAGCCCAGAGGCAGATAGGCGTCCTTCTGCATATTGTCCAGGCTCTCCTGAATCTCCTTCAGGTCCTCCTCGATCCAAGGCAGATTGTAGTCCTTCATCATCTGCTCCAGCACGATCTGGCGCTTGATGTTGTCCTTGGTGGCGGTGATGATGTAGTCGGACAGAGCCAGCTTCTCATCGCCATCGCCGTAGGGGAAGGACTGAGCCCAGGGATCCATGCCATAGGCCTCGTACTGATACAGACCCTGATTGTAGTAGATGTTCTCAAACTCCAGGTACAGATAGGCCAGATACTCGCCGCTGGAGAGGGTCTGACCGTCGCCGTAGGTGGCGGCGGTATCGGGAATGCTGTTATACTGAATCTTGGGGATGCTGCAACCGGTCAGCATAATGGCGCACACCAGCACCATAGCCAACAAGGCAGTCAAAATGCGTGCAATGTTTTTCATAGCGTTTGTTCCTCCTTGAAGACGCACTTAATCCCGACTATTATACTCATATTTTCATCGTTTGTCCAGTATTTTTCGCAAGAAAATGAAATTTCTCCGAAAGTGCGGTCGCCGACGGAGGAAAAATCGCAAAAAACACCTCGTTCTCCTAAGGGAAAATCCGTCAATTTTTCACAAAACATAGTGTGCCTTATTGACACAAACCACTACGAGTAGTAGAATTGTGGAGTAAGAGTTCATACCCCTTTATAGTTGAAAGGACGATGTATATGGCAGACTCTCCCCGTTTGGTAGGTACCGTATCTCGTGGCATTCGTTGCCCCATCATTCGACAGGGTGACGATTTGGCCGCGATTGTGGCGGATAGCGTGCTGGCCGCCGCCGCAAGCGAAGGTTTTTCGTTGCGTGACCGTGACGTCATCTCCCTGACCGAGTCCATCGTGGCTCGTGCCCAGGGCAACTACGCTTCCGTCGACGCCATCGCCGCCGACGTCAAGGCGAAATTGGGTGGCGGCACCGTGGGCGTGATGTTCCCCATCCTGTCTCGCAACCGCTTTGCTATTTGCCTTAAGGGCATCGCCCGTGGCGCCGAGAAGATTGTGCTGATGCTCAGCTATCCTTCCGACGAGGTAGGCAATCACCTCATCACCCTCGACCAGATTGACGAGGCCGGCGTCAACCCCTATTCCGACGTGCTGACACTGGAGCGCTATCGTGAATTGTTCGGCGAGAACGTCCACGAATTCACCGGCGTAGATTATGTGCAATACTATGGCGACCTCATCCGTGCCGAGGGCGCCGAGGTGGAGATTGTCTTTGCCAATCAGCCTCGCACCATTCTGCAATACACCGATTGCATTCTGACCTGTGACATCCACACCCGTTCTCGCACCAAGCGTATTCTGCGCGAGGCAGGTGCCAAGGTGGTGTGCGGCCTGGACGACATTCTCACCGCCTCCATCGACGGTAGCGGCTATAACGAGCGCTACGGCCTGTTGGGCTCCAACAAGGCAACCGAGGACACCATCAAGTTGTTCCCTCGTGAGTGTAAAGAGCTAGTGCTGGACATCCAGAGCCGTATCCTCGCCGCTACGGGCAAGCACGTGGAGGTGATGGTCTACGGCGACGGCGCTTTCAAGGACCCTCAGGGCAAGATTTGGGAGTTGGCCGACCCCGTGGTGTCGCCTGCCTTCACCGATGGTCTCATCGGCACCCCTAACGAGTTGAAACTGAAATATTTGGCGGACAATGACTTTGCCGACCTGTCGGGTGAGGAGCTGCGAGCTGCCATTGCCGAGAGCATTCGTCACAAGGATGACAATCTGGTGGGCAGTATGGCCTCCCAGGGCACCACGCCCCGTCAGCTCACCGACCTCATCGGCTCCCTGTGCGACCTGACCTCCGGCTCGGGCGATAAGGGCACTCCCGTGGTGCTGGTGCAGGGCTATTTCGACAACTACACGAATTGATAGGGGAGGGTCTGACGATGATTGATTTCAACGCCAACGTCCGTCCTGCCGAGATGGAGCGTATCGTGAATTTTGAGTTGGCTAATGCCTTTATTGACGCCCAGGTAGCTGCTATCCGCACCCAAGTGGGCGACAAGAAAGTGCTGTTGGCTCTCTCCGGCGGTGTGGATTCCTCCGTCGTGGCCGCCCTGCTGATTCGTGCCATCGGCAAGCAGTTGGTTTGCGTGCACGTCAACCACGGCTTAATGCGTAAAAATGAGTCCGAGGGTGTTATCGAGACCTTCCGCGACGGCTTGGATGCCAACCTCATTTACGTAGATGCCACCGACCGTTTTCTCGACCTGCTGGCCGGCGTCGCCGAGCCGGAGCGCAAGCGCAAGATTATCGGCAAGGAGTTTATCGAGGTGTTTGCCGATGAGGCTCGCAAGCTGGAGGATATCACCTATCTGGCGCAGGGCACCATTTACCCCGACATTCTGGAATCCATCAAAGCCGCCGAGGGCAAGAAGGCGGTCAAATCCCACCATAACGTGGGTGGCCTGCCGGAGGATCTGCAGTTTGAGTTGGTGGAGCCGATCAAATTGTTGTTTAAGGACGAGGTCCGTGTGGTGGGCGAGGCACTGGGTCTGCCCCACAGTATGGTGTATCGTCAGCCGTTCCCCGGCCCCGGTCTGGGCGTGCGCTGCTTGGGCGCCATCACCCGCGACCGTCTCCACGCTCTGCGTGAGGCGGACGCCATCCTGCGCGAGGAGTTTGATGTCTGTGGCTTGAGCGAGAAAGTGTGGCAGTATTTCGTGGTCATCCCCGACATCAAATCGGTGGGCGTCCGCGACGAGAGCCGCTACGAAGGCTGGCCCGCCATCATCCGCGCGGTGAACACCACCGACGCCATGAGCGCTACCATCGAAGAGATTCCTTATGCGGTGCTGCACAAGATTACCTATCGTATCACCCACGAGGTGGAGGGTATCAACCGCGTTCTGATGGACCTCACCCCGAAGCCCATCGGCACCATTGAGTGGGAATAACACGATATGTTTTCGAACACAAAACCATATCCTGAAAAGGACAAAGTTTTGTAGTCTCAAACGTAACAAAAAGAGCCTTTTGCGAGACCATCGCAGAGGGCTCTTTTTTTGCTACTATTCCCACTCGATGG
>JAZPZT010000028.1:0-57410 GCA_045544815.1 Acutalibacteraceae bacterium | reverse complement strand
GCCTGCGCAAAGCCCCCGATACCGCCGCGAGGCGGTGTCGGGGGCTTGGTGCAGGCGGCGGGACTTGAACCCGCACGCGTGAAGCATCGGCTCCTAAGACCGACGTGTCTGCCATTCCACCACGCCTGCGTATCGTGGATGAGTATAGCACACATCCACAAGTTTTGCAACTTATTTTTTCCCTTGCTTGCGTTTTTCGGATTCTGCTTTGGAATAAGCACAGCCGCAATAGTCTTGGCGATAGAGAGAATACTCTGCCGAGAGTTGAATGGAACGTTTATAACCTTCGCGCTTTTTAAAATCTGAGTAGAGGTAAGGCACGCCGTATGTTTCGGCCAATTCACCGCCTATGGTATTGAGCCGCACGGCGTCTTTTAACGGGCTGATAGATAGGGTAGTGGTGAAGTAGTCGTATCCGTCTGCGGCGGCGATTTGAGCCGTTCTCGTTAAGCGTAGGCGGTAACAGGCGGTGCAGCGTTCTCCGCCCTCGGGTTCTTGCTCTAAACCTTTTGCGATAGCGGCAAAAGAAGCAGGTTCGTATTCCTCAATGCGGCAGGTAATTGGGGCGGAAAGGGGCATTTCTTTCGCAAGACGGCACAGCTCCTGTGCACGATAATCGTATTCGCTTTTGGGCGAAATACTCGGGTTATAAAACAACACCGTGATGTCGAAATAGCGACTCAAATACTCGAGCACATAACTGGAGCAAGGCGCACAACATACGTGCAGAAGGAGGCGTGGGCGGCGCTCTTCGGCGGCGAGACGAGCCAATTCTTTATCCAGTTTTAGTTGGTAATTCTCAGCCATAGTGTGCTCCTTTCTGCGAAAACGCCGTCGGTATTACACCAACGGCGCTTCACGCTATTCATCTTCGCTTGCGGGTTCTTCAGCGGGGATACGCTTGACCACAACGCTGTCGATGCGTAGGTCGTCCATGCCCTGCACGGTAAAGGTTAGGTTTTCAAACGTCACGGCGGCCTCTTCGCTCTCTTGAGGAATGTGACCTAACTGGTCCATAATAAATCCGGCCACAGTATCGTAATCGCCTTCCGGCAATTCGGTCTCCAACAGTTCTTCGAGCTCGCTAATACTGAGGTTGCCGTCAACTTCGAAGGAATCGTCGTCTAATTGCGTGATTTCATCCTCTTCGTTATCAAACTCATCCTGCATATTGCCGACGATGGATTCCAGCAAATCCTCGATAGTGACGATACCGGCTACACCGCCGTATTCATCCACTACAATCGCCATTTGAAGATGCTTTGCGTTCATTTCCTCGAACAGTTCGTCACATTTCTTTGTATCGGGTACGAAATAGGTGGCGCGCAACAGTTTACGTATTGTAACGCTCTTCGGTAGATTACGCCCCACGTAGGGAAGCAGGTCCTTGATATACAAAATGCCGACGATATGGTCCACATCCTCTTCGTAGACGGGCAGACGGGAATAGCCGTTTTCTACAGCCAGTTTCAGCGCTTCGGGCAAGGTGTCCTCTGCATCGACGGCAATTACGTCAATGCGAGGCGTCATAATCTCGGCGGCGGTGATGTCGTCAAACTCGAAGATATTGTTTACCATATCCTTTTGTATGCCTTCGATGGCGCCGATTTCTTCGCCCACGTCCATCAACTCACGGATATCTTCTTCGGTGACGGAATCGTCATTCTCGTGCAGCTCAACGCCTGCAATGCGAACGAAGGGATAGGCGAGGAGAGCGCATAATCCGTACAGAGGGAAGGAGAGAGCGTAAAAGACTGAGAAAACGGGCGTTAATGCCAACGCGCACTTCTCAGGATTGCGAGAAGTTAGGCGGCGAGGCAGCAAGCAACATACAAAACCAAACAGAAAAGCCGCGCCAATGGCCAGCAACAGATATGTGAGTAAGAGAGTGAATACGGTACCAATGGTAGGCGCAATACTTTGGTGTAATGCTTGATACAACGCATCGAAAAAGATGTGTTCCACACAATAGGCAAGGCCGATGGCGCCGAAGGCAGTGGCGATGCGAATGCGGAAAGAAAAACGCTGCTGATTTTCGGTCAATTGCCGAATGTTGCGTGCGCGACGATCGCCAGATTCTTCCAATTCGCGTATGCGAGCTTCACCGATGGCGGAAAAGGCTTCGTCGCAAATCTGAAAGAGAATAACAACAGCGGCGAACAGTAACGTGATCAAAATACTGGCAGGATCCGGGTCTAACATAAGGTTATATAACCCCTTTCGAATATGTTACATATATATTAGCGATTTATGCCGGTTCTGTCAATGTTTTCTTACGGTTATTTGAAGCTTTTGGAGAAAATGATTGCAGATTCTCTGTGCTCAACCTCTTGACAGAAACCCAATATGTGGGTAAAATATCATTTTGAAGTACAGTATCTTGTTGAAAGGAGGATGCTTTCCGATGGCGACAAAAAAGCCTGTTTATGATAATGAGAGCATCACCGCACTGAAAGGCGCAGACCGTGTTCGTAAGCGTCCCGGTGTTATGTTGGGTTCTGACGGCCTGGAGGGTTGTCAGCACACTATCTTTGAGATTTTGTCCAACTCCGTTGATGAGGCTCGTGCCGGTTACGGTAGCAAAATCTTGATTACTCGCTATGAGGATCACTCGGTGGAGATTCAGGATTTCGGCCGCGGCGTGCCTGTTGATTTTAACCAAAAAGAACAGCGCTACAACTGGGAATTGATTTTCTGCGAGTTGTATGCCGGTGGTAAATACGATTCCGAAGATTTCACGCTGGGTTTGAACGGCCTCGGCGCTTGTGCTACCCAGTATGCGTCCGAATATATGGACGTTGAGGTTAAGCGTGACGGCTATCTTTTCACTTTGCACTTTGAGCACGGCGAAAACGTAGGTGGATTGAAGAAGGAACCCTATACGAAGAAAGATACGGGTACTCGTATTCGTTTTAAGCCGGATATTCAGGTGTTTACCGATATCGCCGTGCCGCTGGAGTATTATGCAGACGTGTTGCGCCGCCAGGCGATTGTCAATCCCGGCATCCTCTTCCAATTCCGTAATCAGGAGGGAAGAGGCTTCACCACTACCGACTATATCTACGAGAACGGTATTGCCGATTACGTGCGTGAAATCACGGAGGATAAGGCTTTATCCTCTGTGCAGTTCTGGTCTGCTGAGCGTGTGGGCCGCGACCGTGAGGACAAGCCTGAGTACAAAGTGCAGCTGAATATCGCTATGTGTATCTCGAACAAGGTTAGCTTGTTAGAGTACTACCACAACTCCAGCTGGCTGGAGCACGGCGGTAGTCCCGATAAGGCCGTGAGGAGCGCGCTGGTGTCTCAGATTGACGCCTACCTCAAGCAAAATGGCAAATATTTGAAGAACGAGTCTAAGATTACCTTCCAAGATATTCAAGATTGTCTGGTGTTGGTGTCTTCCTCCTTCTCCTCCAGCCAGACCTCGTATGAGAATCAGACCAAGAAGGCCATTAATAACAAGTTCGTGCAGGAGGCTATGACGGAATTCCTGCGCCATTGCTTGGAGGTCTATTTCATCGAAAATAAGGCGGAGGCCGACCGCATTTGTGAGCAAGTACTGATTAATAAGCGTAGCCGTGAGCGAGCGGAAACCACTCGTTTGAATCTGAAAAAGACGTTGCAGACCGGCTCGGATTTGGCCTCTCGTGTCCCCGGTTTCGTGGATTGCCGCAGCCGTGACGTAGAACGCCGCGAACTATTCATCGTGGAGGGTAAATCCGCTATGGGTGCCGTGGTACAGGCGCGTGACTCGGAGTTTCAGGCTGTGATCCCCGTCCGTGGTAAGATTCTTAACTGCTTGAAGGCCGAGTTTGATAAGATTTTCAAGAGCGAAATCATCGTGAATCTGCTGAAGATTCTCGGCTGCGGTGTTGAGGTGCGCAGTAAGTCGAATAAGAATCTTGCCACTTTTGATTTGAAGCAGTTGCGCTTTAGCAAGATTATTATCTGTACCGATGCGGATGTGGACGGTTTCCAGATTCGCACCCTGATTTTGGCGATGTTGTACCGCTTGACGCCCACACTGATTGAGCAGGGTTACGTGTATATTGCTGAAACGCCTCTGTATGAGATTAACACCAAAACGGATACCTATTTTGCCTATAACGAGGCGGAAAAAGCCAAGATTCTGGAAGAACTGGATGGTCAGCGCTATATTATCCAGCGCTCCAAGGGACTTGGTGAAAACGAGCCTGAAATGATGTCTTTGACGACGATGCATCCCGATACGCGCCGCTTGGTGCGTGTAACTCCTACCGACGTGGAGGACACCGCCCGCACCTTCGACGTGTTGCTGGGTGACGATTTGGACGGCCGCAAACGCATTATTGCCGAGCACGGCGCCGAATATTTGGATATGCTAGATCTTGCGTAAGGAGGTGGGATGATGGCTGGAAAACGAAGCAAAAAAGATACGGACAAATCGAAGAAGGGTTTGCCCACCAACGCTCACATCATCCGCTCGGGCGAGGTCGAGCAGCAGCTGATTACCGATACCTTGCGAGAGAACTATATGCCCTATGCCATGAGCGTCATTATGTCCCGTGCGATTCCTGAAATTGATGGCTTTAAGCCCTCTCATCGTAAGGTGTTGTATACGATGTATACCATGGGCCTGCTCAAGGGCGGACTGGTAAAATCCGCCCGCATTGCCGGCGAGACCATGAAGCTGAATCCCCACGGTGATGCGGCTAACTACGACACCATGGTACGTTTGTCTCGTGGTAATGAGGCTCTGTTACATCCCTTTGTAGAGTCGAAGGGTAACTTCGGTAAAGCGTACTCTACCGATATGGAGTGCGCCGCCTCCCGTTATACTGAGGCGAAATTGGCGCCGATTGCGGCGGAGTTGTTTGCGGATATCGATAAGGATGCCGTGGACTTTGTGGACAACTTTGATGCCACCTCTAAGGAGCCGCTGTTGTTTCCCGTGACTTTCCCGACGATTTTAGTGAACAACAATCTGGGTATTGCCGTTGGTATGGCCAGCAACATCTGCTCCTTTAACTTGGAGGAGGTGTGCGAGACCACGATTGCTCTGCTCAAAGATCCTGAGCACGATATTCTGTCCACTTTGAAGGCTCCCGATTTCCCCGGCGGCGGTCAGCTGATTTACCGCCGTGAGGATTTGGAGAAGATTTATGACACCGGTCGTGGTAGCGTCAAGGTGCGCTCTGTCTACACTTACGACAAGGCGAATAACTGTATTGACGTGACACAGATTCCCTATACCACCAGCATCGAGGCAATTATTGCTAAGGTGACCGAACTGGTGAAGGCAGGTAAGATTCGTGAAATCAACGATATTCGTAATGAAACTGACCTGCAGGGCCTAAAAATCACCATCGACCTTAAGCGTGGCACCGATCCGGACAAGCTGATGACGAAACTGTTCGCCTCCACACCGTTGGAGGACTCTTTCGGCTGTAACTTTAACGTGCTGATTGGCGGCGTGCCTATGGTTATGGGTGTGCGTGGTCTGCTGGATGAGTGGATTGCCTTCCGTATGGAGTGCGTGCGTCGTCGCACCTACTTTGACTTAGTTAAAGCACGGGATCGTCTGCACCTGTTGAAAGGTTTGGAGAAAATCCTGCTGGATATCGATAAGGCAATAGCCATCGTCCGTGAGACGGATGAAGAGGCTGAAGTTGTGCCTAACTTGATGATAGGCTTTGGTATCGATCAGGTTCAGGCTGAGTACGTGGCGGAGATTAAACTGCGCCACCTCAACCGCGAGTATATCCTCAAGCGCTTGAGCGACGTCAGCGAGTTGGAGAAAGTTGTTGCTGATTTGGAGGATACTCTCAAGAGCAAGGCTCTCATTCGCCGCATTATCATTGAAGAACTGCAGGCTGTCGCAAAGAAGTATGGCCAGCCTCGTCGCACCCAGATTATTTACGCCACCGACATCGTGGAGGCGGAGGAGGAGCAGAGAGAGGTTGTGGATTATCCCTGCACTCTGTTCTTTACGAAAGAAGGCTATTTCAAGAAAATCACGCCTCAGTCTTTGCGTATGAGCGGCGAGCATAAGCTCAAAGAGGGCGATGAGATTGTGCAGACGGTTGAGACGACAAACGATCACGAATTGCTGTTCTTTAGCGATCAATGCTCTGTGTATAAGAGTCACGCCGATGACTTTAAGGATACCAAAACCAGCGTGATGGGCGATTACATCCCTGCCAAGCTGGGATTTGCAGAAGGGGAGGGCGCTCGCTACATGGCGGTGCTGTCGGATTATTCCGGCTATATGCTCTTCTTCTACGAAAACGGTAAGGTAGCGAAGGTAGAGATGTCTGCCTATGCGACCAAGACCAATCGTCGTAAACTGGTGGGCGCATACAGTGACAAGTCGCCTCTGGTGGCTATATTCTACGTGCCGAAGGATTCCGAGTTTGTGCTGACTTCTACGTCCGGTCGCCGTTTACTGGTGCACACGGGTGCTATCGCCCCGAAGGCAACCCGTAGTACCATCGGCGTACAGGTGATGACGCTGAAAGGTAAACACATGTTGAAGAGCGTTGTGCCTTACGTGCCCGGGTCGTTGACGAAGGAGAGCCGTTATCGTACCAAGTCGTTGCCTGCTGCAGGCGCTATGCCTCAAGCAGAAGATTTCGGTGAGCAGCTGTCCTTGCTGTAATATTAAAGAAAACCGCTGCCGATGTAGGTGCTCACACCTGCTTCGATAGCGGTTTTCGGCAGCGGTCACGGCAAACGCATTCGGAATCAGTAACCGTTGCTGATGATAGGATTATCAAAATACGTTCAAATATTCTTAATTTTTAAAAAAGTACTTGCATTTCGCAATTCTTTATGTTAAGATATTTTGGATTTATGAGCAAATTCTTTTTGGAGGGTTTAAACATGTCTGTTTACGAGTATATTATTGGTGCAATTTTGATTTTGGGTTCTCTGCTGGTCATCTTTGTGGTGCTGCTGCAGGAGGGTCGTCAGGCTAACGTCGGTGTCATCTCCGGTGCTGCCGATTCTTTCCTGGATAAGGGCGCTGCCAAAACTTTGGATCAGAAGCTGGCTAAGTGGACCAAGATCATTGCCGTATCTTTCTTCGTGTTGGTGTTTGCCGGCATGCTGGTGTCTAAGTTCTTGAGCGCCGGTGCGATTGCTCAGCGTGAGAATGCCGCCCTGAACAAGACCACCACCACTACCAGCGCTTCTGCTTCCACCACCACTTCTTCCGCTACTACCACTACTACTGCCGGTGCAACTACCACCACCGCTGTTGTGGACGAGAAGTAATTTTTTAAAAATATAAAGCCTCTGCCGAATCGGCAGAGGCTTTTTTCTGTATATGTGCGTCTATACTGCCTATACTCATCATAGATATATTTGTGGAAAGGCGGTATAGTATGGAGCAAATTAGACAACGAATCTTGCGCGAGGAAGAGGCGCCACATCCCATTATTGAGGCGATTCGTGAGGTGTGTGCGCTGATGGATGCGGCGCAGAACCGATTTGAGCAGGAGACGGATGAGGATTTGATTGAATCCGCTATTTACGAACAGCAGTCCCTCCGTGCAAAGTATCGCTATCTTCTGCGGCTGGCTCGGTTACAAGGCGTAACCTGTCAGGAAAAGGCACAGCTTTGGAATGAATAGGGGAGGTGTCACTTCTACGTTGCGTAGCGCATATCGCTCGTCTGTAAGCGGATTATTGACACTCAGCATCGTGAATCTGACGGGTGCATTCACAGGCGTATCGTTGGGGTTTAGCTGGTTATCGGGTGGAGTGGCGCTCTTGATGGGGGCACCGGGAGTGATTGGGATGCTTTTGCTGAATGCACTCTTCATGATAGGGTAGTAGAATAAAAGAAAAAGCACCAAGCCAATTGGCTTGGTGCTTTTTAATGGAGCTGCTATCCAGATTCGAACTGGAGACCTCATCCTTACCAAGGATGCGCTCTACCTACTGAGCTATAGCAGCGAGTGGCGACCCGGAACGGGCTCGAACCGTCGACCTCTAGCGTGACAGGCTAGCGTTCTAACCAGCTGAACTACCGGGCCACTTGTGTTGCACGCTGACAACGTTGTTCATTATACTTGATGTTCATTCATTTGTCAACACTTTTTTTGTGATTTTTCCATTTTTTTATTTCCCGGGAAAAAGCACGAATTTCACATTGAAAATTCATTTGGTTTCCTTGCAATAGACGGGAATATGTGGTATAGTTTACTTGTTGTTTTTTCGCTTGCCGAACCGCAATTCTTTTACGCCTACATAGAGTAGCAGCACTCCAAATAAACGGCGCAACCAATCTTGGTCAATCCCGTCTGTGACAAAGGAGACGACGATGGCCGTGGCGATTCCTGCCAGACTACACCAAAGCATGGCACGCCAATCAACATAGTGGTTTTTGGCGTGCCCAATCAGCGCGATTGGCGCACAGCCGATAAAGTAGAGGAGATTGATACCGCCTGCCGTTTGCTGCGGCAGATGGGATACGGCGGTGAGATAGAGCACCAGTAGAGAGCCACCGCCTATACCAAAACCACTGATTATGCCTGTGGCGATTCCAATCAAGACGCCGAAGAGGTTCATAATAACAACACCGCCTTAATTCCTCCGTAGAGGAGGAGAATGCCGAATAGACGATGCAACCATACAGCGGAGACGGTGCGAAACAATTTGGCGGAGAGAATGCCGCCGATCACGCCGCCGATAAGATAAGGGAGCGCCTCTTGCCATACGTTGCCACCCTGTATGCAGAAGAGTACGTAGGACACGATGGATAGCGGCAAAATGACGGCGACCGACGTGGCGAATGCGTGCTTTTCCTCCATTCTGAGCCATTGTATAAATAGCGGCACAAGTACCAATCCGCCTCCGGCACCAAATAGGCCGTTGAGCACACCGGCTAAACCGCCTGCAATGATACATTTTCCTACGTATCCCATTTGCTCACCTCCGTTTTATAGGATTTTAACCCGTTTTGGGTGCAAATATGAGTTTATCAATTGAAGGAGTACCATCATGAAAGAAAAGTTAGAGCGTCTGTTTTTGCGAGTGCAGAAGCCCTCTCGCTACACGGGCGGAGAGCTTAATAGCGTTACGAAAAATCCGGATGACGTGGCGGTGCGATTTGCTTTTTGTTTTCCCGATTTGTACGAGGTCGGTATGTCCCATTTGGGAATGAAAATTTTGTATGGTCAATTTAATAATGAACCAGACGTATGGTGTGAGCGTGTCTTTGCACCGGATAAGGATATGGAAGCGCTGATGGTCGAGGAAAATATTCCTCTATTTGCCCTCGAGAGCCGCGATCCCATCCGCAATTTCGATTTTATCGGGTTTACTCTGCAATACGAGATGAGTTATACGGCCATCCTGCATATGCTGGATTTGGCAGGCGTGCCCATCCGTGCGGACCAGCGTGACGAGAGTTTTCCGCTTGTTGTAGCGGGTGGACCATGTGCTTGTAATCCTGAGCCGTTGGCAGATTTCTTTGACATCTTTTTCTTAGGTGAGGGAGAAGAGGTGGACTTAGAGGTTATCAACCTCTATAAGGAGCATAGGGCGAAAGGCTACTCGAAAAAGGCGTTTCTGCGCGCTTGCGCCGACATCGAAGGTGTGTACGTGCCGTCTCTGTATGACGTTTCCTACAACGCGGACGGCACCGTGGCAGCTGTCACGCCTTTGGACGGTGTAAAACCCACTGTGCGCAAGCGTATCATCAAAGATTTGAATCGTTGCTATTATCCCGATAGCTTTGTCGTGCCGTTTACGGACATTGTTTTCGACCGTGCGCAGGCAGAGATTTTCCGTGGCTGTATTCGTGGCTGTCGTTTCTGTCAGGCCGGCTTTATCTACCGTCCGGTTCGCGAGAAATCAGTGGAAACCATCGATAAGCAGAGCCATGATTTGTGCCGCAACACAGGCTATGAGGAGTTTTCTTTGTCCTCACTGTCCACCAGTGACTATACTAATTTGGAGGAGCTGCTGGATACGTTGCTCAACTGGGCGGAGGCGGAGCATACGAATATTTCTTTACCCTCTCTGCGCATCGACGGTTTCTCCGAGGAGTTAGCGAATCGACTCAACGTATTGCGTCGTGCAGGTTTGACCTTCGCGCCTGAAGCGGGCACACAGCGCCTGCGTGACGCCATAAACAAGAATTTGTGCGAGGATGAGATTCTGGAGACGGTGACCAAGGCGTTTAAGGGTGGTTGGACGGCCGTTAAACTGTACTTTATGCTTGGTTTACCTACGGAGACGTTGGAGGACGTGGAAGGCATCGCCCAATTGGGGCAAAAAGTCGTCAATGCTTTCTATGCCAATCCGGATAAGCCAAAGGGCAAAGGCGTGACGGTATCCTTGAGCACCTCTTGTTTTGTGCCAAAAGCATTTACGCCCTTCCAATGGGAGCCTCAGGATACATTGGAACAACTGCAGGAAAAACAGCAGCATCTGCGCGGCTCTATTCATACACGAAAGATTTTGCTGAGCTATCACGACGCTAAAACCAGCTTTTTGGAGGCTGTGCTTGCACGTGGTGATCGCCGTTTGTGCCGTGTTTTGGAAGAGGGCAGCAAGCGTGGATTCAATTTGGATTCTTGGTCGGAGCATTTCGATTTTGATGCCTGGATGGCGGTGTTTGAGGAATGCGGTTTGGATCCTGCATTCTACGCCAATCGCCGTCGTCCTTACGATGAGATTTTCCCTTGGGATCACCTGGATTACGGCGTAACCAAGACGTTTTTGATTCGTGAAAATGAGTTGGCACACCAGGCGACGACTACGCCTAACTGTCGTCAGGCGTGCTCCGGTTGCGGTGCCGCGTGCTGGAAGGAGGGTGTCTGCGTTGAAAAGCGTTAGAATCGTGTTTTCTAAAACGGGGCGAGCAAAATTCGTCTCCCATTTAGATTTGGTGCGTGCTATGACGCGTGCCGTGCGCCGTGCGGGCATTCCGCTGTGGTATACCGAGGGGTTTAATCGCCATCCTTATTTAACCTTTGCGTCGCCGCTTTCCTTGGGTTATGAGGGACTACGAGAAACCATGGATATTCGTATGGAAGAGGATTTTCCTTTTGACGAGTTGGTAAAGCGCCTTAACGACGTATTACCCGAGGGCTTGGTGGCGATTTCTGCTGCCGACGTTGTGGCTAAAACAGGTGACTTGGCTGCGGCAGAGTATCGATTAACCATTCACCTGCCTGCTTCTGTGGTGAATCAGGCTTTGTCCGCGGAAGAGTTGCTGGTTGAAAAACGCACTAAGAAGAAAACCATGAAGGCCATTGATATTTTACCCTACTTTAAGAATGCTGTTGTGGAAGCGGCGGGGGAGGACGTTACCCTTGTCACTGTCTCTCTGCCCAGTGGTGGTGCGGAAAACATCAATCCGGGCCTGTTCGTCACAGCACTGCAGACTATTGTAGGTGCAGACGTGAAGGCGGAAGTACTCCGTTTGCGCCTGCTTTTGGCGGATGGAAGTGAATTTTTATAATTTTTGGCAAGAATTTTATTATTTTTTCAAAAAACACTTGCATTTATCGAATCACTGTGCTATATTATATCAGGCGTTTTTTGCCGCAGATATTCTATCTGTGGGGTTTAATGCCAGGCGAAAGCCACGACATTAAAGCGGGTGGTCCTCTGCCGGTAAGGGTTACCGAGTAAGAACATCTGAAAACTTAGGAGGAAAGAACTATGGACGCATTGAAAATCATTTCCGGCGACAGCATGAAGGAGACCACTCCTGCTTTCAATATCGGTGATACCATCCGTGTGGATGTTAAGATCCGTGAAGGCGAGCGTGAGCGTATTCAGGCTTTCGAGGGCACCGTTATCGCTAAGAAGGGCAGCGGCGTAGCCGAGACCTTCACCGTCCGCCGTGTTGCTTACGGCGTGGGCGTGGAGCGTGTGTTCCCTCTGCATAGCCCCAATGTGGCTGCCATCAAGGTGGTTCGTCACGGTAAGGTTCGTCGTAGCAAGCTGTACTACCTGCGCGATCGCGTTGGTAAGGCTGCCAAGGTTAAGGAACTGATTAAATAATTCAAAGTTTTTTGCAAAAAAGGGACTGAAAAGTCCCTTTTTTGCTTTATTTTTTTATATTTATATGTTATAATCTATTCTTAGAGGTTTTATGAAAGGTAGGTGATACGAATGGCAAGGATGAATAACTCTGAAAAAGGACGCAAATTCTTGTATTCCTTGTACGATTGGATTGGCACGTTGGTTGTAGCGTTGTCCGTATTTGCGCTGTTGTTTGCGTTTGTTGTTCGTGTCGTCAGTGTGGACGGATCTTCCATGGTGCCTACCTGTCAAGATGGTGACCGTTTGCTTCTTTCCGTTGCGGATACCAATTACACTCGTGGAGACATTGTTGTGGTGGATCGCTATACGGATGAGCCTTTGATTAAGCGCGTGATTGCGGTTGGTGGCGATACGATTTCCATTAATGCGGACGGTAGTGTGTACATTAACGGCAATTACATTTACGAAGGATATATACAAGGTGTGACTGTGCTCCGTGATTTTTCAGGCGAGGTAAAGGTACCGCATGGTTATCTGTTTATCATGGGTGATAATCGCACTGTTTCTAAGGATAGTCGGTCGGCAGAAATCGGCCTTGTTTCTGAAAAGGACGTGGTGGGCAAAGCTGTTTATTGCGTTTGGCCTATGCAATCCTTTGGTAAAATTTGAGGGAGGAGTGAGACCGAATGGAAGAGAAAAAATCTTTGATAAAAGCGAATGGTTCGGGAAATAACGGTTTCGTATCCTCTGTTTTCGATTGGGTTGGCGCTGCTGTTGTTGCGATGGTGATTGTGGTGCTGCTGTTCACGCTGTTTTGTCGTGTGATAAACGTGAGCGGCGATTCTATGACGAATACCCTGCAGAATGGTGAAAAGCTAATCTTGACGAGTGTATGCGCTATTCCTAACTACGGCGATGTCGTAGTGGTTCGTCGAGAGAACGATTCTCCTCTGATTAAGCGTGTCATCGGATTACCGGGTGATAAAATCTTTATCAATGACGAAACAGGTATCGTGTATCGCAACGGCGAGGCGTTGGATGAGCCTTACGTGCGTGGCGGTTTTACGCCGAGCATGGGACTTTCTACCGCTTATGTTGTGCCGGAGGATGGTATCTTTGTGCTTGGTGATAATCGCCGCGAATCGATGGATAGCCGTATGTTGCGCGATAGCGTGAAGATGGAGGACGTGGTCGGTGTGGTCACCTTCCGTTTGTCCCCATTCGAGTCGTTAAGAGGTGAATGATTATGGCTGCGCCGAAACGTAAAAAGAGCGGCCCCATTGCTTCGAAGCCGCAGCAGGGCAGAAGACCTGCACCCAAAGCGCGCATCGACCGTAAAAAGAAGGAAAAAGCGCCCGTGGCAGAGCCGTTGATCACTCCCGATCAGCCGGATATTCGCAATATTCAATGGTTCCCCGGTCATATGACCCGAACTCGCCGCAAAATTCAGGAGCAGTTGAAGCTGGTGGATGCGGCTGTGGAAATCGTAGATGCTCGCATTCCTATGTCCAGCCGTAACCCCGAGATGGATCAATTGACCGCAGGTAAGCCTCGGTTGGTGATTCTGAATAAGGCGGATTTAGCGGATGAAGCTTCCACCAAGCGTTGGATTGCTTATTTTCGTAAGCAAGGTTGGGCGGCTTTGGCTGTGGATTGCAAGAGCGGTCGTGGCTGCAATCAGTTTAATAATGCTCTGCGTGAGTTGCTCAGCGATTTGATTGAAAAATGGGAGAGCAAGGGTGCGCATCGTGCCATTCGTGCCATGATTGTGGGTATTCCAAACGTGGGCAAGAGTTCCTTCATCAATCGCATGAATCACGGCGGTAAGGCAAAAGTTGAGGACCGTCCCGGTGTTACTCGCCAGAATCAGTGGTTTGTCATTGACGGCGGCACGCAGCTTTTAGACACGCCCGGTGTGCTGTGGCCTAAGTTTGAGGATCAGATGGTGGCTATGCGCCTGGCCTTCACCGGTGCGATCAAAGACCAGGTTTTGGATCTGGAAGAGATGGCTTGCGAGCTGTTGAGCGTATTACGCAGCGATTACCCCCATTTGCTGCTGGAGCGCTATAGGATTTCCGAACCGATTAACGAGGACAACTGGGAGTTGTTGCAGGAAATCGGTCGAAAACGTGGTATGCTGGTGTCCGGCGGCGAGGTAAATACCGAGCGCTGCGCCATTATGCTGCTGGATGAGTATCGTGGCGGTAAATTGGGTCGCATTACCTTAGAACAGCCGCCTAAACAGGAGGTGTCCGAGGATGCTTAATGCACAGTTTGACCAGCAATTCCGTGACGCCTGCGGCGGCATCATCTGCGGCGTGGATGAAGCAGGCCGCGGCCCTTTGGCAGGCCCTGTGTATGCGGCGGCGGTAATTTTGTCGCCGGATGCACCCATAGAGGGACTTAACGATTCGAAGAAGCTTTCTGAGAAAAAACGAGAGGCGCTGTACGACATCATAATCGAGCGTGCGGTTGCCTATTGTATCGCTTCCGCTTCTGTGGAGGAGATTGAGGAGTATAACATCCTCAATGCTACCTATTTGGCGATGACCCGTGCTGTGCAGGGATTGGGCGTTACGCCCGATTTGGCGCTGATTGACGGCAATCGCATACCGCCACATTTAGGTGTTGCCGCACAGACTATAGTTAAGGGCGATGCCCAGTCTGAGTCTATCGCAGCCGCATCCATTTTGGCAAAAGTTACCCGTGACCGCTTGCTGATTGAGATGGATGCTCGCTATCCTCAGTACGGCTTTGCGATACATAAGGGATACGGCACGGCGGCACACACGGCGGCGCTGAAGGAATATGGCCCCTGTCCCGAGCACCGTATGAGCTTCCTGAAAAAGATTTTGGGTGAAGGCTGATGGCAGGTGTATCAAAGGGCGCTATGGGGGAGATTTTGGCCGCTCGCTTTTTGCGGGATAAAGGATACGGGATTTTGTCCTCCAATTATCGCTGTCGGTTTGGTGAAATCGATATTATTGCATCGGACAAGCGATATTTGGTGTTCGTTGAGGTGAAAACACGACGTGAAGATTCCCGATACCTCCCTCGTGAAGCGGTGACGGTCACCAAACAGCGCAAGCTATTACAGACGGCGGCTATGTATATGAGCCGTTTCCCAATGAATTTACAGCCTCGATTCGATGTGATCGAGGTGGTTACGACGTCGGATGACACCATGCGTGTGGTGGAAATCAATCACATCATCGGCGCTTATGAGGCGGGCGATTTATCTACTTCGTTTTGATATCTAATCTCCGGAAAAGAGGAATTCGCAATGGAATATACCAGTACCAGAAATAATCAAATCCGTGTCACCGCGGCACAGGCCATCGCAGGCGGCATTTCTCCCGAGGGCGGTCTGTACGTACCGACTTCTTTGCCTACTTTGACGATGGCAGACATTGCCGAGTTGGTGCCGCTGTCTTATAAAGAACGCGCATTCAAGGTGTTGTCTCGTTTTTTGACCGACTTCACCGCTGAAGAGGTGGAGAAGTGCTGTGCCGCCGCTTATGGTGAGCGCTTTGATACTCCCGAGATTGCTCCTCTGCACGAGTTGGGCGACGGTCGCTATATCTTGGAGTTGTGGCACGGCCCTACCTGCGCTTTTAAGGATATGGCGTTGCAGATTTTGCCCCATTTGATGCGCGTTTCTATCGGCAAAACCAATCCTGACGAGCAAATTGTGATTTTGGTGGCAACTTCCGGTGATACGGGTAAGGCGGCGCTGGAAGGCTTCCGTGATGCGCCTAACACTCGTATTTTGGTGTTCTATCCTGCTGAGGGCGTTAGCGAGATGCAACGCTTCCAGATGATTACCCAAGAGGGCGAAAACGTTGGTGTGTGCGCCATTGACGGCAACTTTGACGATGCGCAGACCGGTGTGAAGTCCATCTTCACCGATGATGAGGTTAAGGCAAAGTTGGCGGAGAAAGGTATGCGTTTCTCCAGTGCAAACTCCATCAACTGGGGTCGTTTGGTGCCGCAGATTGTGTATTACATCTCTGCCTATTGTGACCTGCTGGCTCAGGGTAAAATTGAGGCAGGGGAGAGCATTAACGTGGTGGTGCCTACCGGTAACTTCGGTAATATTCTTGCCTGCTACTATGCGAAACGTATGGGTTTGCCCGTAAATAAGCTGATTTGCGCTTCTAATCGCAATCGCATTCTGACCGATTTCTTCGAGACCGGTGTGTATGATTGCAATCGTCCTTTCTATACCACCACCAGTCCGTCTATGGACATTCTGGTGTCCTCTAATTTGGAGCGTTTGCTGTACCACCTGTGCGACGATAACAGTGATGAAATTGTGACTCTGATGACCTCTCTCAAAGAGGAGAAGAAGTACGTGATTTCGGACGCTGTCCGTGAGGCACTGCAGGAGCATTTCGTTGGCGGAAGTGCTGACGACGAGCAGGTGGCGGCTACTATTCGCTCCGTTTTTGATGCTACCGAGTATCTGTGCGATACGCATACTGCTGTAGCGGTGCGCGTGTACGAGGAGTATCGCGCCAAGAGCGGCGATGAGACGCCTACGGTGATTGCCTCTACCGCCAGCCCCTTCAAGTTTGCCCCTGCTATTTTGGAGGCTCTGGGCGCTACTTTGGCAGAGACTCCTTACGATCAGTTGGAAGATTTGGAGGCCTTCACCGGCTGGAAAATCCCACGACCGCTGGGTTCTTTGCGTGACAAGGCAATCCGCTTTACAGGCGGTTGTGCTAACGATAAGACGTCTATGCAGGCGACTGTGTATCGTATGCTGAATCTCGACTGATAGGAGGGGAGCGTATGGCGTTATTCGCCATTGCCGACACTCATTTATCTTTGAATACCAACAAGTCTATGAACGTGTTTTCCGGTTGGGATGACTACGTAGAGCGCTTGGAGCGCCATTGGCGCGAGATTGTCACCGATGACGACACTGTGGTGATTGCCGGTGACATTTCTTGGGGTATGAATCTCAAGCAAGCGCAAAAGGATTTTGCGTTTCTCCACAGTTTGCCCGGTAAGAAGCTGATTTTTAAGGGAAATCACGACTATTGGTGGACAACACGCCGCCAGATGGATTTGTTTTTTGAGCAAAACGGCTTCGATTCTCTGCAAATTGTGCACAACGACGCCGTTGTGGTAGAAGGAAGATACGCTGTGTGTGGCACGCGCGGTTGGTTTTTCGACGCTGAGGAGGACGCCGATAAACTGGTGCTGCTTCGTGAGGCGGGCCGCCTGCGCACTTCGATAAAGGCGGCAAAAGATACCGGTTTGACACCTGTGGTTTTCCTCCATTATCCACCTCGTTACGCCGACCAAATCTGTCCTGAGATTCTGTCGGTTTTAGAGGATGAGGAGATTACCCACTGCTTCTACGGTCACGTTCACAGTAACGGTATCCGTTTAGCCGTACAGGGCGAAGTTGAAGGAATTCATTATCGTCTCATCTCTGCTGATGCGTTGCAATTTTGCCCGATTTTGGTGCAAATTTGATGCGTAAAAATTATTTTTAAAAAATGTTAAAAAATAGTAGCATTATTTGTAAAAATATGTTATACTATTATGCACTATGTTTGGAATCAAAATAGGAGGAATCAATAATGAGTCTTAAGAACGCAACTAAACTGGAAAACGGTCGTGTAGAACTGGAGATTGAAGTCGATGCCGCTACCTTCGCTGCTGCTGTCAACGCTGCTTACAAGAAGGACGTCAAGAAGATTTCTATTCCCGGCTTCCGTAAGGGTAAAGCTCCCCGTGCTATGATCGAGAAGATCTACGGCAGCGGTGTGTTTTACGAGACCGCTATGAATGACGTATATCCCACTGCTCTGGACGAGGCTATCAAGGAGTCCGGCTACGAGTATGTGGAGGATAAGATCGATCTGGACGTTATTTCCGTCGGTCCCGAGGGCTTGGTGTTTAAGGCTGTGATCACCGTTAAGCCTGAGGTCAAAATGCGTGGCCACAAGAGCTTGAAGATTACCCGTCCCGCCGTTGTTGTGACCGATGAGGACATCGACGCCGAGTTGACCCGTTTGCAGGAGCGCAATGCTCGCATGGTTTCCGTTGAGGATCGTGGCGCTGAGATGGGCGATACCGTGACCTTCGATTTCGAGGGCTTTGTAGACGAGGTCGCTTTCGATGGCGGCAAGGCCGAAAACCATGCTCTGGTGCTGGGCTCCGGTCAGTTCATCCCCGGTTTTGAAGAGCAGTTGGTTGGCGCTGCTGTCGGCGCTGAGCTGGACGTCAACGTGACCTTCCCTGAGGAGTATCACGCGGCTGATCTGGCCGGCAAGGCTGCCGTTTTTAAGTGCAAGGTGCACAAGATCGAGAAGAAGGAGCTCCCCGAGATCGATGACGATTTGATCAAGGACTGCACCGATTTCGATACCGTTGAGGAGTTTAAGGCTGACACCAGAAAGCGTCTGGAGGAGCAGCGCGAAACCGCCGCTGATAAAGAGGTGGACGATAAGATCGCTGAGGCTCTGATTAAGTTGGTTAAGGCGGACATCCCCGAGGCTATGATCGAGAACACCATCAACGATCGTATTCAGGACTTTGCCTATCGTCTGCAGAGCCAGGGTCTGAGCCTGGATCTGTATATGCAATACACCGGCATGGACGTTGCCGCTTTCCGCGAGAGCTTCCGCGAGCAGGCCGAGAAGCAGGTTAAGCTGCGTTTGGCTCTGGAGTATGTGGTTAAGGCTGACAAGATCTCCGTCTCCGACGAGGAGCTGGAAGCCGAGTACGGCAAGTTTGCCGAGCAGTACGGTGTGGATATTGAGCAGGTTAAGGCTGCTATCCCTGCTACCGAACTGGCTAAGGATATCGCCGTGGAGAAGGCTATGAAGTTGATCCGCAGCAAGGCTACTATCACCACCGAGGGTGAGGACGCCGAGTAATAGTTTGATTATATATGGATTTCCCTGCTCATACTCTATGGGCAGGGAATTTCATCCTATATGCAACATCATTTTTTACAGGAGGAATCTTTATGAGTTTTGTTCCTTACGTTGTTGAGCAGACCAGTCGTGGTGAGAGAAGCTATGATATTTTCTCCCGCCTGCTGAATGACCGTATTATTATGCTGTCTGACGAGATTAACGATGCTACCGCCTCTTTGGTTGTGGCGCAGTTGCTGTATCTGGAAGGTCAGGATCCCGACAAAGACATTCACCTGTATATCAACAGCCCCGGCGGTTCTATCTCTGCCGGTATGGCTATCTATGATACCATGCAATATATTAAGTGCGACGTGTCCACTATCTGCGTTGGTTTGGCTGCCAGCATGGGCAGTTTCCTGTTGGCCGCCGGCGCAAAGGGTAAGCGCTACGCTCTGCCCAACAGCGAGATTATGATTCATCAGCCTTTGGGCGGTGCTAAAGGTCAGGCATCGGATATTAAGATTCAGGCTGACCATATCTTATATATTCGCAATCGTATGAATCGTATGCTCTCCGAAATGACCGGTCAGCCTTTGGACATCATCGAGCGTGATACCGACCGTGACAACTGGATGACTGCAGATGATGCGGTGCGTTACGGTATTGTGGACAAGGTAGTGGAGAGACGCGCCTAATCACTCCGTGGGAGGTAAATAATAATGGCTAATAATGATACGACGCACCACGGATATTGTTGCTCTTTCTGCGGTAGACCGCAGGAGGCGGTGGAGCGTTTGATTGCCGGTCACGGCGCCTATATATGTAACGAGTGTGTGGAGTTGTGTATGTCCATTCTTGAGCCTGAGACGGTTGATGTGCGTCGCCGTCCGGCACAGAAGGATAACACGGCACCCGTACTGCCCACTCCTCACGAAATTAAGGAGCGCCTGGATGAATACGTTATCGGTCAGGATAGCGCGAAAATTGCACTGGCAGTAGCTGTATACAACCACTATAAGCGTATCTATTTCGGCGGAACTACCGATGCCGAAATTGGCAAGAGTAACGTCTTGATGTTAGGCCCTACCGGTGTCGGTAAAACGGCATTGGCTCAGACGCTGGCTAAGGCGCTGGATGTTCCCTTTGCTATTGCGGATGCTACCACCTTGACTGAGGCCGGTTACGTAGGCGAGGACGTGGAGAACATTCTTCTGCGCCTGATTCAAGCCGCAGATTTTGACGTAGAGCGTGCTGAGCGCGGCATCATCTACGTGGATGAAATCGATAAGATTGCTCGCCGTAGCGAGAATCCCTCCATCACCCGTGACGTGAGCGGTGAGGGCGTGCAGCAGGCGCTGTTGAAGATTTTGGAAGGTACCGTTGCGAATGTTCCTCCCGGAGGCGGTAGAAAGCATCCTCAGCAGGAGTTTATTCAGATTGATACTACCAATATCTTGTTTATTCTCGGCGGCGCCTTTGATGGTTTGACTAAGACCATCGAGAAGCGTGTCAGCTCCGGTTCATTGGGCTTTGGCAACGATGTGAAGTCCAAGAAGGATACCGATACTGCCGCATTGCTCAAGCAGGTTGTGCCTCAGGATTTGGTCAAATTCGGCATTATTCCCGAATTGGTCGGCCGTATGCCTGTGATTACCACGTTAGAGGCTTTGGATGCTGACGCTTTGGTGCGCATTCTGGCAGAACCGAAGAATTCCATTCTCAAACAGTATGCGGAACTGTTCAGGCTGGATGGGGTAGAGTTGGTGTTTACCGACGACGCCCTGCGTGCCGTGGCAGAGCAGACTCTGAAGAGAGAAACAGGCGCCCGCGGTTTGCGCTCCGTTATGGAAGGTTTGCTAACGCGGTTGATGTTTGATATCCCGTCCGACCCGACCATCGAAAAGGTGCTGATTACAGCTGCTTGCGTGACCGATGGCGCTGCGCCGGATATCTTGTACAACCCTGATAAGAAGCGACGCGCTCCCGGTGGAAAACCGAAGGCTACGCCGCGCCGCAAAGGAAATTAACACAATCGGTCGGTGTGTTTCGACAGACCGACCGATTTTTGCATAATCGAGGTGATATTTATGAAATTGCGTGAGAATCGCATGACCACACTGCCAATGCTGGTGCTTCGTGGATTGGTTTGTTTTCCTGAGACGGTGATCCACTTTGAGGTGGGCCGCCTGAAATCGGTTGCCGCATTGAATGCGGCAATGGAACGAGATCAACGTATTTTTTTGGTGGCGCAGAGAGATATTACGCAGGACGATCCCGACCCTGAAGATTTGTATCATATGGGTGTAGTCGGTCGTGTGCGTCAGATTGTCAAATTGCCCCACGACAACTTCCGCATCATTGTGGATGGTGAATACCGTGCCGCGGCAGTGGAGATTATTCAGTCCAGTCCTTATTTTGTGGCTGTGACGCAGGAGCAGGAGAGTAAGCCTTTGACTTCTCCCATGCTGGAGTTGGCTTTGGTGCGTGAGTGCCGCAAGCAATTTGAGCGATACGCCGAGCTGTCCAGTGCTCAGATGGCACCCGACGTGCTGTATGGTGTAGCGTCGGACGATGATGCCGGCCATTTGGCGGATTTTGTCGCCAGCAATCTGAGTATGCCCATCGAGGAAAAGCAGCGCATTTTGGATATTCAGTCCGTGGAATTGCGTATGGAGACTCTGTTGCGCATTTTGGATAAGGAATGCCAAATCCTTGAATTGGAGCGCAAGATCGAGGACAAAGTGCAAGAGCAGATGGACGAAAATCAAAAGGAATACTATCTTCGTGAGCAGATTCGCGCTATTTCCGAGGAGCTGGGTCAGGCTGACGACCCGATGGAAGAATCTATAACCTACGCAAAAACCATCGACAGCTTGGGTCTACCCGAGGAAATTCATCAGCATTTACATAAGGAATGCCGCAAATTGGGTAAGATGCCTCCCGGCTCGCACGAGGCCACGGTGGTACGTACCTATTTGGATACCTGTCTGGCTCTGCCTTGGAATAATCTGACCACGGATAACCTTGACCTTGTCCGAGCACGCCGTATCTTGGACCGCGACCATTACGGTCTTGATAAGGTGAAAGACCGTATCATCGAGGCGTTGGCGGTACGCCAGTTGTCCAGCGAGATGAAGGGGCAGGTGCTGTGCCTCGTCGGTCCTCCCGGTGTGGGTAAGACCTCCATTGCACGCTCTATTGCCGAGGCGATGGGGCGCAAATATGTGCGTGTATCCTTAGGCGGCGTGCGTGACGAGTCCGAGATTCGCGGTCATCGTCGCACCTACGTAGGTGCTATGCCCGGCCGCATCATTTCTGCGATCAAGCAGGCAGGTACACGCAATCCGCTGATTCTGCTGGATGAAATCGATAAAATGGGCAACGATTTTCGTGGCGATCCTGCCGCCGCTATGCTTGAGGTGCTGGACACGGAGCAGAATTTCGCTTTCCGTGACCATTTTATCGATATGCCCTTCGATTTGTCCGACGTGATGTTCATGACAACAGCAAACGACGCTTCTTCCATTCCTGCGCCTCTTTACGACCGTATGGACGTGATAACTCTGTCCAGTTACACGGCGGCTGAGAAAAAGCGTATTGCTCGCCGTCATTTGCTAAAAAAGCAAATGAAGAAGCACGGTATCACTTCCGGGCAGCTCAAGCTGTCGGATGGCGCGTTGTCGCGTATCATCGAGTGCTATACCGCCGAGGCTGGCGTGCGTAATCTGGAGCGTCAGATTGCTACGTTGTGCCGCAAGACGGCTACGGCGCTGGTAGAGGGAAGAGAAGTTGCTGTTTCTGTTACTTTGGCCAATCTGGAGGCATATTTGGGACCTGAGAAATACAAGCCCGATTACCATAGCCGCCGTAATGAGGTCGGCGTGGTTAACGGTCTGGCTTGGACTGCTGTGGGCGGCACTACCATGCCGATCGAGGTTGCTGTTCTGGATGGTAACGGTAAACTGGAATTGACAGGTAATCTTGGCGATGTGATGAAGGAATCCGCCCGCACTGCCATCAGTTACGTACGCTCTCGCGCGGCCGATTGGCACATTGACACCGATTTCTATAAGAATAAGGATATCCACATTCACGTGCCCGAGGGTGCGGTGCCAAAGGATGGTCCTTCTGCCGGCGTGACCATGGCTACTGCAATTGTTTCTGCCTTGACGGGCATCCCCGTTAAGAGTGACGTAGCTATGACGGGCGAAATCTCTCTGCGTGGCCGTGTGATGCCCATTGGCGGTCTGCGTGAGAAGGCCATGGCTGCCTATACCCATCATATGACTACCGTCATCATTCCCGAGGAGAATCAGGCGGATTTGAGCGAGGTAGACACCGTTGTGAAAGAGAATACGCGCTTTATTGCCGCTCGCCATTTGGATACGGTGATTGGTCACGCTTTAACTACTGACCCCGCCGTAGCACGATGAAAGGGGAGAGACCATGAACGTTCATTCTGCAGTATTTGAGGCAGCTGCCGGCATTTCCGCCCAGTTGCCCGAAGGCAATTTGCCCGAAATCGCTTTCTCCGGTCGCTCGAATGTGGGTAAATCCTCACTCATTAACCGAATTCTCAACCGTAAAGGTTTGGCACGTACCAGTGCAACACCCGGTAAAACGGCAACCATCAACTTCTATCGCTTGGATACCATGCGTCTGGTAGACCTTCCCGGCTATGGCTATGCAAAGGTGTCCGACAGCGAGCGCAGACGATGGTCGGAACTGATTGAAGGATATTTCGATGATGATCGCGACCTAAGGTTAGTCATTCAGTTGTGGGATATTCGACACGATCCCAGTAAAGACGACTATCAGATGCTGGAGTATATGCTGGAGCGGGAGATTCCTTTTATTTTGGTGCTGACGAAGTCGGACAAGCTGAACAAGTCCGAAAGAGCCAAACGATTGGCTGCCTTCGACGATATTCTGGCCGATTTGGAAGGCGTTACCGTCATTCCTTTCTCTGCGACAAATGGCGAGGGATCTGATGAGATCCGTTCGATCATCGAACAGGTAACAGCTGGAGATTAAAACAAAAAGGCCCGGTATGCAAATGCATCCCGGGCCTTTTATCGTTGATATTACTGACAATATATACTGTGAAGCTAAATAGCTTTACATAGAAGTGGGAGCGTCAATTTTCATCATAGACAGCGCATTGTTTAGGCCGATGCGTACAGCGTCACACAAGGAGAGACGAGCCATCATCAAATCGGTGTCTACACCGGAAACGTGACAACTGTTATAGAACTTATGGAACAGTGTTGCCAACTCCAAAGCGTAGCGTGTAACGCCGGAGGGGTCGTAATTCTTAGCACACTCCACAACGACCTTCTCCAGAGAGGAGAGGTGGCGGATCAGCTCGCGCTCCTCGGGAGCGGACAGGAGAGCCAGTTGCTTAGCAGTGGCAGGTACCACGTCGACACCGCTGTCCTTCACCTTGCGGATGATGGAATGAATGCGGGCGTGAGCGTACTGGACGTAATAAACAGGATTGGAGGAGGATTGTTCGATGGCAAGACCCAAGTCGAACTCAATCTGTGTGTTGGCTTCACGCTGATTGAAGAAGAAACGGGCGGCGTCTACGGGGACCTCATCCAACAAATCGCTCAGCTGAATGGCCTTACCGGAACGCTTGGACATACGCACGATTTCGCCGTCACGGACCAAACGCACCAACTGCATTAGCACGACGTTCAGGTTATTACCGTCCATGCCAACGGCGTCCATTGCTCCCTTCATGCGGGCCACGTGACCGTGGTGGTCGGCGCCCCAGACATCAATCAGGGTGTCGAAGCCACGCAGGAACTTGTTGCGATGATAGGCGATATCCGCAGCAAAATAAGTGGGATTGCCATTAGCGCGGACCAAAACTTCGTCCTTAATACCTTCCTCTTCGCCGTCACGATTCAGGTGCTTTTTGGGCTGATACTTTTCGCCGTATTCACCCGCCTTATACCACAGAGCGCCGTCCTTTTCATAGGTCAGGCCCTTAGCAGTGAGGATATCGATGATTTCGCGCAGTTCACCGCTGTTGTGCAGGGTGGATTCGGTAAACCAACGATCGTAGATGATACGGTATTTCGCCATATCCGCCTTCATTTTCTCGATATTTAGCGGCAGGGCATAGTCGATCAGAGCCTTTCTACGATCTTCAACGGAGACGGATAGATACTTGTCGCCGTGAATAGCGGCAAAATTGGCAGCGTGTTCTTTGATATCGTCCCCGTGATAGGCATCGTCTGGCAGCTCTATAGCCTCCTCGCCCAGCAGGTGCTGCTGATAGCGGATATCCAAGGAAAGGCCAAATTTCTCGATTTGATTACCGGCGTCATTGATGTAGAACTCACGCCAAACCTCGTAGCCGGCAGCATCCAAAACGGAGGCAAGGCAATCGCCCAATGCGCCGCCACGAGCATTGCCCATGTGCATGGGGCCGGTGGGGTTGGCGGAAACGTACTCAACCATCACTTTATGGCCATTACCATAGTCAGAGCGACCGAAGGCTTCGCCCTTTTGCTGTGCTTCAGCGACGATGTCGCCATAGTAAGCAGGGGAGAGGAAAAAATTCAGAAAGCCGGGGCCTGCCACCTCTGCTTTTTCGAAATAGGTGCCGTCCAGCTGCAGATGTGCCACAATGGCATCGGCAATCTTGCGAGGAGCTGAACGGAAGGCACGAGCGGAAACCATTGCCACGTTGCTGGCCAGGTCGCCATGAGTGCGGTCGGCAGGCACTTCAATCACATAGGCGGGCAACTCGCCCTCAGGCAATTCGCCGGCCGCAGTAGCGGCAAGAACGGCGCTGCGAATCATCGTATCCAACTGCAATTCCGCAGTCTTAACAGTCAAAGACATATTATTTTTCCTCCTGTACGGTTATATGAACGACGTGGGCGGAGCTGATTCCGCCGTTGAATCCTAATGTGTAATGAAATTCAATCTCGCCACCGTTATCATCTAATCGAAAACGAATTTCGGAGGCATAAGTCCCCAAATCGATAGCACCGTAGGGCGTTTGATAGGTGCAATGGTGGCGCTGGTTCTTTTCTAAAATCAGCATACTGGGATGGGCGCCGGAGCGGACGAGAGTGAGTTTGTCATCGCAGATCTCCAACTGGGTCATCGTATTCTCAAAGCCTGATTCTTCCGTCTCAAAATAGCACAGCTTCCAGCCATCGCCCACACGATCCAGCGTGCCGTTGGTTGTCAATTCGACGATGTCTTTCTCTCCATCTACAGTTTGTGCTCCGATTATTTTTATCAATGCTTTCATTTTGACCTCTCACACTTTTTCTACAGTACCTTTGACGGATTTGCCAAGGAAAATCTCTGCCACACGGCTGAAATCTTCGGGCTGGTCCGATACAAAATAGAGACTTTCGCCATTTTCACGCTGAGCCAGCGCATCTTGCTCTTTCAGCAGTTTGGCGCACTCGAGAGCGGTCTCGCGGCCGGAATCGATAAGAGTGACCCCGTCACCTAATTCAGCGTGAATAATAGGCGCCAATAGTGGGAAGTGGGTGCAACCCAAAATCAGAGTATCTACACCTGCGGCTTTGACGGCAGAGAGATAACGACGCACCATGGGAATGGCCACATCATCCTCCTTAGATATCCAGCCGCTCTCCACTAACGGAACGAATAAGGGACACGGCGTAGCCGTAACCTGAATGGTAGGGTCGATGGTCAGCAAAGCCTTTTCAAAAGAGGTGCTACGGATGGTGGCGGCGGTGCCGATAATACCCACGCGCTTATTATTTGTTGCGGCAGCAGCAGCGGCGGCAGTAGGTGTCACCACGCCGATGGCAGGCACAGGTAAATCCTTCAGCATATCCGCCGCAACAGAACTGACGGTACCGCATGCGGCGATGATAAACTTAACGTCGTGCTCCAACAGTAAAGCGCAATCTTCTTTTGTATAGCGACGGATGGTATCGCGACTGCGTGTGCCATAAGGAACGCGGCCGGTATCGCCGAAATACACGATATTTTCACCCGGTAACAGATTCTGTAAGTGACGAACGGCCGATAAACCGCCGAGACCGGAATCGAATACACCAATGGCGCGCTGATCCATATTTAACACCTCGTCTCGCTTATTTTCTCAATTTTACAGTATACCACATACTTGTACGGCATGCAACGGAAATTTCACAAATTCTTTACTGTACTTTTAAGAATCTTTATGTTAAAATGTACTCATCAAGGTATTTTGATATATTTTACAAGGAGATAACAACATGTATCAGCCTTATAATCCTTTTTTTGCCATAAATCCCCAGCAACAGCTGGAGGAGGATGAAATGCGTAAACTGCGCAAAGACGCTACGTTTGTAGGCGTTATGTCCATTGCTTTGACTGTAGTAATGGAGTTGGCGTTTACGGTGCTTGTTCTTGCTTTGATAGCCTTCGGTGTATTTACCCCTGAACAGCTATCACTGCCTGACTTAGGTATTGGTAACACCTCGTATTTGTTTCTCTATATGGGTGTGTACGTTTTTGCTCTGTTGGTTCCTTCCGTGGTGGTTGCTCTGTGTTGCAAGAGGAAGTACATACCATTTTCTCCCGCAAAGCCTGTAGGCATGGGTTTTGCCTTTTTTGCCATTCTCGCAGCTATTGGTCTATGTATGTTTACCAACATTGTCAACAGCTACATCTTGGCCATACTGTCGGAAATGGGCGCAGAGATTCCAGAGCCGCCGCAGATGATGGAGCCAACGCTAACCAGTTTGGGGCTGAATTTGCTGGTTATGGCGGTTCTTCCCGCACTCTTGGAAGAAATGATTTATCGAGGCTATATTTTGCGCACTCTGCGTCCCTACGGCAACGTGTTTGCCGTGATAGTTTCCTCAATGCTGTTTAGCCTGATGCACGGCAATCTACGTCAAATCCCATTTGCATTTATTGTGGGTCTGGTTTTAGGCTTTCTCTATGTCTTGACCGATAATATTTGGATGTCAATTACGGTGCATTTTGCTAATAACGCCATTTCGGTATTGATGGAATACCTCGGTTTTAGCCTTTCAGATACAGCCGTTGGCTATTTCTATGCTATGATCATCTATGGTTTGACCTTTGTGGGCGGTTTAGCGCTGATCGTTTTATTTTTGCGCTATAGACAGCAGATGCGTGTGCGTAGAATCGATACCTATCTGACAGTTTCTAAAAAAACGGCTACCTTATTTACGACACCGTGCTTTATGATTTGTGTGATTTTGTACGTTGTATTGATGATTCTTGGAGCAGGATGATTATGTTATCTGACGTTGAGTATATGCAAGTAGCCCTTAAATTAGCCCGTGAAGCGGCTGAAGAGGGCGAAGTGCCTGTGGGCGCAATTGTTGTGCGTGATGGTGAAATTATCGGTACCGGTCGGAATCGCCGTGAGGTAAGCAAAAACGCGCTGGCCCATGCCGAATTAGAGGCGATTCACAATGCTTGCACCCAGTTGGGAGGCTGGCAGTTGGTGGGATGCACCTTGTATGTGACGCTGGAGCCTTGCTCTATGTGCGCCGGTGCTATCATCAATTCTCGTATTGAGCGTGTCGTGCAGGGAGCAATGAATCCCAAGGCGGGCTCCTGTGGTTCGGTAGTAAATCTGTTTGATTTGCCGTATAATCACCGCCCCGAAATTGTCTCCGGTGTTTGTGGCGAAGAATGCGGTGCGCTGCTTAAAGATTTTTTCCATTCCATACGCACTAAGGCCAAGAATTGAGGAGCAACCATGACAAAACTGTATTTTATTCGCCACGGCGAGAGCGTGTCCAATCTCATCACCCAGTTTGCCGGTTCTTTGGATATGCCCCTGACCGAGCGGGGTAGAGCGCAGGCTGCTGCAACGGCCGCGTTTCTAGCGGATACACCCTTTTCTTGTGTTTATGCAAGTGACTTAACACGTGCCTACGACACGGGTAAGGCAATTGCGGATCTGCAGGGTGTTCCGATTTATTCTACGTCACGATTAAGAGAAATTTTCGCAGGTGAATGGGAAGGAAAGACCTACTCTCAGTTAGAAGAAGAGTTTGCAGACAGCTATGGTATATGGCGCAAACAAATTGGTTTGGCACAATGTCCAAACGGAGAAAGCGTTGCACAACTGCAAGGACGCATTCGTGACTGTGTTGAAGAGATTGTGCGTCGTCATCCTGACGAAACGATATGTATCTCTACCCACGCTACACCTATTCGCGTGCTGGAATGTGTGTGGACAAATACGCCCCTTGAGCTTATGCATACCATTCCGTGGGTCAGCAACGCTTCTGTAACGATTTCAGAATATGATGAAAATGGCGTAGGCCGTTTGCTGGAACGAGACTTGCATCAACATTTGGGCGATTTGCACACCGTTTTGGCGAAAAACGTATAAATTTGAGGGCAGCTCGTCCGCGTATGGACGGGCTGCTTTCTTTTACAATACAAATTATGGATTTGTTGCGAAAATGGATTGCAAAATGCACGCATATATAGTATAATACTTAACTGAAAAAGTATCGAAAGGATTCGACGGATATATGACACGAATCATCTCCGAGGAGGAGTTGGCGAAACAACTTCCTTTTTACGAAAAAGTGCGTAATCGCTATATGGAAATCAAGCCGGATTCTCCGCCGCTGGCCTGCATTCGCACCTTTGGCTGCCAGCAAAACGTAGCAGACTCCGAGCGTATCAAAGGTATGTTAGCACAGATGGGATTTGGCTTTACCGAAGAGGTGGAGGACGCCGATTTCATCCTGTTCAACACCTGTGCGGTGCGTGAGCACGCCTGCGACCGAGTATTCGGTAATGTTGGCGCTCTCAAGCACATCAAACGCCGCAAACCGCACGTGATTATCTCGGTGTGCGGTTGCATGGTGCAGCAACCACACGCCGCAGAAAAGCTTAAAGAGAGCTATCCTTTTGTCGGTTTGGTGTTCGGCACCCATGTGATTCATCGTTTGCCCGAGTTGTTGTGGCAGACGTTGCATCAACGCAAACAGTTGTCCGTTACTCCGCAGGAGGACGGCGTCATTGCAGAGGGCATTCCCGTAGTACGTGACGGCAGTTTTAAAGCATGGTTGCCCATTATGTACGGGTGCAATAATTTCTGCACCTATTGCATCGTGCCCTATGTGCGTGGTCGCGAGCGCAGCCGCGATCCTGAGATTATTCTCCAAGAGGCTCGTGAATTGGTTGCGGCAGGCTATAAAGAGATTACTTTGCTGGGACAAAACGTCAACTCGTACGGAAAAGGGGAGAGCCACGGCATCAACTTTGCCGAGTTGCTTCGCCGAGTGAATGCCATTGAGGGTGATTTTACCATTCGTTTTATGACGTCCCATCCTAAGGACGCTACGCCGGAATTATTTGATACCATTGCGGCTTGCGAAAAGGTGTCCCGCCATTTTCATCTGCCATTTCAGTCAGGCAACGATCGTGTGCTGAAGGCAATGAATCGCCGCTACACCCGCGAACAGTATTTGTCGCTGATTCGCTACGCCCGACAGGTTATCCCGGATATTTCCTTCACCAGCGACGTCATCGTGGGCTTCCCCGGTGAGACTCGTGAGGAGTTTGAGGACACTTTGTCCCTTGTAAAGGAAGTTGGCTTTACATCCCTTTTCACCTTTATCTACTCGCCACGAAAGGGAACTCCTGCTGCAGAAATGGCAGATCCTATCTCTGCTGAGACGAAATCCGCCTGGTTTCAAGAACTATCCGCTCTGCAGGAAGAAGTTTCCGCCGAGCGATTGGCAAAGCTTGTGGGTACCGAACAGCGAGCCTTGTTAGAGAGTGTGGGCGAGGGATTTATCGAGGCGCGTTTGCCCTCAAACAGTGTGGTCCGCGTGCAGGCAGACCCTTCTTGGATTGGTCGTTATGCTACCATTCGTATTGATGACGCTCGCAGTTGGATTATGAATGGCACCGTAATAAACGTTGAATAAATTTTTGGAGGTAACACATTATGGATACTTTATTGGCTATGGCTATTGATTTGGCCGTTCAGCTGCAGGCCGACCCTCGTTGCGAGGCTGTGCGCGCTGCTGCTGCGGCGGCAGATGCTGACGAGGCTCTGCAAACACTGATTAGCGAATTTAATCTCAAGCGCATCGCAATCAACACGGAAGAGAGCAAGCCTGAGGGTGAGCACGACGCGGAAAAACTCCGTGAACTGAACGTGGAATTGCGCTCTATTTACGCTTCCGTGATGGCGAACGAGCATATGATGGCCTATCAGGCAGCCCAGAGCGAGCTTGAGAATCTGGTGAATAAGATGCATTTGGCCCTGAATCTGGCTGTGCAAGGTCAGGATCCCAATCTGGCAGCGCAGGAAGGGTGCACCGGTAATTGCGGCACCTGCGGCGGCTGTCACTGAGAGGAAATTCATCAGTAAAGGATGAGTAAGTATGGCGGAAATGACGCCAATGATGCAGCAATATCTGCAGATTAAGGAACAAAACAAGGATTGTATTCTCTTTTTCCGTCTGGGTGATTTCTACGAAATGTTCTTCGATGATGCGAAAATCGCCTCTCGGGAACTGGAACTCACCCTCACCGGCCGTGATTGCGGACAGGAGGAGCGTGCGCCTATGTGTGGCGTGCCTTTCCACAGTTACGAATCTTACGTGGCTCGCCTGGTTGCCCGTGGCTATAAGGTGGCGATTTGTGAGCAGACCGAAGATCCGGCTCAAGCAAAAGGCCTTGTCCGAAGGGAAATTATCCGTATTTTGACGCCCGGCACGGTTATCGAGGGCAGTATGCTGGATGAGAGTAAGAATAACTATCTGGCTGTACTGTACGCTACGGAAAAAGGTGCTCAGTACGGTGTGTGTTTCTGTGATTGCTCCACAGGCGAAATTCACCTGACTCAATTGACGGGCGACGATTTACCCTTGCGCGTGTCCAATGAGTTGGGACGTTTCTCGCCAAGTGAGATTTTGGTGAATGCTACGGCCGCAGAGTGCAAACCCCTTCGTGAGTTTGTGGACCGCCGCCTTAACGGCAAGATGGAGATTCGCAGCGAGATTGAGTTTGATTTCCTCACCGCTCAGCAGACGGTGTTGCAACATTTCCAAAAAAACACGCTTTCTGCACTGGAATTGGCGGATAAAGCTGCTGCCGTGTGCGCTCTTGGTTGCGCTCTGCGCTACTTGAGCGCTACGCAGATGAATGGCTTGGAGCGTATCAATCAGCTGGACGTCTATACCGACGCTCAGTTTATGAAATTGGATATCACCGCGCGCCGTAATTTGGAGTTGGTGGAAACCATGCGCTCTCAGGAAAAGAGAGGTTCCCTGCTTGGCGTATTGGACCGTACGCGCACTGCTATGGGTAAGCGTTTGCTCCGCAGTTGGATTGAGCAGCCCTTGGTGCAGATTGCGCCCATCACACGCCGTTTGAATGCGGTGGACGAGCTGTTCTCTCATTCTTTAGTGCGCAGTGATCTACAGGAATTACTGGCGGGTATTTACGACTTGGAGCGTATTATGACCCGTGTGGTCTACGGTAGCGCAAACGCGCGTGAATTGCGCTCCTTGCAGCAGACCCTCTCCTATATGCCTGCGGTGCGGCAGGTGCTGGCTGATGTGAATGCCGCTGAATTGGTGGCCATTCGCGACGCCATTGACCCGTTGCAGGACATTAGCGAGATGATTTCTGCTGCTATTGTGGACGAGCCGCCCTTTAGTGTACGTGAGGGCGGCATGATTCGTCCCGGCTACAACGCCGATTTGGACGAATTGCAGAGCATTATGACCGACGGTAAGGGTATTCTGACCCGTATCGAGGTCGAAGAAAAAGAAAAGACCGGTATCAGGACCTTGAAGGTCGGGTACAACCGTGTTTTCGGCTATTATATTGAGATTTCACGCTTGTACAGCGATCAGGTGCCGGAGCACTATATCCGCAAACAGACGTTGGCCAATGCTGAGCGCTACATTACGCAGGAGCTTAAGGAACTTGAAGCTCGCGTGCTGGGCGCAAAGGACCGTGCCGTTTCTCTGGAGTATCAGTTGTTCACTCAGTTGCGCGAGAAAGTAGCGAGTCAGTTAGTTCGTATTCAGTCTACTGCGGACGCTCTGGCGGAATTAGACGTGCTGACCTCTCTGGCAGAGGTGGCAGTGCGACAAAATTATTGCCGACCCGATGTGGATTTGAGCGGCCGTATCGACATCCGTGGCGGTCGCCATCCCGTGGTAGAATCGCTGTCGGATATTCCTTTTGTGCCAAATGACACCCATCTGGACGACGGTGAGAATCGTATTGCGCTGATTACCGGTCCGAATATGGCCGGTAAGTCAACCTATATGCGGCAGACGGCGCTCATTACCCTAATGGCGCAAATCGGCTCTTTCGTGCCTGCGCAGAGTGCAACCATCGGTATTGTGGATAGCATTTTCACCCGTGTGGGTGCGTCGGATGATTTGGCGGCAGGCCAATCTACCTTTATGGTGGAGATGAGCGAGGTAGCGACGATTTTGCGTAACGCAACCTCCAAGAGTTTAATCGTGTTTGATGAAATTGGCCGTGGTACCTCTACCTTTGATGGTATGAGTATTGCGCGAGCCGTGTTGGAATACGTGGCAAACCCCAAGCGTATCGGCGCAAAGACGCTGTTTGCCACCCACTATCACGAATTGACCGCCATTGAGGACGAAAGTGACTGTATTAAGAATTACAGCATTGCGGTGAAGAAGCGTGGGGACGATATCACCTTCCTGCGCCGTATCATTCGCGGCCCTGCCGACGACAGCTATGGTATCGAGGTAGCGAAACTGGCAGGCATTAACGACGAGGTGGTTCGTCGCGCCAAGGAGATACTCTCCACCATTGAAAGCGGAGAGAGCGCACCTGTGCGTCGCTCCGCTCCCGCGGCCGTAGCAGAAGCCGGCGGCCAAATGTCTATGATGGACGTGTCGGATAACCCCATTATTACGAAATTGCAAGAATTGGATGTCAACGTGTTGACACCTATTGAGGCTATGCAAATCCTGTACGATTTGGTTAAGGAGGCCTCTACTTACTAAAAGGAGGGAATGCTGTGGCAATCATCCGCGTATTAGATAAGCACGTGGCAGAATTGATTGCTGCCGGTGAGGTGGTAGAACGACCCGCGTCGGTAGTAAAAGAAATGATGGAAAACTCCATCGACGCTGGTGCGACACATATCACGGTGGAAATCCGCGATGGTGGTGTGTCCTATATGCGCATTACCGATGACGGCTGCGGTATTCACCGCGAGGACGTGCCTACGGCGTTTTTGCGCCATGCAACCAGCAAAGTGCGTACCGAGGAGGACCTCAATCGCATTGGTACGCTCGGTTTCCGCGGCGAGGCGTTGGCGTCGGTTGCTGCTGTCTCTAAAGTTGAGGTTACAACTTGCGCCAGAGGCGAAATCGAGGGCACTCACTACGTCATTCATGGCGGTGAGGAAATTCTCATTGAGGATATCGGCTGTGCCGAAGGCACCACCTTTGTGGTGGAGGAGTTGTTTTACAACATTCCTGCTCGTATGAAGTTCCTTAAAAAAGACGTCAGCGAGGGAAATGCCGTTGCCGGTGTGGTGGAAAAACTGGCGCTGTCTCACCCCGAAATTGCGGTTAAGTTTATTCGCAACGGTCGCACGGAAATGCAGACACCCGGCGATGGACAGATGTTATCCTGCATTCATGCCGTACTGGGTAAACCCTTTGCGAACACTCTGATTCCCGTCAGTTATTCTATGGGAGGGGTCGAGGTCAGTGGTTTTATCTGCAAGCCTGAGGGAGCGCGCCCCAACCGTACTATGCAGCATTTCTTTGTCAACGACCGCTATGTCAAGACGCAGACGGGTCTGGTGGCTTTAGAACGTGCCTACAAGGGCATGATTATGGTTGGCCGATTCCCCGCATGTGTACTGTTTATTCGCCTTCCTGCGGAAACGGTGGACGCTAACGTTCATCCCGCAAAGATTGAGGTGCGGTTTATCAACGAAAAGCCGGTGTTTGACGCCGTGTACTATGGTGTCCGCTCCGCTTTGGAGCAGCGCTCGGCCTCCATCCGTCAGATGGAGATGATACGTGACAATCCGCCGCCGGAACCTATGCCTGCTAAGCGAAATCCTGCACCTGCCGTGGCGGTGCCTACGCCAAAGCCAATAGCGCCTCCTACTGTGAGACGCCCCTCTTTCTTGGACGTGGCGGTAGATGACCTGCCGAAACCTACAGTATCTTTGCACGATGGCACTGTCGACGTACCGACACCTAAGATGGAGACGCCTGCTCCGACAGTCACGCTGGACGAATTGCCTGTATTTACGCCCAAGGAGGCGCAAACGGTGGAAGTGCCCGTTATGCCCGAGCCTGTGGTTGAGGTGGAAATGCCTGCAGTACAGCCTCTCATTGAAGAGGAAACGCCTGTGCGATACGTTGGAGAGGTGTTTTCAACCTATATTTTGGTGCAACAAGGTAACAGCATATTTATCATTGATAAGCATGCGGCCCATGAGAAAATCATCTACAATCGCCTAAAAGCACAGGCTCATACCGAGGAACAATTACTATTGGCACCTGTTGCGGTGACGGTCAGCCGTGAAGAATACACGGCTCTTCTGGACGCTGTGGAGGAATTACGCCAGGCCGGCATTTCCATTGAAGATTTCGGCGGCCAAAGTATTTTGGTGCGCAGTTTCCCGTTGGATCTGACGGGCGAAGATATTGATAACACTCTGCGCGAGATTGCCACCGGTTTGGTGGGCGGTAACCGTGAGATTCAATCCTCAAAACTGGATTGGATTTACCATTCCTCCGCCTGTCGTGCCGCGATCAAAGCAGGGGATATGAGCAAACCTGCCGAGTTAGAGGAACTGGCAAAGCAGGTTTTGGCGGACGAATCCATTCGATTCTGCCCTCACGGTCGACCTGTGTGTATTGAAATGACCAAAAAGGAACTGGAAAAGCAGTTCGGTCGCATTGTATAAAGCGAGGTGAAACCAATGCCGTCTCTCAAACCCTATCCCATTATTGCAGGGCCTACCGCTTCGGGTAAGACGGCGTTGGCTGTGCGCTTGGCTGATGCCATCGGCGGAGAGGTGGTTTCCGCCGATTCTATGCAAATCTATGACGGCGTATCTGTTGGTACAGCTCGTCCTACCGTAGAGGAGATGGAGGGTGTGCCACATCACCTGTTAGGGTTTTTACCTTTACAGGCAAAATACAGCGTTGCACAATACTTGGAGGACGCACACCGCGTTTTCGCCGACGTTTACGAGCGTGGAGCAACGCCTGTTTTATGCGGTGGTACGGGGTTATATATTCAGTCGTTTATGGAAAATCGTCAGTTGTTTGAGGAGTCGCCCAACCCTCAGTTGCGCGCGGAGTATATGCGTATGGCAGAGGAACAGGGTGCAGAAGTGTTGCTACAGCGTTTGCAAGAAATCGATCCAAATACCGCAGAGCGCCTTCACCATAACGATCTTCACCGTATTATTCGCGCTTTGGAGGTGTACGACACCACCGGGCGCACTATCAGCGAGCAGACGGCGCTTTCTTTGTCTGTGCCATCTCCCTACGAGCCCTGTTTGTTTGTGCTGGATTTTCACGATAGACAGAAGCTGTACGAACGCATTAACCGCCGTGTGGACGTAATGCTTGCGCACGGCCTTTTAGAAGAAGCAGAGCGTATTTTGCGCACCGACCCCGATGCTACCGTAACACAGGCCATTGGTTACAAAGAGTTTGCCGCTTTTTTTGAGGGTAGAATTTCGCTGGAAGAGGCGGCGGATAAACTGCGTCAACAAACCAGACGGTACGCAAAACGGCAGTTGTCTTGGTTTCATCGTATGACTTCTGCCCACACTTTGTGGGTGGATGATTACGATAGTACAGAGGAATTAGCCGCCGCAACTCTGCGGCATTACGAGAATATTTAGTCTAAACGAGAGGAGGACGCACGACCTATGCGAAAGAAAAAGAAGAATGGTTGGCAGGCGCTGGTAATTTTACTGCTTGTGTGCGCCTCAATTCTCTACGTCGCCTATCAAGCCTATCGTAGCGTTTATGCCGGTGTGGAGACGGAACTGGCCGTTATCCATAGCACCTACGAGTCTATCGAGACGGAAGGCCTTGTGTATCGCACCGAATCGATCATTCCCGGTGTCAGCAGCGGAGAGCCGTATTACGCCATCGATAACGGAACAAGAGTAGCCAAAAACAGCGTAATCGCCTCGGTGTATCGGGATGCGGAGAGCGGTCGTATTGAACAGCAAATCGAGGAAATCGACGCGCAAATCGCCGCATTCAAAACAATTTTGGCTGACGCCGGCTCGGGACGATTGTCGTTGGGTATCATCAGCGAACAGACCACGGAAGCGCTCTTACGCTTGGTCCAGCAGACGGAAACCGGAAACATTTCCAACGTGAGCGGCTCTGCGTTCGACGTGCTTGCTTTGTTATCCAAAAAATCGCTGGTGACGGGCAAGGAAGTGGATTTCACTCAAAAAATAGAAGAGTTGGAACAGACCAAAAAGTCGCTGAAGAGTTCTTACCAAAAGCCCATTTCTACTATTAAAGCGCCTGTGGCAGGTTATTTTGCGGATCACGTGGATGGTTATGAAGAGCTGCTGACCACCGAAAATCTGAACCGATTGACCACGGATAAGCTCGAGGAACAGATGAATATGCCATCTGAGCCAAACGGAGCGGCCAGCGGCAAGATCGTGAGCGGTTATGAGTGGTATATGGCCTGTATCGTTCCCGATTCCTATTACAATGTACTTGGTGTAGGCCGTACCTTGACCATCCGTATGTCCTTTGTGCTGGATGAGGCTGTACCTGTCACTGTCTACGCCTGCAATAAAGATAACAAAGGCAATATGGCCGTTGTGTTCCGTTGCGATCAAATGAGTGCGGAGTTGTCTACTATTCGCAAGGAATCCGTAGAGATTCAGTTAGTGGAGCATACCGGTCTTAAGGTGCCGCAAAAGGCGATTATCGTCAATGAAGAGCAAGAAGTTGGTGTGTATATCCGCTCGGGTAACGTAGTTGCATTCCGTAAGATAAAGCAGAAATTCAGCCAGCCTGCAGACTATGCTATTTGTGAAATTGTGGACGAAGACGGTTACTTAGAAATGTATGACGACATCATCGTAGGAGGGAGGGACCTCTATGACGGAAAAATCATCCGTTGAGATGATTCTCGCGGATAACTTAAGTCGTGTACAGGAGAGTATTCACGATGCCTGTATCGTCAGTGGGCGCAACCCTCAGGATGTTCGCCTTTTGGCGGTGACGAAAACCGTGGATGTTGCTCGCATTAACGCAGCCATTCGTCTAGGCGTACGTCAGATCGGCGAGAATCGTGTGCAAGAGTTCCTCGGTAAGAGAGATGGGCTGGAATTAGATGGTGTTGCCGCACACTTGATTGGTCATCTGCAGACGAACAAAGTAAAACAAATTGTCGGTAAAGTGCAAATGATCCAATCGGTGGACAGCTTGCGTGTGGCCGAAGCGATTCATCGCTGTTCACAACAGCTAGGAATTGTCACGCCGATTCTAATCGAAGTTAATATTGGGGGAGAAGAAGCAAAATCCGGTATTTCTCCTTTTGAATTAGAGCAACTGCTGTACGAAATTTCGCCTTTAAGCGGAATTTCTGTGCGTGGATTGATGACGGTGCCGCCGATTTTGGACACTGAGCGAGAAAAAAGAGAGATTTTTTCGAAAATGTATCAACTGTTTGTTGACATGAGAGGCAAAAATATAGATAATATAGATATGCAGGAGCTATCGATGGGTATGTCCGGCGACTATCGTGAAGCCATTATGGAAGGCTCAACGATGGTTCGCATTGGCTCCGCTATATTTGGCGATAGACACTATTAACATATAGGAGGTTTCAATTATGGGTATTTTTGGCAAGCTGTGGGGAGAAGATCCCGAGTACGACGAGGACAGCGAAGTCGGTTTGGAGGAGAGCCTGCCTCGTTCTAAAAAGCGAGATTCTGACGAAGGTGCTCCCGAGGCTCCTCGCAAGGGTAACAAGGTCGTGAACATTCACGCTACCGCTCAACTGCAGGTGGTGTTGGTGAAGCCTGAGCGTTTTGACGACGCCAGTGCCGTTGCCGATCATTTGAACGCAAAGCGTACCGTCGTGTTGAATCTGGAGAGCGCCAACAAGGATGTGGCCCGCCGTATTCTGGACTTTTTGAGCGGTGTTGCCTATGCCAACGACGGCCAAATTAAAAAGGTCGCCAACTGCACCTTTATCATCACTCCTTACAACGTGGGGCTGATGGGTGATCTGCTGGACGAGCTGGAGAACAATGGCCTTTACTTCTGATGATTCATTACTGCGTTCTCGCATAGAGGATACGGTACGTCTGTGTGATAAGCGCGGCGTGCCGTGTTTTCTTGGCTTTCTGGACTTGCGAGAACAAGCCTTTGCACAGCAAATACTGCATGGAATGGCGGTAGATACCGTCTACTCTTTCTGGGGAGGGTATCCCGACGCAGAGAGCGTTATGCTGTCCGTATCTCCTACATACTACGTTGCGGAAGAGGCCGATTATCCGCTGTGTGCAGTTGCTTTTCGCTATCGTACGCAAAAAACGCTGACCCATCGTGACGTGCTGGGTACTCTAATGAGCTTGGGTATTCGTCGTGATGCAGTTGGAGATATTCTGTGTGGTGACGGACTGTCTGTGGTGTTTGTGCGTAGTGAGGTTTGTCCCTTCATCTGTGAGCAGGTTGACCGTATCGGGGGAGAAGGCGTCACTGTCATTCCTAACTACGATGGTGATTTGCCGATTCACATTGAGTATGAATCCATTCGTGAGACGATAGCCTCGCCACGCATAGACAGCGTGGTAAAGGCACTGATCCATTGTGCCCGAGAGCGGGCCGCAGAAATGATTCGTTTTGGCTTGGTGAGCGTCAATCACGTGCCAACCGAGTCGGTTACAAAAGCGATTACGGCAGGGGATACCATTTCCATTCGTGGCTATGGTCGATATTATATTGACCAAGTAGGCCCTGAAACCAAAAAAGGACGATTGGCGCTGCACGCACGGCGTCGACTCTAAAACATAGAGGAGAGAAATTACCTATGATTTCCGCAAAAGATATTCGTGAAATTAAGTTTACCCGCTCCTTAGGCGGCTACAAGACCACTGAGGTGGACGATTTTTTGGATCGTTGTGCTGATGCGGTAGAAGAGCTGACTCGGATCAACGACGAAAACGAGCGCAAGCTGCAGGTCCTTGCTGAAACTGTGATGGATTATCGCAATCAGGAGGATAGCATTCGTTCTGCTCTGATCAGTGCTCAGCGTATGAGCGAATCTGTGATTTCCGAAGCCCGTAAACAGGCTGAGGATATCCGTGAGGCCGCTCGTAACGAAGCTGACACCATGCACGATCAGGCTGTGGCCGATACCGCTGCTGAGCTGGAGGAGTTGCGTCGCATTCGCCAAGAGGTGGCGGATTTCAAAGCGAGATTGCTGGCTACCTATCGTGAGCATCTCACCTTGATCGGTATTTTGGAAGGCGGTGCTTCTGACGAGCCTTCTGATGAGACTCCGACTGCCGATGATGAATCGGCTGATGAGGCTCCGACAGCTGCTCCTACTCACGCCACACCTCACGACTTGCCCGATTTTTCCTCTCTGGAGATAGACGAAGAAGACTAATGAAAAAGGGATCGGAAGCAGTTGCATTCGATCCCTTTTTCTTGACAGGAAGGAGTACGGTATGGTTTCTGTCGTACTGTTTATCATTTCCACCATCGCGCTGATTGCCGTGGATCAAATCACGAAAATCTGGGCTGTCACGCAACTGCACGAGGCAGAGCGTGTCATTCCGATCATCAACGGTGTTTTCGAACTGCGGTACACCGAGAATCGTGGCGTAGCATTTGGCATGCTACAGGGCCAGTTATGGTTGTTTGTGCCGCTGACTCTGTTGGTTGTGATGTTGTTCGGTGTGATGCTAATGCGCAGCCCTTTGCGCCGGTACAAGCTCTTTACCATCCCTGCGGTGATGATAATCGCCGGTGCCATCGGCAACCTGATTGACCGCATTTTGTATGGCTATGTCATTGATTTCCTGTATTTTAGGCTCATTGATTTTCCCATTTTCAATTTTGCAGACTGTTGCGTGGTAGTTGGCGCAATCCTTTTATTCATTTTCTTCCTCTTTGTGTGGAAGGACGATAAGATGCCTTTGCGCACCATGCTTTTTGGCATTGAAGTGCCCGAAAAGGAGAATAGCGATGGCTGACACTTATGTATGGTCCATTACAGCCGAGCAGGAAGGAAAGCGTTTAGACAGCGTGCTGGCCGAGGAGATGGACATCAGTCGTTCCACAGCACAGCAATGGCTGGAGCAGGGACTGGTTACGTCTAACGGAAAAGTGTTGAACAAGAAGGATAAGCTCAAAGACGGGGCGGAGGTATGCGTTGCTGTGCCTGAGCCTGTAGCTTATGATATTCTGGCGGAAAACATTCCATTAGATATAGTGTACGAGGATACTCACCTTTTGGTTGTGAATAAGCCGAAGGGAATGGTTGTACATCCCGCAGCAGGGCATTATAGCGGTACGCTGGTAAATGCGCTGATGTATCATTGTGGCGACAGTTTGTCAGGTATCAACGGCGTTATGCGCCCCGGTATCGTGCATCGCATTGATATGGATACCAGCGGCCTGCTGATTGTGGCGAAAAATGACAAAGCTCATCAAGGGTTGGCCGAGCAAATCAAAGAGCATTCCTTCACCCGCATTTATGAAGCGGTTGTAGTCGGTCATCTCCGTGAGGAGAGTGGAACGATATGCGCACCCATTGGACGTCATCCTACTAACCGTAAAAAAATGACGGTTACGGCGTGTAATTCCAAGGAAGCTACCACGCATTACGAGGTGATCGCGCAATACGATGGCTATTCTTATGTTCGCCTTCGATTAGAGACGGGCAGAACTCATCAGATTCGTGTACATATGGCTCATATTGGCCACCCTGTGGCGGGCGACACTGTCTACGGGTCGCCGAAACAGCCGAAGATGTGCGAACAATTAGGCGGTCAGTGTTTGCATGCTCGTTGTATTGGATTTGTTCATCCCATTACAGGCGAAGAACTGTATTTCGAGAGTGAATTACCTGCGTATTTCACCGATTTTTTGAAAAAATTGCAACATTAAAAAAGAACCGACACATCGTGTCGGTTCTTTTTTTGCTTCTTTATTTCGCTTTGAAACTATCCTTCAGAGACACAGAACGGTTAAATACCGGGTGACCGGGCTTGCTGTCCTTGTTATCCACGCTGAAGTAGCCCAGACGCATAAACTGGTAGGCGGCGGGGGCAACGGCATCGGCCAAAGCGGCCTCCAGTTTGCAGTCGGTCAGGATCTCCAGAGAATCGGGAGCCAAGCAATCCAGGAAATCCTTATCGCCGGCGTCGGGGTCGGCATCGGCAAAGAGATTAGAATACAGACGCACCTCTGCGTCAACGGCAGTGGCGGCATCCACCCAGTGAATGGTGGATTTCACCTTGCGGCCGTCAGCGGTATTACCGCCCTTGCTATCTACGTCATATTCGGCAAGCACCTCGATGACGTTGCCGTCGGCATCCTTAACACAGCCGGTGCACTTGATGACGTAAGCACCCTTCAAACGAACCTCATTACCGGGGAAGAGACGGAAATACTTCGGAATCGGCTCCTCCATAAAGTCGTCTGCCTCAATCCACAGATGCTTGGAGAAGGTCACCTCACGGGTGCCGTCCTCAGGCTTGTTGGGGTTGTTTTCCACTACGAAAACATCGGTCTGATCGTCGGGATAGTTGGTCAGGGTCAACTTAACGGGACGCAACACCGCCATAGCACGACAAGCGTTCTCGTTCAGATCGTCACGCAGGCAGGACTCCAGCAGAGCCACCTCAACGGTGTTGGGAACTTTGGCTACGCCAATCTTCTCGCAGAAGGTGCGGATGGAGTTTGCGGTATAGCCACGGCGGCGCAGACCGCACAGGGTGGGCATACGGGGATCGTCCCAACCGCAGACGTAGCCTTCCTCAACCAGTTTGCGCAGTTTGCGCTTGGACATGACGGTGTAGTTAATGCCCAGACGAGCAAACTCAATCTGACGGGGATCGGCCTCGATATCCACGTTCTGTACCACCCAGTTGTACAGAGGACGATGGTCCTCGAACTCCAGAGAGCACAGGGAGTGGGTAATACCCTCCATCATATCCTCAATGGGATGGGCGAAGTCGTACATGGGATAGATGCACCACTTATTGCCCTGACGATGATGGTGGCAATGGTTGATACGATAGATGACGGGATCGCGCATATTGAAGTTGCCGCTGGACAAATCAATCTTGGCACGCAGGGTCATCTTGCCATCCTCAAACTCGCCGGCACGCATACGAGCGAAAAGATCTAAACTTTCCTCAATGGGTCGGTCGCGATAGGGGCTGACCGCAGGATGGGTCAGGTCGCCACGATTCTCACGCACCTGGTCGGGAGTCTGCTCGCAGACGTAGGCAAGGCCCTTCTTAATCAGGCCGATGGCCTGCTCATACATCACTTCAAAATAGTCGGAAGCATAGTAGAAACGATCGCCCCAATCGAAACCCAGCCAGTGGATATCCTCTTTGATGGCGTCCACAAACTCCTCATCCTCTTTGGTAGGGTTGGTGTCGTCCATACGCAGGTTGCACAGGCCGCCGTATTTCAGTGCGGTGCCGAAATCGATGCACAGCGCCTTAGCGTGACCAATGTGCAGATAGCCGTTGGGCTCGGGCGGAAAACGTGTGTGTACGGTTTTACCGTAGCAACGGCCGCCTTCCTCTAATTCTTCATCGATGATGGCGTGGATAAAATTGGTACTCTCAGCCATGAATATCACCTCTTAGTTGTTAAATGCGTTGATAGCCGCATCCAGACGGCCATTGACAGTATCGATACCAAGGGTCTGCATAATAGAGCAGAGATCGGGCGTATTACGGCGACCGGTGATAGCGATACGAATGATGGTGCTCACGTCACCTACGTGCCCCTTCCAGGCGGTGGGGTCCGCTTTGAACTGCTTTACGTCGGGGCAGAAACCCAAATTTTCGCAAATGCTCTTAACGGTGGCAAACCATGCGTCCTTATCCTGGGAGGCGTCGTAAACGCCCTTATACGCCGTCAAAACGGCGGCGGCGTCAGCGGGGGAAATGTGCTCGGGCAACTCCAAAGCGTTGTTATACAGCTCAGGGAAGAAGAAAGAGACGTACTCGGGTACTTCGTTCCACTTAGCGATGTCCTTACGAGGTTTGGCGTTGCCGCGGTCGATAGAGAAGATGGCCACAGTGTAGGCGCGGTCACGCTTCAGCAGAGTGGCAAATTCGGGAGCGTATTCCTCGGCCCAAGCAATCACCTTATCCGCAACAGTCTCGGCGTCCATGCGGGCGATGGTGGTCTTGCTGACGTCATTGAGCTTGTCCAAATCGAACAAAGCGCCGGAAACACTCATCTTCTTCAAGTTGAACTTAAAGGTGTTGCGAGCGGCGGTGGGATTGGCACGACGCCAATCCTCGTAATCGCTGTTGGCGATGGTCAACAGATACTCCAACACGCTGTCGGCAGGATAACCCTGCTGTGCATAGAAGTGCATAGCGGCCTGAGGGTCCTTGCGCTTGGACAATTTGCGCTTGTTGCCGTTATCCTCTACCATAATGGGGCTGACGTGAGCGTATTTGGGAGGCTTAAATCCCAGAGTCTTAAACAACTGCAAGTGTTTCGGAACGGAAGAAATCCACTCATCGCCACGAATGACGTGGGTGGTACGCATCAGATGATCGTCCACGGCGTGAGCAAAGTGGTAGGTGGGAATACCATCGGATTTCAGCAAGACAATGTCTTCGTCGTTTTCGGGCATCTCAATGGTGCCTTTAATCATATCGTCAAATTTGATACGATTAGACTCGCTGCCCATGGAGCGCAGACGCACTACGTAGGACTCGCCGGCCTCAATCCTGGCCAGCGCCTCTTCGGCAGTTAGGCTACGGCAGACGGCATACTTACCATAGTAGCCGGTGCGGTCCTTATCTGCTTCCTGCTGCTCGCGGGCGACCTGACGCGCCTCCTCAGAGCAAAAGCAAGGATAAGCGAGATTCTGCTCGACCAATTGCTTAACGTAGGCGTGATAGATTTCGGCACGCTTGCTCTGCTGATAAGGGCCGTAGTCACCGCGGATAACACCGGGAGCCACAAAGCCCTCGTCAATGGTCAGGCCGAAATCGTTCATACCCTTCAGGATATCGTCGGCACCACCCTCGACCTCACGCTTCTTGTCGGTGTCCTCCAGTCGGAAAAAGAACAAACCGCCGGTAGAATCAGCCGTCATACGGTTGACCATCGAGGTGAAGAAGGTACCAAGATGGAGATAACCGGTAGGGGAGGGAGCGATACGCGTTACGCGTGCGCCCTCGGCCAGCTGACGCTGAGGATATTGCTCCTCGTAGTCGGCGGGAGTCATAGTAATGTTGGGAAACATAGCATTCGCTAATTTTGCATAAATAGACATAGACATCCTCCTGCAAATTCAATCCTATATATTTTACATTTATCTCTTGCAAATGTCAACGGATGTGTGGTAATATGTAGGCATTAAATGTTATTTTTTCAGAAATTCTCGAAAATGCGAGGGATCCAAAATGGAAAATCAGGAAATCATTGTCGAAAAAAAGAAAAGAGTGCTAAGCTGCATTCAGCCCACGGGTATTCCCACACTGGGCAACTACTTGGGCGCTCTGCGCAATTGGGTGGATATGCAGGACGAATTTGAGTGCGCTTTTGCTGTTGCAGACCTGCACGCCATCACCGTGCGTCAGGAGCCTGCTAAGCTGCGTCAGCAGATTATCGAAATGTTCGCTCTGCTGCTGGCTATCGGTTTGGATCCTGAAAAGTGTCTCTTGTTCGTGCAGTCTCACGTGCCTGCCCATACTCAGTTGGCGTGGTTGCTCTCTTGCAGCACGCAGTTTGGCGAGTTATCCCGTATGACGCAGTTTAAGGATAAGTCTGCAAAGCACGCCGACAACATCAATCTGGGTCTGTTTGCCTATCCCACGTTGATGGCGGCCGATATCCTGGTGTATCGCCCCGATTTTGTGCCCGTGGGCGCCGACCAAAAGCAACACTGCGAGCTGGCCCGCACCATTGCTGAGCGTTTTAACAATGTGTACGGCAGCACCTTTATCGTGCCCGAGCCGTATATTATGAAAACGGGCGCTCGTGTTCGTTCTTTGCAGAATCCGCTTAAGAAGATGTCCAAGTCCGACGAAAACGTCAACTCCTTCATCTCTCTGCGTGATGATAAGGACACTATCATCCGTAAATTCCGCCGTGCCGTGACGGATAGCGAGGCTTGCGTCCGCTATGGTGAGGGCAAGGATGGCATTAACAACTTGATGGAGATTTATTCTGCCGTTACCGGTAAGACTTTGGAAGAGATTGAGGCTGAATTTGCCGGCCGTGGCTACGGCGATTTCAAGACAGCGGTGGGTGAGGCTGTGGCCGCCGAATTGGCTCCCATGCAGGAGCGCCTCAAGGTCCTGCTGGAGGACAAGGCGCAGTTGATGCAGTTGATGGCTATGGGCGCAGAGCGTGCCGCCATCATTGCCAATCGCACCTTGGAGAAGGCGCAAAAGAAGATGGGTTACGTGATTTTGAAGTAATTATACACCCGTGAGGTCAAACGCCGGTATCATAAAGGTGCCGGCGCTTTTCCTATCTTGCACGTAACCGTTGATAATACCCAGTTCATCCATATACGTCCACACTTTGTCGCATTCGCGGCGAGTGAGGGTGCGTTGCAGTTCTTTGTGCGCGGAGACGTCGCCACAGGGTGTGTACTGAAACATCAGACTGACCCATACTTGGTCTTTGATATGCGATAACCAATCCAGAACCTGAATGGAATTGCGCGTGTGGCCGGGTAAGACCAAGTGACGTACCATCGTGCCTTTTATCATCATTCCGTTTTCGTCAAATACGGCAGGACCGGTCTGGCGCGCCATCTCCAGAATGGCGGCCGACGCCACAGAAAAGTAATCCTCAGCGCGCGACAGAGATTTGGATAGGTCGGAATCCACGTATTTGCAATCGGGGAGGTATACGTCTACGTAACCCTCCATGAGCTGCAACGTTTCTACCGATTCATAGCCGCTGCTGTTGTATACAACGGGAACGTTCGGCCTGTAAAGCTCTAAAGCTTTACGGATAGAAACCGCATAATGACTGGGGTTTACGAAGTTTATATTGTGTGCACCTGCCATTTCCAGTTCGCGAAATATCTCTGCAAGACGGGGAATGGAGATCCTCTTTCCTTCGTTGTAATGGCTGATGGAATGATTTTGGCAGTAGCAACATTTCAGCGTACAGCCCGAGAAAAACACCGTTCCCGAGCCGTTTGTGCCGCTGATACAAGGCTCTTCGCCAAAATGCAGTGCGGCACGAGCCACGACAGGATTCAGAGGCATACCGCAAAAGCCTTCGCCAGCTTCATCTGTGCGCAGAGCGTTGCATTGACGAGGACAAATAGAACACAGACTGGATGTCATGGGCGTCACCTCACAAATTTACTGCTGACAGTGTAACAGATTTTATTGTTTATTTCAACCATGAAGGAGTGGTATCATGCAAAAAAACATTGAAAAAATCCTCGCAGCCTTACGTAAAAACCGTATGTACGCCGAATACGTGCCCTGCAAAGAGGATGTGCTACCGCTGGTGCGGACTCTGCTTCCCGAGGGATGTACCGTTGCCACCGGTGGCTCTCGTACGCTGGATGAATGCGGTGTCACGGAGTATCTAAGAAGCGGTGCGGTCGTCTACTTCGACCGCAATGATCCTACATTGTCTGCCGAGGAAAAGGCGTCTGTAACTGCTAAGGGTGCCACGGCTGACGTGTATCTCTGCTCGTCCAATGCCATCACCGAGAATGGCGAATTGTACAATGTGGATGGTTTTTCGAATCGTGTTGCCGCTATAGCCAATGGCCCCAAAAAGGTGATCATGGTGGTGGGTATCAACAAGATTGTGCCGGATATCAACGCCGCTATCCGTCGAGTAAAAACCATTGCTGCACCGCTGAACACCAAGCGCCTGAACTGTGACACCTATTGCTTGCGCACCGGTGTCTGTATGGGCTTGGAAGGTGGTATGACCGACGGCTGTCACAGCCCCGGTCGTATCTGTTGCAGTTATCTCATTTCCGCTCAACAGCGGCAGGAGAATCGCATCCACATCATTTTGGTAGGCGAACCACTGGGATTCTAATGGAAAAAGCCTGTGCATTATTGCACAGGCTTTTTTATTGTGTTAGCAAATTCCAATAATTCGTATTTGTTGTTGAGGCACTCACCGGCGATGACGGCTTGCAACAGCGCATGCAGTAACATGCCTAATTCGGGACCGTCGCTGAAACCGATTTTCTTCAAATCGGTGCCGTTGACCGCCAACATAGACAGTTTATAGCAACAGCCGTCATCCAGTAGTCGTCTCACACTTTTTAGCACTGATGTATCCACTTCGCAAAGGGATAAGTAATGCCAAATCAAGTCCGTATCAAGACGATTTAAGAGCCATAACAGATCCTTATCATTGTCGTAAGGCATATCCTTGCACTGAATAAGGCACGTGACGGATTGGATGGTGTGATTATCCAGTCGTAAGCGATGGAGAATCCTCTCTGCTGCCTCAGTGGAGACATCGCTTTCCCATAAAAGGGCGGTGAGTCGGTGGGTTGCCGTTGCCTCTACAGCAGATAGCAGGTGGAAATCGCTCTTTTCAGCCAATTCGGGGACGATATGGTGTATCACATCTCCGTATGTGCATAGAATGCGCTGCGCAGCATTACCGCATAACAGCTTGGTGAGTTCCGTGGTAATTCTCTCTATCGAAACTTTATTCAAGGTAGGGGAGAGACGGCGCAGAGCTACGTCCGTGGCGAGGTCAATACGAAAATCCAGTACCGACGCAAAGCGAAGCGCACGAAGGATGCGCAGGGCATCTTCTTCAAAGCGTGTGTCGGGATTGCCGACGCAACGAATTGTGGCGTTTTCCAAATCCTTTTGCCCATCGTAGAGGTCTATGAGACCTGTATGTGGGTGATACGCCATAGCATTTATCGTGAAATCGCGCCGCTGTAAATCGTCGGATAGTCGTTTTGAAAAGGACACACTATCGGGGTGACGGCCGTCGGAATAGATACCTTCCAACCGAAAGGTGGTAATTTCTAACGGCATTTCCTCCACGATAACGGTCAAAGTGCCGTGCTTAAGGCCGGTTTCAATGGTTCGAAAGTCGGCAAAAACATCCGCCATCTCTTGCGGGGTCGCCGCTGTGGTGATATCCCAATCGTAGGGGATACATCCCATCAAGCTATCTCGCACGCAACCGCCTACTATGTAGGCCTCAAAACCTGCCGTATTCAGTTTTTTTAATGCAGTCAAAACCGCAGAAGGCAGGTCAATATGCACGAAGTACCCTCCCATTAACCAAAGCCGTGCTGAAGCAGCAGCAGATTCTTCTGGTCCCACAGCTGCTGAGATAGGTCAACATAGTACTTATGGGGATTTTCGAAGCGGAGCACCTCGTCCCACATGGTTTCCATTTGCTCCTTGCAGTAGGAGCGTATTTCCTCCACGCTGGGAGATTCGTAGACACACTCGCCCTTGTCAAAAAGCTGTACCATCAACGGTACGGCGCGGAAATTGGTCACAATCTTGCGCTTCCAAATGTGCTCCGGGTCAAACAATTCATAAGGCTCATTCTCATCAATCACTTCGTCAGCCAATGTAATGACGTCGGCAATGGCTTTATTGTTTTCCTTATCGAACAAACGCCATACTTTTTTGAAGCCGGGTGTGGTAATTTTAGCAACGTTTTCGCTAACTTTGATTTTCGGAATGATAGTGCCGTCCTTCTCGACAGCTACAAGCTTGTACACACCGCCAAACACAGGTGCGCTGGAGGCGGTAATCATACGCTCGCCGACACCGAAACTATCCACGCAGGCACCTTGACGAATCATATCCTGGATGGTGTACTCATCCAAGGAGTTCGACGCGGTAATCTTGCAATCGGGGAAGCCGGCGTCGTCCAGCATTTTTCGCGCCTTGCGGCTGAGATAGGTGATATCGCCGGAGTCGATGCGGATACCCTTGGGGCGGTGGCCGTTCGGCACCAACACTTCGTTAAACACGCGGATGGCATTAGGTACGCCGGACTTTAACACGTTGAAGGTATCCACAAGCAGGGTGCAGTTATCGGGATAGTTCTCGGCGTAAGCCTTGAACGCCTCGTATTCATTATCGAACAACTGCACCCAACTATGAGCCATAGTACCGAGGGCAGGAATGTCAAACTCACGATCCACAATGGTGCAGGCTGTGCCGCAGCAACCTGCGATATAGGACGCGCGAGCGCCGTAAATAGCGCCATCACAACCTTGTGCACGACGAGAGCCGAATTCCATCACGGGACGCCCTTGTGCGGCACGGACAATGCGGCTGGCCTTGGTAGCAATCAACGACTGGTGGTTAATCTGCACCAGCAGCATGGTTTCGATAAACTGCGCCTGTATGGCGGGCCCACGGACGATGACCAGTGGCTCATAGGGAAATACAGGTGTGCCTTCGGGAATAGCCCATACGTCGCAGGTGAATTTGAAATTCAGCAGATACTCCAGAAATTGCTCGTTAAAGAGTCTCTTGCTACGAAGATACGCAATATCTTCCTCGGTGAATTCTAAATTCTTGATGTATTCGATTACCTGTTGAATACCGGCTAAAATGGCTACGCCACCCTTATCGGGAACGGTACGGAAGAACATATCAAAGTAGACGGTACGCTCCCCGTTGCCTGTACAAAAGAAGCCATTCGCCATTGTAAGTTCGTAGAAATCTGTCAGCATGGTTAGGTTTTCTTTGCCTAATTTGTTAGTATACGACATATAAAGCACATCCTTCCTAAGGAACATAGTGTATACATTATAAACTCTTTTGCACAAAAACGCAACAAAAAGAATGCGACGATTCGAAAATCAAATCGTCGCACAGAGGAACTATATGGAAATAATAGTGACAATATCCACCACGATGGTGGACAATATATAAAAAAGTACCGCCAAACCGACGGAAACACCACCGAGAGAGGTCATTTCCGATGCGGAAAGATCGGGTGTTTTCTCTTTGGCATCCGCAATCTTTTTAGCGCAGAAATGGAAATAAAACTCATTGGCCTTGATACCCAGAATAATTTTCAGTATCAAGAAAACCAAAGACAGCAGCATTACGGGTGTAAACAGCGCGCTAGCCGTCATAGCCGTTATAGCGGCCTCGGCTGCTGCCTCCGTTTCGGCAAACTGGACAGGAGCGTACAGCACCGCAAAGGGAATGTTAGACAACATCATCACGGCAAAGTACAGCCAACCGAGGCCGAATTGCTTTCGGTAAAACAGCCAGAAGGGCCCCAACAGGAACGCTGCCCAATTCCAGCCGCCGGAGGTGCCGCGGTCGATCTGTGCAAAGCGAGGGATATAATAATGAGAATTGTTGCCAACTACAGCAATCAGTTCATTTGTGGGAATACCCTGAATTCTTTCAGGATACGGAGAGTAAGAATCCGGCTGCCAATTAAATGGCGAATACTCACGCACAGGCGGTTGCTCCTGCGAAGTAGGACCGCTCTGCCAATCCGTATCGCCTAATGCATGACCGCAGGTGTCGCAAAATTCGGCATATTCGATATTCATTGCGCCGCAATGGCTACAAGTTTTGTTGCGCATAGGCACATCGTCTTTTGCCTCTTTGGGAGAAGCTGCGGTATTGCGATCGCGGTGCCACTGATTAGGTGTGCCGTGGTTGTCATCTTCGAAGCATTTTCCAATTTTCTTCCAACAGGCGCGATGGTGGGGTAGACCGCATTGGGGACACACCACAATATCATCTTCAGCGGTAAAAGACTGATTGCATACGGGACAGGATAAATCTTCGTAATAGAACACAAAATCACTCCATTCCCTTGTATTATACGAATAACCGCTTTCCGAATCAATAATATTCCGTCAAATTCATAAAAAATTTATAATTTTTATTAGTTTTACTCTTAAATTGGTGAACTAGAACTTGCTATTTGGGAGGAGACGATATATAATAAAGTATACTAAATTTTGAGTAGGTGCGATACTATGACCAAAGCAAGAGCTTTCTTTAATGATATCTGCGGTAAAAAAGTAGCCATCTGTGGTATTGGCAAGAATAATTTACCCGTAGTACTGCAGTTTTTAGACGCAGGCGCCATCGTAATTGCCTGTGACCGCCGCACGGAGGAAGAATTAGGAGAAGCCGCATTGACCTTGCGAAACGCAGGTGCTCAATTGTGTTTAGGTGAGGATTATTTAGACCATCTCGATGTAGATCTAATTCTGCGGACGCCCGGTATGAAGCCCTATTTGCCACAATTTAATGCGGCGCGAGAGCGCGGCATTACCGTTACATCTGAGATGGAATTATTCTTTGAACTATGTGAAGCACCTATTTATGCCGTTACCGGATCGGACGGTAAGACAACGACCACTACCATCGTAGCCGGTTTATTGGATGCAGCAGGTATCCGCACTTTCGTAGGCGGAAATATCGGTCGTGCGTTGCTACCGTATGTCCATGATATCAAAGCAGAGGACGCCGCCGTGGTTGAGCTTTCCAGCTTCCAACTAACGCAAATGACCCAGTCGCCGCACGTGGCTATCGTTACCAACGTGGCGCCCAATCATCTGGATTGGCACACCGATATGCAGGAGTATATTGAGGCAAAGCGCAATCTTGTAGCCCATCAAAAGGCTACTGACCGTGCCGTTTTGAATCACGATAACGAAACAACTCTTGAATTTGCGGCGAATTGCAACGCCCCTGTATGGCAGTTTTCTCGCAAGGACAAAATTGACAATGGGTGCTGGCTGGACGCTGATGATAACATTGTTTACTCGGAAAACGGCCAAGATACCATTGTGATGAACGCTGCAGATATTCGTATTCCCGGTGTACACAATATTGAAAACTATATGGCCGCCATCGCCGCCGTATGGGGCACGGTATCGCCGGAATCCATTCGTCGTTTCGCCCGTGCCTTTGGCGGTGTGGCTCACCGTTGCGAGTTGGTGCGCACCAGACACAACGTACGCTGGTACAACGATTCCATTGGATCGAGTCCCTCGCGTACGATTGCCGGCCTTAACGCATTCACGCAAAAAGTGATTTTGATTGCAGGCGGATACGACAAGCATATTCCTTACGATCCACTGGGACCCGTTGCGGCGAACACGGTCAAGCACGCGATACTGTTGGGCGCTACCGCAAACGCCATTGAAACCGCCATCCGCGCCTGTTCGGATTTGCCTATTACCCACGTCGGCGGCATGGAAGAAGCGGTCAAGGTGGCAGCGGAGATCGCACATGACGGGGATATTGTCTTTATGTCACCAGCCAGTGCCAGTTTTGATATGTACAAGAATTTTGAGGAGCGAGGTAACCATTTCCGCGATTTGGTGCTTGCTCTGACGGAATAAGCGAGGTATATACCATGAATCAGATTAAGCAAGATTTGATGACCCTCTGCAACGCTGAGGGCGTTGGCGGCCAGACCGCAATCGTGGACACGGCGATAGAACTTTTGCGTCCTCTCGTAGACGAGGTGGAAGTAGACGTGATGGGCAACGTTTTGGGTATTCGTCATGCCGCAAATATGGATGCGCCTACTCTAATGTTGGAGGCACATCTGGACGAGATTGGTTTTTTGGTCACCCATATCGATGACAACGGCTTTGTCTACACCGCTCCTGCCGGCGGCATAGATAAGCGCGCCATCACCGCGCAGCCTGTCATCGTATACGGAGACAAACCATACTACGGCGTATTCTGCTCCACACCACCTCATCTGAGCGGCAAGGACGGCGAATTGCCCGACGTCAGCAAGTGTGGCATCGATATCGGTCTGACTGCAGAGGAAGCAAAAAAGTGCATTCCTTTGGGTAGCCGTGTTTCCTATGTGCCTTGCTTCACCGAGCTCAACGAAAACGTGGTTTCCTCCAAGGCATTGGACGACCGTGCCGGTATTGCGGCCATTCTGCACGCTTTGCGTAAGATTGAGGGCGCTCCTGCGGTGAATATTGCCGTGGCATTCTGCGTGCAGGAAGAGTTGGGTTGCCGTGGCGTTACTCCTGCGGTGCGCCGTTTGCAGCCCGATGCGGCCATCGTTACGGACGTGAGCTTTGCACTGACGCCCGATTCTGACCCTCGCAAGTGTGCCAAACTGGGCAAAGGCGTAATGATTGGTGTTTCTCCCATTCTCAGCACGGCCATGACCGACCGTATGATTCAATTGGCAAAAGACAACGATATTCTGTATCAGTATGAAGTAATGGGTGGCGCAACAGGTACCGACGCCGACCGTATTACGGTAAGTTTGATGGGCGTACCTACGACGCTGTTGTCCATTCCTCAACGCTATATGCACACACCTATTGAAATGATCGATCTGCGTGATATCGCTACCGTCGGCGACCTGATGGCCGCCTATATTACCGAGGGAGGTGCCGCAAATGAATAAGCAGCTATTAGCGGATTTGTGTGCTATTGACGGTGTCTCCGGTCACGAGCACAAAGTGCGCGAGTTCATTTTGGCTCGACTTGCAGAAAGCACGGCACCTATGGAGGTGCACGTGGATAATATGGGCAACGTGATTGTCCATTTGATTGGTAAAGAGAAAGCAAACGCCGTTTTGCAGTTAGACGCTCATATGGACGAGGTGGGATTCATCGTCACCGGTATCAGCGAGGACGGCTATCTGCGCTTTGACACCGTCGGCGGAATCGATTCCCGTGCTCTGTTCGGCCATCGCGTGCGTATCGGTACGCAGAAGGGAGTCATTGGCGGCAAGGCTTTCCATCAGTGCAGCGGCGACGAAGCGAGTAAAGTGCCTTCGGTCAGTAGCTTGACCATTGACATCGGTGTCGAGAGCAAGGAGGACGCCGAAAAGTTGGTGAAAATCGGCGATTGCGGTACCTTTGACAACGACCTATGCTGGATGGGAGAGGACCACTTTTTAGGCAAGGCCGTGGACGACCGCGTGGGCTGTATGCTATTACTGGAATTAGCTATGAAGCAACCCGCCCGTGACGTGTGGCTTTCCTTCTCTGTGCAGGAGGAGATTGGCCTGCGTGGTGCAGGCGTGGCGACCGAAGCCATTCATCCCGACTATGCCGTGGCTATTGACGCCACTACGGCGGCAGATATTGCCGGTAACAGCCCTGAGCAGTCCGTCTGCTTTGTCGGCAGCGGTGCTGTGGTGTCATTTGCGGACCGTGCTACGCTGTACGACCCCGTTTTGTATCAGCGCATTCGCCGTTTGGCAGAGGAAAATGGCATTCCCACCCAAACGAAAACGATGGTCGCGGGCGGCAACAACGCCGGCGCAATGCAAGGCCGCCACACCGGCGTGCATATGACTGCGGTTTCACTGCCCTGCCGTTACATCCATTCCTCTGCCTGTATGGGCAAGATTCAGGACGTGGACGCTATGTACGATTTGCTGGCCCTCTTGGTTGAGGAGTTGACCAAATGATTCGGCAGGCAACGGAAGCCGATTTTCCTATCTCCGTCAACGATGAATGTGCGATTCGAATCGATTCGCTAATGTGTGCTTATGGGGCAAATGTGCCATTTGTCAGATTCTACACCGATGATTACGGCAGTATGATGTCCTTAATGGACGGCACAGCGGTGTTGTATTGCAGCGAAAACGCAGAGGAATGGTCGTTTTTCATCACGATGAATCCCGAGATTCTACACGTGCATTGCTCGGCAGATTTTGGTCGATTACTCATCTCTATCGGCGGCTGGCAGGGCAGGGAAGGAGTCGTGCTCAAATATGGTGCTAATGCGGATGTAGTTGCCGACGGAGTGTGTGAGAATCCGTATCTCCCCGATGTCCACGCATTACTTTGTGCGTGCTTTGATGAGATGGCTCCACTCAATGCGTGGTATCCCGACGTATCGCACCGTTTGCGCCACGATTCTGGGAGAATCGCCGTGATTTTGAATGGCGAAACCGTAGTCAGCACTGCCATGACGGTGGCTGAAACCGATACGGCCGCCATCATCGGACAAGTGGCTACACATAGTGATTTTCGTGGTCGTGGATATGCGAAAACCTGTATAAACTCACTGATTTCAAGGTGTAAAGGTAAATGGCTTTACATACTTCCGATGACCGAATACGCCCGCGCTTTATACGAAAAGATGGGGTTTTATCCCGACGGCGATTGGGCAGAATTACAACGTATTTAGGAGGACCTATGGATACCCAGTTTTTTCAAGTCGACCAGCGTTTAGCGGCGGTTTCTGACCGAGCAGAGGCGGCAGCGCAGGAGGCTTTTGCCGCCATTGACCGTATCACCGAATATAATCAGCAGAAAGTGCTGTCCGCTTATATCCGTCACCGTGTCAGCGAGACGCATTTTGTGCCTACCACCGGCTATGGTTACGGTGACCAGGGCAGAGACGCACTGGACGAGATTTTGGCGGATATTATGGGCGCAGAAGATGCGCTGATTCGCCACAGTATCGTCTCCGGCACCCATGCGATTACCATCGCTCTGTTTGGCATTTTGCGCCCCGGTGATACCTTACTGGCCGCTACCGGCGCACCCTACGATACCTTGGAGAAAGTAATAGGACATACGTCTCCGTCCGCCGGCTCTTTGGCGGAGTACGGCGTAGCCTATGAGCAGGTGGATCTGCTAAAAGACACCGAAACGCCCGATTTGGAGGGCATACAGGCCGCTCTCAAGGCCAATCCGCACATTAAAATGGTGCATATTCAGCGTTCTCGTGGCTATTGCACCCGTCCCAGCCTGTCCATTCAGTGGATTGAGCGCATTGTAAAGGCGGTACGAGCGATTCGTGAGGACGTGGTTATCTTTGTGGATAACTGCTACGGCGAATTTGTAGAGATGCGTGAGCCGAACGAAGTGGGTGTCGACCTGATCGCGGGCTCTCTTATTAAGAATCCCGGTGGCGGCATTGCCGAAAACGGCGGTTATCTCTGCGGCACTAAAGAATGCATCGAACAGTGCTCCTATCGTATGACCACGCCCGGATTGGGACGCGAGGTGGGCGCTTCTTTAGGACATAATCGCTCCTTGTATATGGGCCTTTTCCAAGCGCCACACGTAGTAGGGGAGGCGCTGAAAACCGCTGTTTACGCTGCTGCACTGTTTACCGAGCTGGGATATCAGGTTTCGCCGACGGTTAACGAAGCAAGAGCAGATATTATTCAAACCATGATGTTGCGCGATCCCGAAACGCTGATTGCATTCTGCCAAGGAATGCAGAAAGGTGCGCCTGTAGACGCCTACGTTGTGCCTGAACCTTGGGATATGCCAGGCTACACTAGCCAGGTGATTATGGCGGCTGGAGCATTTACTATGGGAGCTTCCATCGAATTATCCGCTGACGCACCGCTGAGAGAGCCATTTGCGGCCTATATGCA
>JAZPZT010000027.1:0-30860 GCA_045544815.1 Acutalibacteraceae bacterium | reverse complement strand
AGCTACGGCCGCATCACCATCCGCCATCGCGGTGGTGGTAACCGTCAGAAGTACCGTATCATCGACTTCAAGCGTAACAAGCTGGACGTCAACGGTACCATCATGACTCTGGAGTATGATCCCAACCGCAGCGCTCACATTGCGCTGGTTCAGTATGAGGATGGCGAGAAGCGCTACATCATCGCTCCCGCCGGCCTGAAGGTGGGCGATGTCATCACCGCCGGCGCCTCTGCTGATATTAAGCCCGGCAACGCTCTGCCCCTGAGCGCTATCCCCACCGGTACCTTCATCCACAACGTGGAGCTGTACCCCGGTAAGGGTGCTCAGCTGGCCCGTTCCGCCGGCGTTATGGCCCAGTTGATGGGTAAGGAGAACAACCTGGCTATGGTCCGTCTGCCCTCCGGCGAGATGCGTTACGTGCCCCTGAACTGCATGGCCACCATCGGTCAGGTTGGTAACGCCGACCACGCCAACGTCCAGATCGGTAAGGCCGGCCGTAAGCGCCACATGGGTTGGAGACCCACCGTGCGCGGTTCCGTTATGAACCCCTGCGATCACCCCCACGGTGGTGGTGAGGGTAAGTCCCCCATCGGCCGTCCCGGCCCTGTTACCCCCTGGGGTAAGCCCGCTCTGGGTTACAAGACCCGTAAGACTCATAACCGCTCCGATAAGTTTATCGTGAAGCGCCGTGACAAGTAAGCGAAAGGAGATCAAGAATAATGGGTAGAAGCATTAAGAAGGGTCCTTTCGTGCAGCCTGTGCTGCTGAAGCGGGTCCAAGAGATGAATAAGGCCGGTGAGAAGCGCATCCTGAAGACCTGGAGCCGCTCCTCCACCATTTTCCCTGACTTTGTCGGCCACACCTTCGCCGTCCACGACGGTAAGAAGCACGTGCCCGTCTACGTCACCGAGGATATGGTCGGCCACAAGCTGGGCGAGTTCGCCCCCACCCGTACCTTTAAGGGCCATGCCGGTTCTAAGAGTACGAAGTAAGCGGAAAGGAGAGAATTATCATGCAAGCAAAAGCGCAAGCGACTCATGTGCGCATTAGCCCCCGCAAAGTTAAGATCGTTCTCGACCTCATCCGCAACAAGCCGGTTGACGTCGCTGCTGCGATTCTGAAGTTCACCCCCAAGGCTGCCTGTGAGCCCGTTGGCAAGCTGCTGAAGAGCGCCATCGCCAACGCCGAGAACAACTTCAACATGGACAAGAACCAGTTGTACGTTGCCGAGGCTCTGGTTTGCCCCGGCCCCATTATGAAGCGCGTCCGTCCTCGTGCTCAGGGTCGTGCGTACCGCATTGAGAAGCGGACCTCGCACATCACTCTGGTGCTCAAAGAGATGGAATAAGCGAGGAGGAGGTATAGTATGGGACAGAAAGTAAATCCTCACGGCCTTCGTGTCGGTGTGATCAAAAACTGGGACTCCCGCTGGTTTGTCAGCGATAAGGACTTCGGCGATACGCTGGTGTCCGACTACAACCTGCGTAAGTACCTGAAGAAGACCCTGTATGATGCCGGCATCGCGCTCATCGAGATCGAGCGTGACGCCTCTCGCGTCAAGATCAATATCCATTGCGCCAAGCCCGGTCTGGTGATCGGTAAGGGCGGCGAGGCTATTGATAAGCTGCGTGACGCCTGTAAGGCTAAGCTGGGCGGCAAGGACGTCCTGCTGAACATCGTCGAGGTCAAGGCCCCTGACGTGAACGCTCAGCTGGTTGCTGAGAGCATCGCTGCTCAGTTGGAGAAGCGTGTTGCCTTCCGTCGTGCCATGAAGATGGCTATCGGCCGCGCCATGAAGATGGGCGTCAAGGGTATCAAGATTAAGTGCTCCGGTCGTCTGAATGGCGCCGAGATCGCCCGTAGTGAGCAGTATCACGAGGGCACCATTCCGCTGCAGACTCTGCGTGCGGACATTGACTATGGCTCCGCTGAGGCCAACACCACCTACGGTAAGACCGGCATCAAGACCTGGATCTATCGTGGTGAGGTTCTGGTCGGCGCTGCCAAACCCCGTCGGGAAGGAGGCCGCAAGTAATGCTGTTACCTAAGAGAGTAAAGTACCGTCGTGTGCATCGCGGTCGTCTGACCGGTGAGGCCCATCGCGGCAATTTCATCAGCCATGGCGAGTATGGTCTGCAGGCTTGCGAGCCCGCTTGGATCACCTCCCGCCAGATCGAGGCTGCCCGTATCGCCATGACCCGTTACATCAAGCGTGGCGGTAAGGTTTGGATCAAGATTTTCCCCGATAAGCCCATCACCGAGAAGCCCGCTGAGACCCGCATGGGTTCCGGTAAAGGTTCTCCCGAGTACTGGGTTGCTGTTGTGAAGCCCGGCCGCATTATGTTCGAGATGGACGGTGTCGCCGAGGACGTGGCCCGCGAGGCTCTGCGTCTGGCTGCCAACAAGCTGCCCATCAAGTGTAAATTTGTCCGCAAGGAAGAAACGGATGGTGAGCAGGCATGAACAAGAACGAACTGAATAAGATTCGCGAACTGAGCGACGTCGAGCTGGTCAAGAAGCTGGACGATCTGAAGGAAGAGCTGTTCCACCTGCGCTTCCAGCACGCCATCAACCAGCTTGATAACCCCATGCGCCTGAAGGCCGTCCGCAAGGAGATCGCGGTTATCAAGACCATCATTCGTGAGCGTGAGCTGAAGGCTCAGGCGTAACGGAAGGAGGAAATAAGTTATGAGCGAGCGTAATTTGAGAAAGACTCGTGTCGGCATCGTCGTTTCCGACAAGATGGACAAGACTGTGGTCGTGGCCATCGCCGACAACGTCCGTCACCCCTTGTACAAGAAGATCGTTAAGCGCACCGTGCGTCTGAAGGCTCACGACGAGCATAACGAGTGCCGTGTGGGCGACCGCGTGGCCCTGATGGAGACCCGTCACCTGTCCAAGGACAAGTGCTGGCGCGTCACCGGTATCATCGAGAAGGCGAAATAAACAAGTTAGCAGCACCTCATACCGTCTCGCGGCCTAACGGCCGGCGAGGTTGGTGTTATAAAATGGTGCTTCCTTGAAAGGAGGAAACAACTGTGGTTCAGCAGCAAACTTATCTGAAGGTTGCCGACAACACCGGTGCGAAAGAGCTGATGTGCATTCGCGTTCTGGGTGGTTCCGGCCGCAGATATGCCAACATCGGCGACGTAGTGGTCGCCTCTGTTAAGAAGGCCGCCCCCGGTGGTGTGGTCAAGAAGGGTGACGTCGTTAAGGCTGTCATCGTCCGTTCCGTGATGGGTCTGCGTCGTGCCGACGGTACTTACATCCGCTTCGACGAGAATGCGGCTGTCATCATCCGTGACGACAAGACCCCCAAGGGTACCCGTATCTTTGGGCCTGTGGCCCGTGAGCTGCGCGACAAGGATTATCTGAAGATCCTGTCTCTGGCTCCCGAAGTTCTGTAATTGGAGGTGTCGAAATTGAGTAACAAAATGCATGTGAAAAAGGACGATACCGTCCTGATCCTCTCCGGTGACGATAAGGGCAAGCAGGGCAAGGTCCTGGCTGTCAGCCCCAAGGAGGGCAAGGTTATCGTTGAGGGCATCAACATGATTAAGAAGCACGTCAAGCCCCGTCAGGCTGGCGAGCAGGGTGGCATCGTCGAGGCCGAGGGCGCTATGTACACCTGCAAGGTCCAGGTGATTTGCCCCGCCTGCAAGAAGCCCACCCGCATCGGCCACAAGAAAGTGACCAATGAGGCTGGTAAGTCCCGTTCCGTCCGCATCTGCAAAGAGTGCGGCGAAGAAATCTAAAGGAGGTAGGAGAGAATGGCTACTTTAAAAGAATTTTATAAGTCCGAAGTCGCTCCTGCCCTGATGAAGAAGTTCGGTTACAAGAGCGTCATGCAGATCCCCCGTTTGGACAAGGTTGTTATCAACGTTGGCTGCGGCGAGGCTCGCGACAACGCTAAGGTAATCGACGCTATCATCAACGACCTGTCCGCCATCACCGGTCAGCGTCCCGTCGTGTGCCGTGCTCGTAAGTCCGTGGCTAACTTCAAGCTGCGTGAGGGCATGAACATCGGCGCTAAGGTGACCCTGCGTGGCGACCGTATGTACGAGTTTGTCGACCGTCTGTTCAACGTGGCTCTGCCCCGTGTCCGCGACTTCCGCGGTATCAACCCCAACTCTTTCGACGGCCGCGGCAACTACAACATGGGTCTGAAGGAGCAGTTGATCTTCCCCGAGATCGACTACGATAAGATCGATAAGGTGCGTGGTATGGACCTGTGCTTCGTTACCACCGCCACCACTGACGAAGAGGCGCGCGAGCTGCTCACCCTGATGGGCGCTCCGTTCGCGAAGTAAGGAGGAGAATGAATTATGGCTAAGACTTCTATGAAACTGAAGCAGCAGAAGGCGCCTAAGTTCTCCACTCGCGCCTACAACCGCTGCAAAATCTGCGGTCGTCCCCATTCGTACCTGCGCCGTTATGGCATCTGCCGTATTTGCTTCCGTGAGCTGGCCTACAAGGGCGAGATCCCAGGCGTGAAGAAAGCAAGCTGGTAATGTAAGCAATAGCAACCATTTATAAGGAGGTAGAGGTTATGCAAATTTCTGATACTATCGCCGATATGCTGACTCGAATTCGCAACGCGAACTCTGCCAAGCATGAGACGGTGGACGTTCCCGCTTCCAACATGAAGAAGGCTATTGCCCAGATTCTTGTTGACGAGGGTTACGTCAAAGATTACAAGGTCATCGAAGATGGCAAGCAGGGTGTTATCCGTATCACCCTGAAATACCAGGGTGCTTCCCGCACCCCCGTTCTGCAGGGTCTGCGCCGCGTGTCCAAGCCCGGTCTGCGTATCTACTCCAGCTGTGAGGATATGCCCCGTGTGATGAAGGGCATCGGCACCGCTATCGTCACCACTTCCAAGGGCGTTATGACCGATAAGGCCGCCCGTAAGTTGAACGTCGGCGGCGAAGTCCTGGCATTCATTTGGTAAGGGGGTAGAAGAATTATGTCTAGAATTGGTCGTAAGCCTATCGCTATCCCCGCCGGCGTCGAGGTTTCCGTCGATGCCGCCAACGTGGTCACTGTGAAGGGTCCCAAGGGCACCCTGACCCAGAAGATCAACCCCGTTATCACTGTCTCCGTCGAGGGCAACGTGATCAACGTCACCCGCCCCAACGACGAGAAGGAGGCCCGCTCTCTGCACGGCCTGTCCCGTACTCTGATCAACAATATGGTCATCGGTGTTACCGAGGGCTATAAGAAGATGCTGGAGGTTAAGGGCGTCGGTTACCGTGTGCAGAAGCAGGGCGACACCCTGGTGATGAACCTGGGTTACAGCCATCAGGTCTTCGTTAAGGAGATCCCCGGTATCACCATCGAGGCTCCCGGCCCCAACGAGATCGTCATCTCCGGTGCCGATAAGCAGCTGGTTGGCCAGTTTGCTGCCGAAGTGCGTGAGAAGAGACCCCCCGAGCCTTATAAGGGCAAGGGCATCAAGTATAGCACCGAGACCATCCGCCGTAAGGAAGGTAAGTCCGGTGGTAAGAAGAAATAAGGGAGGAGTGAAGTATTATGGTGAGCAAAAAAGACAGCAATGCAGCCCGTCTGCATCGTCATAAGCGTGTCCGCGGTAAGGTCAGCGGTACCGCTCAGCGTCCCCGTCTCGCAGTGTTCCGCTCTCTGAATCACATCTCCGCCCAGGTGATCGATGATGTTCAGGGTGTTACTCTGGTTGCCGCCTCCTCCATGGAGAAGGACTTTGGCATGACCGGCGGTAACAAGATCGCTGCCCGCAAGGTCGGCGAGATGATCGCTGCCCGCGCCGCCGAAAAGGGCATTACCGAGGTCGTGTTCGACCGCGGCGGCTACGTCTACCACGGCCGTGTGCAAGAGCTGGCCGAAGGCGCCCGTGAGGGCGGCCTCAAGTTCTAAGGAAAGGGAGGAATCAACTTTGGCCAGAAGAGAAGAAATCGTAAGCGAGTTCAAAGAGACCGTGGTTGCCATCAACCGCGTTAGCAAGACCGTTAAGGGCGGCCGCGTGATGAAGTTTGCCGCTCTGGTTGTCGTCGGTGATGGCAAGGGCACCGTGGGCTTCGGTACCGGTAAGGCCGGTGAAGTTCCGGATGCTATCCGTAAGGGCATCGAGGATGCCAAGAAACATCTGGTGAAGATTTCCCTGAAGGGCACCACCATCCCCCATGAGGTGATTGGTAAGTTCGGCGCCGGCGAGGTTCTGTTGAAGCCCGCCGCCCCCGGTACCGGTATCATCGCCGGTGGTACCGTCCGTGCCGTGGCTGAGGCCGCCGGCATCAAGGATATCCGTGCCAAGGCACTGCGCTCTAACAACCCCTATAACGTTGTGAACGCCACTATGTGTGGTCTGCAGTCCCTGCGTACCGCAGAGGAAGCTGCTGCTACCCGTGGCAAGACCGCGCAGGACATCTTAGGTTAAGGAGGACAAACGTATGCAGATCAAATTGGTTAAGAGCCTCATCGGCTGCAAGAAGGACCAGATCGCCACTGCCGAGTCCCTGGGCCTGAAGAAGATTGGCGACGTCGTCAATCAGCCTGACAACGCTGCTACCCAGGGTAAGGTAGCTAAGATCATCCACCTCATCGAGGTAACCGCTTAATAACAAGCAAGGAGGTGCAATCCCAATGAAACTTCATGAGCTTTCTCCGGCTCCCGGCTCCGTTCGGGACGTCAAGCGTATCGGCCGTGGTCACGGTTCCGGTAACGGCAAGACCGCCGGTAAGGGTCACAAGGGTCAGAAGGCCCGTGCCGGTCGTGGTATCCGCGCCGGTTTTGAGGGCGGCCAGATGCCTCTGCATCGCCGTATCCCCAAGAGAGGCTTCAACAACATCTTCGCAACTCCCTACGTTGCTATCAACGTGGCGGCGCTCAACCGCTTCGAGGACGGCGCCGTGGTGACTACCGAGGCTTTGTTGGAGGCTGGTATCATTAAAAAGGCCCCCTATGGTGTCAAGATTCTGGGCAACGGTAAGATCGAGAAGAAGCTGACCGTCCAGGTCGCCGCCTTCTCCGAGACTGCCATCGCTAAGATCGAGGCAGCGGGCGGAAAGGCCGAGGTGATCTGATTATGTTCCAGATCCTGCGTAATGCATGGAAGATTGCAGACCTGCGTAAGAAGATTCTCTTCACGCTGTTGGTTTTGCTGGTTTTCCGTATTGGTTCCGCTATCACCGTTCCCTTTGTGGACGCTGAGCTGGTCCGCACTGCGGCCAACGGCTCCACTGAGGGCTTCATGAGCTATCTGACTCTGATGTCCGGTGGCGGCTTCTCCAACGCTTCCATCTTCGCCCTGTCCATCACTCCTTACATCAACGCCAGCATTATCGTCCAGTTGCTGACTGTGGCGATCCCCGTGCTGGAGCGTTGGTCCAAGGAGGGTGAGTCCGGCCGTAAGAAGCTGGGTCAGCTGACCCGCTACGGCACCGGCGTTTTGGGCTTGATGCTGGGTATTGCCTACTACTTTATGCTGAGAAATCAGCCCTATGGCTCCCAGACCGGCGCTCTGATGGGCGCTGCTCGCGGCACCGGCTTTGCTGCTTGGTTTGCCGCTATCGTGATCATCCTCTGCTTCACCGCAGGCTCCTGCCTGATGATGTGGCTGGGCGAGCAGATCAACGAAAAGGGCATCGGTAACGGTATCTCTATGCTGTTGTTTGCCGGTATTCTGTCCCGCATCCCGATCGGTGGCATCACTCTGTGGAGCTACTTCTGGGAGATGGGTATTTCTCCCATCATCAAGGGCAGCGGCCAGTCTGCTAACTTCTGGAACGTCGGTTTGGCGCTTCTGGTTGTGGTGCTGTTCCTGGCTATGATCGGCTTCATCGTGTTTATGAGCGACGCCGAGCGCCGTATCCCTGTCCAGTACGCAAAGAAGGTTGTGGGCCGTAAGATGTACGGTGGCCAGAGCACCCATATGCCCATCAAGGTCAATATGTCCGGTGTTATGCCCATCATTCTGGCGGTTTCCATCCTGTCTCTGCCCTCCATTCTGGGCACCTTCATTCCCCCCAAGGCAGGCTCTGCCTGGGAGGGCTTTGTGAACGCTTTCAATCAGAATAGCTGGCTGTACATCGTTCTGTACGCCCTGCTGATTGTTGGTTTTGCCTTCTTCTATGTGACCATCCAGTACAACCCTGTTGAGATGGCTAACAACCTGCGGAAGAATGGCGGCGCCATCCCCGGCCAGCGTCCCGGCAAGCCCACCGCTGATTTCATCAAGCGTGTGCTGAACAAGGTCACCTTCATCGGTGCCCTGTGCCTGGGTATCGTTGCTCTGTTCCCCTCTGTGTTTGGTAAGATTACCAACTTCAGCGGCGGTCTGACCATCGGCGGTACTTCCGTCATGATCGTGGTCGGCGTTGCTCTGGAGACTGTGCAGCAGATCGAGAGCCAGATGATGATGCGCCACTACAAGGGTTTCTTAGACTAAGTTCTTTGTACGAATGACGACGCCGTGACCCCGACCCATAGCGGTCGGGGTCGGGGCGGAGTTCTCCGCCCAGAGGGGTCCGCCCCTCGCGTTTGAGTCCGAAAGGAGCAAAAAGCTATGAAACTGATTCTGTTGGGCGCCCCCGGCGCCGGCAAAGGCACTCAGGCAGAGATTCTCTGCGAGCGCCTGAACATCCCCACTATTTCCACGGGCAATATGATCCGTGAAGCGATGAAGAGCGGCACTGAGATGGGCCTGAAGGCGAAAGAGTACGCCGAGAACGGCAAATTGGTCCCCGACGAGGTGGTCATCGGCATTGTCGATGAGCGTCTGCGTATGGACGACTGCCGGAACGGCTTTATTCTGGACGGCTTCCCCCGCACCATTCCTCAGGCCGAGGCACTTGACCGTATGGGTATCATCATCGACCGTGTGGTGGACATCAACGTCCCCGACGAGGTGATCACCCGACGTGTATCGGGTCGCCGTGCATGCCTGGATTGCGGCAGCACCTACCACATTGAGACCAAGAAGCCTCAGGTGGAGGGCATCTGCGACCGTTGCGGCAGCACCCTCGTTCAGCGCAAGGATGACCTACCCGAGACTGTTTTGGAGCGTCTGCACGTCTATCACGCCCAGACCGAACCCTTGAGAGACTACTATGCGGCCGCCGGCAAGTTGCTGGTGGTGGATGGCCAGCAGGGCATCCAGGAGATCGCAGAGCAGACTCTCGCGTTGCTGAAGGGCTGATATGATTAGCATTAAATCCAGCCGAGACCTGGGCCTCATGCGTGAGGCTTGCGTCATTTCGGCAAGAGCGCTTAAGCTGGGCGGCGAGGCGGTACAACCCGGTGTTTCCACCGCAGAGATCGACCGCATCATCCGTCAGTATATCGAGAGCATGGGAGCCAAGCCCAGCTTCCTCGGTTACAGCGGATATCCCGCGTCGGCTTGCATTTCAGTCAACGACGTGGTCATCCACGGCATACCCGACAACCGCATTATCCGAGAGGGCGATATCGTCAGCATTGACGTGGGCGCCTTCTACAACGGCTTCCACGGAGACAACGCCGCCACCTTTGGCGCCGGTCGCGTTTCCGCAGAGGCGCAGGCGCTGATGAACGCCACCCGCGAGAGTCTGTACGAGGGCATTAAGATGGCCACCGCAGGCAATCGGGTGGGGGATATCGGCGCGGCGGTACAGCGATATGTCGAGATGCGTGGTTACTCGGTGGTACGGCAATTCGTCGGCCACGGAGTAGGCACGAATCTGCATGAAGATCCCAGCGTACCCAATTTCGGCACACCCGGACGCGGCCCCAAACTGCTGCCGGGTATGACCCTGGCCATCGAACCGATGGTCAATGCCGGCACCCACGAGGTGAGTATTCTTGGGGACGGTTGGACAACGGTCACCAAAGACGGCCGCTTGTCTGCACACTTTGAGCATACGATCGCAATCACGCCCGACGGTCCGGTGATTATGACCGACCCTGACGGCAAACTGCGATAAACACACAATTGTGACGGCACTCAATGGGAGGTAAATTATGTCGAAGAACGATGTGATCGAACTGGAAGGCGTGGTTGTGGAGGCACTCCCCAACGCCACTTTCCAGGTAGAATTGGCCAATGGTCATAAGATTTTGGCTCACATTTCCGGCAAGCTGCGTATGAACTACATCCGCATCCTGCCCGGTGACAAGGTCACCGTGGAGATGAGCCCCTACGATCTGACCAAGGGCCGCATTACTTGGCGAACGAAGTAAGCGGAGCGAAAACGCTCCATTAACGGAAAATCGTGTAAAGCACGAAGGAGGTATTCTCAATGAAAGTCAGACCTTCTGTAAAGAAAATCTGCGAAAAGTGCAAGGTCATCAAGCGCAAGGGTCGCATTATGGTGATCTGCGAGAACCCCAAGCACAAGCAGCGTCAGGGCTAATTAGCCGGCGCGACAGAAAGGAAGGAATATACTATGGCACGTATTGCTGGTGTCGATCTGCCCCGTGACAAGCGTGTGGAGATCGGCCTGACTTACATCTTCGGTATCGGCCGCAAGTCTGCCAATGACATTCTGGCCGCCACCGGCATCAACCCCGACACTCGCGTGCGCGATCTGTCTGAGGACGAGGTTTCTAAGCTGCGTGAGCACATCGACCACAACTACGTGGTGGAGGGTGACCTGCGCCGTACCGTCGCTTTCGACATTAAGCGTCTGATCGAGATCGGTTCTTACCGTGGTCTGCGTCACCGCAAGGGCCTGCCCGTCCGCGGTCAGCGCTCCAAGACCAACGCTCGTACCCGCAAGGGTCCCAAGAAGACCATTGCCAACAAGAAGAAATAAGTAGGAGGGATATAAAATGGCTGCCAAGACTACTGCGCGTAAGGGTGCTACCCGTCGCCGCAAAGAACGCAAGAATATCGAACGTGGCGCCGCCCATATCCAGTCCACGTTCAACAACACCATCGTTACCATCACCGACCTGCAGGGCAACGCTCTGTCCTGGGCTTCTGCCGGTGAGCTGGGCTTCCGCGGTTCTCGTAAGTCCACTCCCTTTGCTGCCCAGACTGCCGCTGAGACCGCTGCTAAGGCCGCTATGGAGCACGGTCTGAAGACCGTTGAAGTTTACGTTAAGGGCCCCGGTGCCGGCCGTGAAGCCGCCATCCGCGCTCTGCAGGCCGCCGGTCTGGACGTGACCATGATTAAGGACGTTACCCCCGTCCCCCACAATGGTTGCCGTCCTCCCAAGCGCCGTCGCGTCTGATTGATAGGAGGTATATTGATATGGCAAGATATACTGGTGCGGTGTGCAAACTCTGCCGCCGTGAAGGTCAGAAGTTGTTCCTGAAGGGCGAGCGCTGCTACACCGGCAAGTGCGCCCTGGACCGCCGCTCTTACGCTCCCGGCCAGCATGGCCAGGCTCGTATGAAGAAGGCCTCCGAGTACGGCAAGCAGCTGCGTACCAAGCAGATTGCTAAGCGTTACTACGGTGTGCTGGAGGGTCAGTTCTATCACTATTTCGAGCTGGCTGAGAAGATGCCCGGCGCCGCCGGTGAGAATCTGCTCACCCTGTTGGAGAGCCGCCTGGATAACGTTGTGTATCGTATGGGTCTGGCTTCTTCCCGTGCTGAGGCCCGTCAGCTGGTGGGTCACAAGCACTTCTCCGTCAACGGTCGTACCGTCAACATTCCTTCCTTCCTGGTGAAGCCTGGTATGGTGATCGCTCTGCGCGAGGGTAGCCGCTCTCTGGAGAAGATGAAGGCTATCATCGAGGCCAATGGCGCTCGTCCCGTTCCCGCCTGGCTGGATATGGACAAGGCTAACTGCTCTGCCAAGGTTGTTGCCCTGGCTAAGCGTGAGGATATCGATCTGCCCATCGAGGAGACTCTGATCGTTGAGTTGTACTCCAAGTAAGATTGGTTTTCCCCACATCGACGCATTTACAGCGCGCGCTGCCGTCTAAGGGCGGCGGTGCCCGCCATCAATAAAGGAGGGTTTTTGTATGATCGAAATCGAAAAGCCCCAGATCGAAGCCCTGGATCTGGCCACCGATGGCACTTACGGCAAGTTCGTCGTAGAGCCTCTGGAGCGCGGCTACGGAACCACCATCGGCAATAGCCTGCGTCGCGTTCTGTTGTCCTCCCTGCCCGGCGTGGCTGTGACCTCTATCAAGATCGACGGCATCCTCCACGAGTTCTCTACTATCGAGGGCGTCAAGGAAGATGTCACCGAAATCGTCCTGAACATCAAAGGCCTGCTCGCCAAGATTAACGGCGAAGGCCCCAAGGTGGCGTATATCGAGGCTGAGGGTCCCTGTGAGGTGACCGCCGGCTCCATCAAGTGCGACAGCGAGGTGGAGATTCTGGATCCCGATATGCACATCGCCACCATCGGTGAGGGCGGCCGTCTGTTTATGGAGCTGACCCTGGATAAGGGCCGCGGCTACGTTCCCGCGGAGCGCAATAAGCAGCTGCTCAACCCCGTTATCGGCGTGATTCCCGTGGACTCCATCTACACCCCCGTGGTGAAGGTGAACTACACCGTGGAGAACACCCGTGTGGGTCAGATCACCGACTATGACAAGCTGACCCTGGAGGTCTGGACCAACGGCGTGCTGGGCGCGCAGGAGGCCGTCGCTCTGGGCGCTCGCGTGCTCACCGAGCACCTGAATCTCTTCGTGGACCTGTCCACTGCCGCCGCCGATGGCAGCCCCATCCTGGTGCAGTCCGAGTCCTCTGAGAAGACCACGGTGCTGAGCATGACCATCGAGGAGCTGGAGTTCTCTGTCCGCAGCCTGAACTGCCTGAAGAGAGCCGGCATCAACACGGTGGAGGAGCTGATCAGCCGCACTGAGGACGATATGATGAAGATCCGCAACCTGGGACGTAAGTCCTTGGAGGAAGTTATCAGCAAACTGGAGTCCCTGGGCCTGGCCCTGCGTGACGACGAAGAATAATCCCACATTCCGACCTCTGGTCGGATGGATAAGATAAGGAGTGAATATCCATGCCCGGTACGAGAAAGTTAGGCAGAGCTACTGCCAACCGTATGGCTATGCTGCGTGCTATGGTCACCTTCCTGCTGGAGAACGGCAAGATCGAGACCACCGTCACCCGTGCTAAGGAAGTGCGTTCTCTGGCTGAGAAGATGATCACCATCGCCAAGGAGCCCACCCTGCACAACAAGCGTCAGGTGTTTGCTTTCGTGACCAAAGAGTCCGTCTGCAAGAAGCTGTTTGACGAGATCGCTCCCAAGTATGCGGAGCGCAACGGCGGTTACACCCGCATCATCAAGACCGGCGCCCGCCGTGGCGACGCCGCCGAGATGGCCATCATCGAGCTGCTGTAATCAGCACCCGACATTAAAGAGTAAAAGAGCCTACCCGCTTTCGGGTAGGCTCTTTTTTTTATGAGAAATGAGTAATGAAACCGCCCTCGGATAGACACCGTAGGGGACGGGTATTATCCGCCCCTGCAAAATCCCCATCCCACCATAATGGCACACAACCGCCCCTTGCGCTGTGACGGGGTTTGTGCTATACTTATGCTGTTAAGCATAGACTATGGAGGCTGTGATATGAAGAAATTACTGGCTCTTATCGACGCAAAATTACTCAAATTCATTCTGGTGGGCGTGATCAATACGGCCGTGGATTACGGTCTGTTTTTGATTCTGCGCAGCATCTGCCCGGAGAACCCCCTGTGGTTGCGTTGGTTGCTGTTGACCGCCATCCCCTGCGCCCTCGCCAGCGTGGTCAGCTATTTTCTCAATAAGCATTTCACCTTCAAAAACACCGAAAAGGGCTTGTGGCCCGTGGTTCGTTTTGCGGTGAATATCGCCGCTTGCTACGGCTTGGCCTACGGCATCGCCATACCGCTGATGGAGTGGGCGCTGTCCGCTGCCGACCCTGCCCTGCGTGACAATCTCACCAAGGTGGCAGGTATGTGCCTCTTCACCGGTTTCAATTATCTCGGTCAGCGCCTTTTCGCCTTCCGAACAACCACTAATTAAATCTTGTTTGTAATTCTCGGTGGCTATTTTTCCGCCACCATCGCCCAAAATGCTCGGCAATACATACAGTATTACCTGCGCTGTTGGGCTTCCTTGACGAAAAAACATCTCACCGATTATCACAAACCGCTTTCATTAGCGGTTGTGAAAAAGCGGAGTAAGGAGAGATTGCTTTGATTGTGAGAAGGAGAAGTCCGTATCTGCTGCGCCGCATTATCATCGTCTCGGTTGCGGTGCTGTTGGTGTGCGGCTGTGTGCTGGGTGTTCTGTGGTGGTTTTCCCCTGCACGGCAAGCAGACGAGAGGGTGCAGGCGTTGCGTGAGGCAACCCTGCCCGATTACGTCACCCCCGACCTGATTCCCATGCTGGGCACGGCGCGGAGCGGCCGTGAGCTGGAGGATTTTGGCGGTATCGTCATCCACTACGTGGGCAATCCTGCCACCTCTGCCACCGCCAACCGCAACTATTTCGCCAAGGTGGGCACCACCGTGGTCTCCCACTTCGTGGTGGGATTGGAGGGCGAAGTGATTCAGTGCCTGCCGCTGTGGGAGCGGTCGGTGGCCAGCAACAACCGCAACGCTGACACCATCTCTATCGAGGTGTGCCATCCCGACGACAGCGGCCAATTCAACGCCGCCACCTACGACGCCGTGGTGCGGCTGACGGCGTGGCTGTGCCGGGTGGGCGACCTGCCGGTGGAGCAGGTCATCCGCCACTACGATATCACAGGCAAAGAGTGCCCGCGCTATTTCGTGCGCAACGAGGCGGCGTGGGAGCAATTTCTCACCGACGTACAAAACGCAAAAGCGAACGCTATGGAATAAGAAAGGAGATTTCACCATGCAAACCATCGACCCTAAATACGAATCCCTGTTTACCCCGTGGAAAATTGGCAACGTGGAAATCAAAAACCGCATTGTCCTCTGTCCCATGGGCGGCACCTCTCTTTTCGGCTGGTTTGAGCTCACCGGCTGTCATTTTGATAAGGAGGCGGCCAACTTTTTCCTCGAGCGTGCCAAGAACAACGTGGGTCTGATCATCCCCGGTATCGCCCCTCTGCGCGACACCTTCTGGGGCAAGTGGCTGTGGCAGAACCCCAAGATGTTTGAGGATCTGAAGGAGTTTATGGAGGAGATTCATAAGACGGGCGCTAAACTGTTCATCCAGCTCACCGCCGGTATGGGCCGCAGCTGGGCCATCACCGATTTGGTGGCTCCTTTACATAAGAACAAGTTCACCCGTGCTATTCTAAAGCCCATTTTGGACACCAGTCATGAGTTGGCTTCTCCCAGTCCGCTGCCCTCTCGTTGGGACCCCGACATCATCACCCCTGAGATGACCCGTGAGCAGATTCACGAGATCATCGAGGCCTTCGCCAAGACTGCCAAGCTGTGTATGGACGCCGGTGTCGACGGCGTGGAGGTGCACGCTGTCCACGAGGGATATCTTTTGGACCAGTTTACTATGGAACTGACCAACCACCGCACCGACGAGTACGGCGGCAGTTTCGAAAACCGCTACCGCTTCCCCGTGGAGGTGGTGCAGGCCATCAAGGCGGCCTGCGGCGCCGATTTTCCCGTCTCGGTGCGCTATTCCGTCCAGTCTAAGGTGAAAGAGTTCCGCTATGGCGCGCTGCCGGGCGAGGAGTTTGAGGAAAAGGGCCGCGATATGGCCGAGTCGGAGCGTGCCGCCCGCTATCTGCAGGAGGCCGGCTACGATATGCTCAACGCCGACAACGGCACCTATGACTCTTGGTATTGGGCCCATCCGCCCCTCTATATGCCCCAAAACTGCAACTTAGAGGACGTGGCGCACATCAAGCAGTTTGTGGACATTCCCGTGGTGTGCGCAGGCCGTATGGACCCCGAGGTGGGTGCCGCCGCCGTGGCCGAGGGCCGCATTGACGGCGTGGGTATCGCCCGCCAGTTCCTCGCCGATCCCCAGTGGATCACCAAACTCATCGAGGACCGTTTGGAGGACATCCGCCCCTGTATCTGCTGTCACGCAGGCTGCTTTAACTTCTCCTCTGCTAAGGGTCACGCCAACAGCCAGGATTTGACCGACACCATGGGTCTGGCTCGTTGCGCCATCAACCCCGAGACCATGCAGAGCCGCAAATACCACATCACCCCTGCCAAAAAGGTCAAGAAAATCGCCGTCATCGGCGGTGGTATCGGCGGTATGGAGACCGCTCTGGTGGCCGCCAAGCGTGGCCACAGCGTGACGCTGTATGAGAAGAGCGGTCAGTTGGGCGGCGTGTTTATCGCCGCCGCCGCCCCCAATTTTAAGGAGAAGGATAAGCAACTCATCGCTTGGTATCGCCGTGAGATGACCAAATATCCCATCGAGATTAAGCTGAATACCCCCGTCACCGACCTGTCCGCCATCGAGGCGGACGAGATCGTGGTGGCGACGGGCGCCACCGCCCGCCGTCTGCCCATCCCCGGTATCGACACCGCCGTGGAGGCCATCGACTATCTGCTGGGCAACAAGACGGTGGGGGACACCGTGGTGGTGGTGGGCGGCGGCCTGACGGGCTGTGAGATTGCCTACGATCTCTACCGTCAGGGCAAGACGCCCATTATCGTGGAGATGCAGGACGACCTTATGCACGGCAGCGGCGTGCCGCTGGCCAACACCAGTTATCTGCGCGATTTCTTTAAGACCAATCAGGTGGCGGTGCATTTGGAGACCAAGCTGACCGCCATCACCGAGGGTGGCGTCACCGTCACCCATAAAGACGGCACCACCGAGGAGATTGCCGCCGACAGCGTGATTGTGTCCGCCGGCTACGTGCCTGCCCCCATCGCCAAGAAGGGCGCCCATCTGCATATCGTGGGCGACGCCTCCAAGGTGGGCAATCTGCGCACCGTCATTTGGCAGGCCTGGGACGTAGCGATGAAGTTGTAATTAGTAATGAGAAATGAGGAATGGGAGCAGTTTCTACGAATACGCAGTCACTACCTTCATTACTCATTACTCATTGCTCATTCCTCATTAAATAAGAAAGGATGATACGTATGTTTCTCACCGATGAACAACAGGCCATACTGAATGGCTCCCAGGGCGAAACCATGGCCAAGGTGTGGAAAACCTTGGTGATGTACGGCGACACCTTCGGCGCCGACAAGATGGTGCCGGTCACCTCCACCTACAACCATTTGGTCACCTCTTTCGGCCTGAAGATGATGACCCCTGTCTTTGATTTAATGCAGACCCTCATCGACGCAGGCGCCGTTTCTCAGCAGCAGTTCTCCGTGGACCCCCGTCCCGTGGACAAAAACGTGCCTGCCAACTTCCTGCAGAATTTTATATTTAATAAGATTATGTACGCCACCCAAGAGTCCTACGAGGAGCAGTTAAAGCAGTTGGGTCTGATGGACGACAACGCCTTCACCTGTGCCTGTTATCTGGACCAGATGGGCAACAAGCCCAAAATGGGCGAGGTGCTGTCTTGGGCCGAGTCCTCCGCCGTGGTGTACGCCAATTCCGTGCTGGGCGCCCGTTGCAACCGCAATTCGGGCATTATGGACATTATGGGCTCCATCGCCGGCTACGTGCCCCATTTCGGCCTCTTGACCGACGAGGGACGTAAGGCCACTTGGATTATTAAGGTGGAAACTACCAAAAAACCGGAGGCACAGCTTTTGGGCTCCGCCATCGGTATGAAGGTGATGGAGGACGTGCCCTACGTCTACGGTCTGGACAAGTGGCTGGGTGAGGAACTCACCGATACCGCCTGCGCCTATCTCAAGGATTTCGGCGCCGCCACCGCCTCCAACGGTGCCGTGGGTCTGTACCATATCCACAACCTAACCCCCGAAGCCAAGGAGCAGGGGGAGAGCCTGATTGCCGAGGGCGCACAGGTGTACGTCATCGACGACGCCGAATTGCAGCGCGTGCAGGACAACTATCCCGTGATGTGGAAAAATCCCGACGCCAAGCCGAAACTGTGCTTCGTAGGCTGTCCCCATATGAGCTTCCAGCAGTTGGTGGATTGGACGGAGCGTGTGGAGCAGGGGCTTAAGGAGTCCGGCCATAAGAAAGTGCTGATTCCCACCGTGTTCACCACCGCTCCCGCGGTGAAGGCGGAGTTTGAAAAGACCGAGTACGCCGCCCGTCTGGCGGCCACCGGCGTCATCCTCTCCTACATCTGCCCTCTGATGTATATGAATAACCCCTTGTGCAAGGCGATGCCGGTGATGACCAGCAGCAACAAACTGCGCACCTACACCACCGCCCGCTATTACACCGAGGACGAGATTCTCGTCAAGATTACGAAGGGAGGCAACGGATATGAAAGAGTTTAAGGGTCGTGTGGTTGCCCCCGGCACCGTGAGCGCCACCGCTGTGGTATCCCGCGTGGGCTTTAATACGCTGGCGTCCTTTCAGGGCGCTCTGCAGTTTGGCGATAAAAAGGCTACCTGCGGCGATCAGAACAATCCCGACCTCCACGGCAAGGAGATGGCGGGCAAGGCGGTATGCCTGCCCCAGACCATCGGCTCTACCACCGGTGGTTTGGTGCTGTACTGCGCCTGCGCCATGAATCGTCAGCCGGCTTGTATGCTGTTCTCCCAGCCTATTGATTCGCTGGCGGCGGCAGGCTCCATTCTCGCCTCCGTATGGCTGCCCGACGTGCAGATGCCGGTGGTGGACAGTCTGGGCGAGGAGTTCCTCGCCTACGTGCAGGATGGTATGACCATCACCATCCACGAGGACGGCGTGGTAGTGGTAGAGTAAGAAGCGAAAAAGAAGGAATGACCTTTTGGTCATTCCTTCTTTTTGTTAGTGATATTTTTGCTGTTGCAAAAGTGATATTATGCTGTCGCATAGTGATATTGCCTGCGGCAGTGGTATTGCGCCTGCGGCGCAGTGTTACAGTTCGGGGTCGGTGAGAATTCTCTCGGGCGGCTCCTCCAGCAGGGCAGGGTTGCGGAAATACTCCTTCATGCGGCGGAAGGCCTGAGAGAAGTAATAGCCGCTGGCGATACGCTCGTCCATCACGAGGCCCAGAGGCAGGCATTTATCGTGGACGATTTCGCCGTCACGGGTGCGGCGGGGCACCTCACGGGGGTTGCCGGCGGCCAACACCAGGCTGGTGGTGCCGAAATCATAGGCGTGATGGTGGATGTGGTTGGTGCGGATGGAGGCCAGATTGGTAAACACCATGGTGTTGTGCATGGGGCTGGCGTTGATGATGGCCTTGGGCAGCAGGTTGTGCCAGTCCATCCACTTGAGCACGGCCACCGCAAAACGCATCAGACCGGGGAGACCCACCAGCACCTTGATGATTTTATCGGTGGGATTCTCGTCCGCTACGTCGCGGCTGGCCTCTACGTATTCGTTAATGCGGCGGTTGACGTCGAAAATGGTGTCCTCAGGCTGCAGATAGATCTTGTTCATGGTCTCTGCGCCGGTGGCGCCCATCTTCAGCACCACCATACCGATGGCGATTTCGTTACGGGCATAGACGCGCTTGTTCACCACAAAGCGGTTGAGGGCGGGAAATTCGCACATGGTACGGTTGAAGGCGGCCATAATCAGCGCCATATGGCTCAGGCTGATGCCCTCTTTCTTTTTTAGGCGGATGTATTTCTCCATCGGTTCCAGGGGAATATCCAGAGTAATGCTGTTCATAGCGTCGCTACGCTTGGCCATGATGTGCGCAGCCACGCGATACATGGGGTCGGTGTGGCGCAGCAACTTGCCGTCGGCACGGTCAAAAAGCATAAGGTACCTCCTGTGTTTTGTGTTAATACTTTGTTCACATCTCGTCCAGTATAACACAAAAACTGACAAAATGCAAGAAAAAATGCGTTGCTTTGCGCAGTTACTCGATGGACACCACTGTCAGCACGCCGTCCGCCACCGTAAAGCGGACGTTATAGCCGCCAAATTCCATGCCGTAGACACGGTCGGGGTCGTGCTGATAGGTGGGTCTGGGGTCGTGGGCCAGCACCGCCAAAAGGCTTCTTCGGGTCTCCTCGGGGAGATTCTCCAGTAGGGAGGTGGCGCAGGAAACCTGTACAGACCTATCGGTCAAGCCGGTTATAAAACCGCCTTTTGCCTCGGGATGGCTGTCGGCATAGGCCAGATAGGGTTTGATGTCAAAAATAGGCGTTCCGTCCATCAGATCGGCGCCTGCCACGGTGATGACGGGCCCCTCAGGGGTGTGCAGATCCACGCGAATCATCCGCACCGCCGACAGGCCGATGGGGTTGGGGCGATAGGGGGAGCGTGTGGCAAAGACGCCCATACGGGTGTTGCCGCCCAGACGGGGCGGACGGACGGTGGGGGACCAGCCCTCCTGCTTCACCTCGGAGAAATGCCAGATGAGCCACAGATGGGAAAAATCCTCAAGTCCACGCAGGGCGTCGGGGTTGCGATAGGGCGGCTCGAATACGATACGGGCGCGCAGTTCGTCCACCACGCCGCTCTGCCGCGGCACGCCGAACTTGCTGCCGAAATCGGTGCGGATGTGGGCGATGGGTGTGAGTTCCATAGCATTCCCTCCCGAAAAGTGTGATTACAGCGGCATTATAGCACAAATGTGTACGCGTGGCAAGTTAGGAATTGGGAATGAGGGGTTATCGGCTAACCAAGCCGGCTCCAAATTTTTCGCTTGCAGCCCCTTGTTTTCAAAAATTCTCTCTTGTATTTTACAAATTTTGGGATATAATATAGATAATCCATTATAGATTTTTAGGAGGTATTATTATGGAACTGAAGGGCACCAAGACCGAGCGCAATCTGGCTGAGGCTTTTGCCGGCGAGAGCCAGGCGCGCAACAAGTACACCTATTTCGCATCCGTCGCACGCAAAGAGGGCTATCAGCAGATTGCCGCCATCTTTGAGGAGACCGCCAACAATGAGAAGGAGCACGCCAAGCTGTGGTTTAAGGCTTTGGGTGGTCTCGGCGACACCGCCGCCAACCTGGTCGCCGCCGCCGAGGGCGAGTACTACGAGTGGACCGGTATGTACGACCGCTTCGCCCGAGAGGCGGAGGAGGAGGGCTTCACCGCCCTGGCCGCTCAGTTCCGTATGGTGGCCGCCATCGAGCGCTCTCACGAGGAGCGCTATCGCAAGCTGCTGTCCAACGTGGAGATGCAGCAGGTCTTTGAGAAGGCCGGCGAGACCATGTGGGAGTGCCGCAACTGCGGCCACCTCGTTATGGGCAAGAAGGCTCCGATGGTGTGCCCCGTTTGCGCCCATCCCCAGGCCTACTTCGAGGTTCGTAAGGAGAATTATTAATCCGACCTTGCACAACCCCCTTTTCGAAGGGGGTTGTTTTTTATGCGGCGCTCTTTTTGCCGTCTTTGCCAAACAGGGTTTTATGGGATTTGTTGTATAAACGTGTATATATACATTGATTATGCATAAAAACACCAAAAAATTTGAAAAATATTCAAAAAATATTCAAAAAACATATTGACAAACCCGAGAAAAGGGTGTATTATCGCCTTGTCAACCGACAAACCGTATTTTATAAGGAGTGTATAATTATGAAAAAACTGATCGCTTTGCTGTTGGCCGTTGTGATGATGGCTACTCTGTGTGCCTGTGGCAAGACCGATACCGCCGCCGATAAGGTGAAGGTAATCGACATCGCCCTGTCCGAGGAGTCCTACGCTTTCTGCGTGAACAAAGAGGACGCCGAGCTGCTGACCAAGGTTAACGAGTACCTGAAGAAGATCCAGGGCGACGGCACCTTCGACGCCATCTGCGACAACTACTTCGGCGATGGCACCCCCAACAAGGTTGAGTCCGCTGTCGAGGACGCTTCCAAGGATCAGCTGGTGGTGGCTACCTCCACCGGTTTCGAGCCCTTCGAGATGGTCGAGGCCGGTAAGTTCTTTGGTATCGACCTGGAGATCGCCGCCGGTCTGGCTGAGTATCTGGGCAAAGAACTGGTTATCAAGGATATGCAGTTTGAGTCTGTTGTGACCTCCGTCCAGCAGGGTCTGTGCGACATCGGTATGGCCGGCCTGACCATCACCCCTGCCCGTCAGGAAGTGGTTACCTTCAGCGATTCCTACTACAGCGCCAACCAGGTGCTGATCGTTCCCGCCGACAACACCGAGTTTGACGCTTGCAAGACCGCTGACGACGTGGTGGCCATCCTGAACGCTAAGGATAAGGGCTGCAAGATCGGTTGCCAGCGCGGCACCACCGGCGCCATCTACATCGACGGCGACGCTGACGAAGAGGGCGGCTACGGCTTCGCCGGTCTGCCCGCTACCAAGATGGAGTACGATTATGCGGCTCTGGCTTTCACCGCTATGATTAACGGTGAGGTGGATTACGTCATTGTGGACGACGCTCCCGCCAATGCTATTGCCAACGCCATCAACGGTAAGTAATTTTGGTATATAACAGGAACCTCGCCACCGCAAAAAACGGTGGCGAGGCTTCTGCTGTGTGAAAGGAATAGGTATGGACATTCTCAATAAATGGGAAGTGTTTTGGGCAAAATTCGGCCCCGGTGGGGCGTGGGAGCGCGTCATCGGTGAGGGTTTGGTCAACACCCTCATCATCGCCTTTTCGGGTCTGCTCATCGGTATCCTGCTGGGCACTCTCATCGCCGCCGTTAAGGTAATGCCCAAATACAAACTGCTTCCCCGCATTTTGGATAAAATCTGCACCGTCTACGTGGGCTTTTTCCGTGGCACCCCCATCGTGGTGCAGCTCTTGCTGGCCTATTACGTGCTGTTTCCCATGATGGGCGTGCAGATCGGCTCGCTGAACACCTGTATCTTGGTGTTCGGTCTCAACTCCGCCGCCTACTGCTCTGAGTTTATGCGCGGCGGCATTCTGTCGGTGGATGCCGGTCAGATGGAGGCAGGCCGTGCCGTGGGCCTCAGTTACTCCACCACCATGATGAAGATTGTGGTGCCCCAGGCCGTCAAGAATATCCTGCCCACCTTGGGCAACGAGCTGATTGCTCTGGTTAAGGATACTTCCGTGGTCAGCTTCGTGGCTGCCGTGGACCTGTACAAGACCTTTAACGAAATCGGTAACCGCACCTACGAATACCTCATGCCCTATCTGGCGATGGCAGTCATTTACATCGTGCTGGTTATGCTGATTTCTCTGGGCATTAGACTGATGGAAAGGAGCTTGAGAAAGAGTGATCGACGTAATTGATTTGACCAAAGTTTATGGTAAATTGGTTGTGCTGGACGGCATCACCGAAACCATTCACGAGGGCGAGCGCGTGGTCATCCTCGGCCCCTCCGGCAGCGGCAAGAGTACCTTCTTGCGCTGCCTCAACTGTATGGAGGACCCCACCTCCGGCTCCATCATCTTTGACGGCGAGGACCTGGCGGATATGCGTGTGGATATCAACCGCCACCGTCAGAAGATGGGTATGGTGTTCCAGCAGTTTAATTTGTTTAACAATAAGACGGTGCTGGAGAATATCACGCTGGCACCCTTGCACATCGGCCTGAAGAAAATCAAGGGTCGTGCCGCCCGTGCCGCCTTTAAGGCGGAGGTGGTGGAGAAGGCTCACGGTCTGTTGCAGCGTATCGGTTTGGACGATTGGGCGGACAAATATCCCTCCACCCTGTCCGGCGGTCAGAAGCAGCGCGTGGCCATCGTCCGTGCGTTGGCTATGAATCCCAAGGTGATTCTGTTTGACGAGCCTACCTCCGCTCTGGACCCCGAGATGGTGGGCGAGGTGCTGGACCTCATCAAGCAGTTGGCGGACGAGGGCATGACTATGGTTATCGTCACCCACGAGATGGGTTTTGCCCGTGAGGTGGCCTCCCGTGTGCTGTTTATGGACGGCGGTAAGATTGTGGAGCAGGGTACGCCCGAGGAGGTCTTTGACCATCCCAAACATCCCCGCCTGCAGGATTTCCTGTCCAAGGTGCTGTAAGAATAGCATATCACGCAACAAAAAAGAAGGTTTGGCAATGCCAAACCTTCTTTTTTAATCGTAATATTTGGCGCGTCGGAAGTCGATGGGGGACTGATATCGTCCGCCACCGAAGGGGCGTGCCACGATCCCCTCGGTGTCCTCGGCAAAACCGTAGTAGCGATAGGGGAAACTCACGGGGATGGCAGGGCAGGCCGCCCACAGCGCACCCTCCAGCGCCACCAACTCCTCGCGACCGCCGCTTTTGGCGGCGGTGATGGCGGCGTCCACCTTTTTGTCCACCAGCCGTGCCACGTTATCCGTGGCGGCAGAGGCAAAGGCGGACAGATTTTCCGCGCCCGTCAGCCCCGACGGGGTAAAGGTGTAGAGTGCGGCTTGATAATTGCCGTTTTTCACACGGCGATTTAGTTCCTGCTCGGGGACCAGGGAGAGGGTCACCGAAATGCCCAGATTTTTCTGCCACGATTGGAGGATGTACCGTGCCAAATCGGCGCTGAGGGTATCCTCCGCCGCCAGCAGGGTAATGCGAATGCGCGAGGCCGTGGCGGTCTGGTCGGGATAAAGGGCTTTCAGACCTGCCTGCAGTGCCTTCACCGCCGTGGCGGCGTCGGTGCGACGGGGCAGGGCGTTGTCAGTGGTGCGGTAGATTTCCCCTGCGCTGACGGTGGCCTCAGGTGGCACGTAACCTGTTGCCGCCGTCTCGCCCACGTCGGCGAGATAGGCGTCCACGCTGTCCCACTGAATGCTGTCGCGCAGCGCGCGGCGGACGTTGACCTCTGCCAACGGGTCGGCGGAAGCGTTGAGCATTACACAGCGCAGGGAGTCGTGCAGCGCGACGGTAGACACCTTTTTGTCCACCTGCGCCGCCTGTGCGGCGGAGAGCGGTGCGGCGGAGAGGTCGCCCGACCCCAGCGCCGCCACAGGGTCAGCGTTGCCGATGACGAAGCGCACCGCCTCGGGGATAATCTGCGTCGCGTCGTGGTACTGCTCGTGCTTATAGGCCAGCAGGCTCTCGTTGTGATTCCACGCCACCAAGCGGAAGGCGCCATTGGAGAGAATATACTCTTCTTCCAAGCCATAGCGGCCTGCGGTGGCCTCGAAAAAGGCCCGATGGCAGGGGAAGAAGGGAGAGGTGGCCATCTTGGCGAGAAAATCGTCGTCGGGTGCGGAGAGGGTGACCTGCAGCGTTTTGTCGTCGGGTGCGGTCACGTCTGCGATACCTGCCAATTCGCCCGATAGGGGCGAGGCGGTGGCAGGGTCCGCCAGCCGCTCAAAGGCAAAAAGAAAATCATCCGCCGTCACGGGCAGAGGGTCGTCCCAAGGCTGCTCTTTCCCCTTGACGGGGTTTGTATTCCAATAGGATTCTCGGATGGCGAAGGTGTAGGTAAGACCGTCCTCCGACGTCGTCCAGTCGGCGGCGGCAGGCACCACCTTGCCGTCGTTATCCAGACGGGTCAGACCCTCGAAAAGGGCGCACAATACGGTGATGGCGGCGTCGTCACGGGCCATCTGGGGGTCCAGCGCCGTCGGCTCGCCGTCGATGGGGAAGCGGAATCCGCCGCCCGAGCCGTCGTCGGGTTTGTTGCAGCCGCCCAGACCCAACAGTAGGCAGGTCACCAGCAGCAGGACTATCAGTCGTTTCATTCCTCTTCCTCCTTTCGTTTCGTTCGCTTGTATTATAACAAAATCCCCAAAGGGAATGCAACCCTTCGGGGATTTTTTATCGGCACAATTTTTGTTTGTACAGCGCCCTCTGACGAGGGCGTTTTTCCATAACAGCCTCGGCCGCAATGGTGTCGGCACAAAATTACACTCGCTGAAAATGCCGTTCAATCACCCGATGACACCCCTCGGGGGAATACCGCCAATGGGTCAGCGGCCCGTCGGTGATGAAATACTCCGGCGGCGCAGGCGGCAGGTCGCTGTCCTGAGCGTCGATGAGCGCCAGTTTGATTTTCAACTTGTCGGGTTGCACGCTCTTAATATACACCGCCGCCTGCTGTCCCACACGCACACCGGGGTGCGGCTCCGCAAGGCCGGCCAAGTTGGGCGCCAATTCCACGAATATGCCGTAGGGCTCCACCGACCGCACGATACCTGCCACCGTTTCCCCCACGTGGAAGCGGGCGGCGTTTTCCTCCCACGTGCCTAAGAGTTCCCGATGGGAGAGGCAAATGCGGTCGTTGTCCAGCGAGGCCACCACCGTGAGAATCTCCATCCCCACGCGCAGACGGTCCGCAGGATGGAGAATGCGGCTCACCGAGATATCCGCAATGGGCAAGAGAGCGGGCAACCCACACCCGATATCGCAGAATGCGCCAAAGGACTCCAACCGCGTGATACGGGCAGGTATCACGTCACCCAGCTGCAGATGGTCGAGGAATTCCTCCCGACACCGCTGTTGCGCCACACGGCGGGAGAGGATGGGGCGGCACCCCGTATCGGTGTGTTCAAACCCCATGACGGTGAAGCACACGGGTTTATTTACCCGTGTAATCAGCACGATGTCCTTGGTGGTGCCTTCGGCAATGCCCAGCGCTCCTTCGGCGTGGGGGATGATACCCTCGCCGCAGGGCAATTTCACGTACAGGTTGTGGTCTACGTCGCAGCGCACGGCACGCCCCTCCAGCAGCAGACCTTCGGCCTGCGCTTGCATTAGGGCGGTGAGTGTGGCGGTGGCTTGTTTGTTTTCGGGCGTGTCGATGAGGTCGCCCTCGGGCAGATAGCGTGTGCGTTTTTCCATAATCGTATCGTTCCTTTCGTTTTTCTATTGCAGTATATGTCTTAGCTCTTTCCATCATACCTCATCCCTTGCACAAAAAAAGGAGATTTTTGCCGTTTGGCAAAAATCTCCTTTTTGAATCGGCACGATTCCAAAATTGTACGTAACGATTGGACGGCGATTCTATTTTGGTTTTTGAATCGGCACGATTCCGTAATCGTACATAACGACCGGAAAACGATTCTGTGTTGGTTTTGAATCAGAAAAACAGGCCCTCAAAAATAAGGGAGAGGGTACCCATCAGCACCGCCGCCAGACACACGCCCAGCGCAATGGCGGGGATGGACTTTTTCTTGGGGATGTCCAGCATAGCGGCAATCAGCGCGCCCGTCCACGCGCCCGTACCGGGGAGAGGGATACCCACAAACAACAGCAGACCCCAAAAATAGCTTTTTTCCACCTTTTCCTTCTTATCCATGGCACGCTTTTCCAGTTTTTCCACCATGGGACGCAACAGCTTGGTCTTTTTCATCCAACTGAAGATGGGGGTGATAAACCACAGGATAAAGGGCACGGGAATCAGGTTTGCCACGATACACAGGGGAAACGCCAGCCACGGCGAAATGCCCGACAGGATGGCATAGGGCAGACCGCCGCGCAATTCGATGACCGGCACCATGGAAATGAGCGCCGCAAAAACCTCTTTCGGCAGCCAACCGAATACTTTTTCAAACCATTCTAACATAGACGAACCTCCTTCGCCGCAGATATCCTATTCATTCTACCACAACCATAGCCAAAAATCCACTCTTTTTTGTCGATGGATTCTTCCCACACTCTTTCGTTGTGCCTTCGTAGGGGAGGGCTTCCACGCCCTCCCGTCGGATAGTGTGGAAGTCCTCCCCTACAAAACCCTCTCGGACAATGTGCGCCACAAACGAAAATCCCATTTACAAACGGCGTGGGGTGTGCTAAAATATTTTCATACTTAGGAGGTGTCACACTATGCGTGTATACGATATTATCCGCCGCAAGCGGATGGGCGAAGAATTGACCGAGGCGGAGATTCGCTTCCTCATCGAGGGCTATACCGCCGAGACGGTGCCGGATTACCAGATGGCGGCCTTTGCTATGGCGGTGTGTCTCAACGGTATGACCCCTGCCGAGACGGCGATTCTCACCGACGCTATGATGCATTCCGGCGATACGGTGGATCTCTCCTGCTTCGGCACCCTGTCGGTGGATAAGCATTCCACCGGCGGTGTGGGCGACAAGACCAGCCTCATTGTGGCTCCCATCGTCTCTGCGTTGGGCGGCAAACTGGCCAAGATGTCCGGCCGTGGCCTCGGCCACACCGGCGGCACGGTGGGTAAACTGGAATCCATCCCCGGCTTCCGCACCGAGCTGTCCGCCGAGGCGTTTATGGCGCAGGTGGAGGAGGTTGGCGTGGCGGTCATCGGTCAGTCGGGCGACCTCGCCCCTGCGGATAAGAAGCTGTACGCCCTGCGTGACGTCACCGCCACGGTGGACAGTGTGCCGCTGATTGCCTCCAGCATTATGAGCAAAAAACTGGCCGCCGGCTCTCATTCCATCGTCTTGGATGTGAAGGTGGGCAGCGGCGCCTTTATGAAAACCCGTGAGGACGGCGAGGCGCTGGCCCGCCAGATGGTGGATATCGCCGCCGCCTGCGGCCGTCAGGCCGCCGCACTGGTCACCAATATGGACGTGCCCCTCGGCTCTGCCGTGGGCAACGCCATCGAGGTGATGGAGGCGGTGGAGATTCTGCAGGGTGGCGGAGACCGCCGTCTGCGCAGCCTGTGCGAGGCACTGGCCACCGAGATGTTGTGCCTCTGCCGTGGCTGGAGCCCCGCGGAGGCCGCCGCCCGTGTCAGCGAGGCGGTGGACAGCGGTGCGGCCTTTGAGCAGCTCTGCCGCTGGATTGCCGCACAGGGCGGCGACGCCGATTATCTGCGTGACGTCAGCCGTTTCCCTGCCGCCCCTGCCTATGAGGTGTGCGCCCCTGCGGACGGCTATATTGCGGATATGGACGCCGAGCGTATCGGCATCGTGGGAGTGGCGCTGGGTGCCGGCCGCGCCAAGAAAGAGGACGCCATCGACTTTGCCGCAGGTATCCGCCTGCTGAAAAAGACCGGTGACGCCGTCGCCGCAGGCGAGCCGATTGCCCTGTTGTACACCAACCGCACCGAAGCGGTTGCCGCCGCCACCGCCGCCTATCTGGATGCGGTCACCATTTCGGATACTGCCCCTGCGGCACAGGAACTCATCTATACCATCGTGAGATAAAGAGAAAGAGCAACGGATTTTCCGTTGCTCTTTTTTGTGATATGCCGTCTGCGACGGCGTGATATTTTCGCTGTGCGAAAGTGATATGAAACCTATCGGTTTAGTGATATTCTATTCGCCGGATACTGCCCACAGGGCAATATCACTATGCGTAGCATAATATCACTGCGTAGCAATAGCACTCGCCGCAGGCGAATAGAACTGGCGTGACGTTCTGTGAACGTCACGCCTTGTCGCCGCTTTTGCCCACCAGCGCCGCTAACAGACCCAGCGTCACCGCCGTGGTGATACCGCCTGCGGTGGCGGTGATACCGCCCACCACAGCGCCCCATAGGCCTTTTTCCGCCACCGCCTCCTTGACACCCTGCGCCAGCGCATAGCCGAATCCCGTCAGCGGTATAGTGCCGCCGCAGCCGGCCCATTCCACCAGCGGCTCGTATACGCCGATGGCGGTGAGCGCCACCCCCAGCACCACAAAGCCGACCAAAATCCGTGCCGGTGTCAGGCGGGTGTAGTCGATGAGCAGTTGCCCCACCACGCAGATACCGCCGCCCACCAAAAAGGCTTTCAAAACCAACCAAAAATCCATTTTGCCACCCCTTTTCTCTCCTATTCTGCGCCGCAAAGGGCGGTCTATGCAAATAATACTGGACATTTTGCGCTGTTTCTGCTATACTATCGGCGAGTCTATTGTTGAGCAATAAAAAAGGAGATGGAACAAAACAAATGGACCCGGATAGTAATAATATTACGTCAATCATCGTGATGCTGGTGCTGGTGGCGTTGTCGGCGTATTTCTCGGCGACCGAGACCGCATTCTCCACCTTTAACCGCCTAAAACTGCGCACCTTGGCCGAAAGCGGCGACAAGCGTGCCCAGTTGGCGCTGGATTTGTCAGAGGAATACGACCGTCTGCTGTCCACGATTTTGGTGGGCAACAACATCGTCAACATCCTGCTGACCACAGTGGCCACCCTGTTTTTCGCCGACCTGATTGCCCATAGCGAGAGCCTTGCCACCACCGTATCCACCATCGTCACCACCGTGGTGGTGCTGATTTTTGGTGAGATTACGCCCAAGAGCCTTGCCAAGCAGTACGCCGACGGCTTCGTGATGGCCACGGCGCCCATCCTGCGGCTGATCACTTGGATTTTGTGGCCCATCAACCAGGTTTTTGCCGGTTGGAAATGGTTGATGAATCTGGTGTTTAAGACCAAGGAAGAGGATACCGTCACCGAGGAAGAACTGCTGTTTTTCCTTGAGGAGGCGGAGGAGGACGGCACCATGGGTGAGCAGGAATCCGAGCTCATCCGCAGCGTCATCGCGTTTAATGATAAAGTGGCGCAGGATATCCTTATCCCTCGCGTTAAGGTGGCGGGTGTGCCTGCCGACGCCACCTCTGAGGAGTTGGCCGAGACCTTCTTGGATACGGGCTATTCCCGTCTGCCGGTGTATGAGGAGTCTATCGATCATATCGTCGGCGTGGTGTATCATAAGGATTACTACGTCCGTGCTGAGGAGCACCCCACCCCCACGGATTTGATGAAGCCTGCCCTGTACATCCCTCCCACCATGAAGATTCGCCTGTTGCTGAAAAAGTTGCAGGAGGCGCATTCCCACATCGCCATCGTGGCGGATGAATACGGCGGCATTCAAGGTATCGTCACGATGGAGGATATCCTGGAGGAGCTGGTGGGCGAAATCTGGGACGAGCACGACGACGAGGTGCAGAATATCCTGCCCCAGCCCGACGGCAGTGCCTTGGTGATGTGTTCTACCGAGCTTTCGGATTTGATGGAGCATTACGGCACCGTTACCGCGTGTGACGCCACCACCGTCAGCGGATGGGTGATGGAGGCCACGGGTTGTATCCCTGCCGTGGGCGACACCTTTACTGCCGACGGCCTGTGGGTGGAGGTCACTCAGGTTGAGACCACCCGTCCCAACCAGATTCGTGTCCGCCTCGCCCCCGAAGAGGTTGTAGAAGAATAAGTAAACGAAAAACTCCCGAAGTCGGAG
>JAZPZT010000026.1:0-25539 GCA_045544815.1 Acutalibacteraceae bacterium | reverse complement strand
ACGGGGAGGTTTGGCACCTCGATGTCGGCTCATCACATCCTGGGGCTGAAGTTGGTCCCAAGGGTTCGGCTGTTCGCCGATTAAAGTGGTACGCGAGCTGGGTTCAGAACGTCGTGAGACAGTTCGGTCCCTATCTGTTGCGGGCGCAGGATATTTGAAGGGCTCTGTCCTTAGTACGAGAGGACCGGGATGGACGCACCTCTGGTGCACCAGTTGTCACGCCAGTGGCACAGCTGGGCAGCTATGTGCGGAGCGGATAAACGCTGAAAGCATCTAAGCGTGAAGCCGACCCTAAGATAAGATATCCCACTGAGTAATCAGGTAAGATCCCACGAAGACTACGTGGTTGATAGGCTGTGTGTGTAAGGGCAGCGATGTCTTTAGCTTGACAGTACTAATAGATCGAGGGCTTGACCTACAAATTCGAACAGATGTAACGAACACATTTTGACAGGGAGCGGTGTGATGCCCGCGACCTGCAGCTGGTTCTTTCCGCATTCTTCTCAATGTGACTTTATTCAGTTCTGAGGGTTCCTGAAACCAAGACCGTAGACGTCGCGTCTACGGTCTTTTTGTTTTTCGGGCGGATGCTATCCGTCCCTATCGTCTCGCACCGAGGTAAGATTGGTGATGTAGGGTCCCTCTCCGGGGGAGCTGGGACGGCGAAGCCGGGGCTGAGGGGGGTTGTATAAGAGGACGGGGAAGAAGAACTCCCCCCGTCTTTTTGCCTGCGGCAAAAACCCACCTCCCTCGCGGAGGAAGGCTTCGGGCGGATGATATCCGCCCGTGTGATGCGCTCCTTGGTTGAGAAACTCAACCAAAACTCAACGGAGCGGTTATTGTAATTCACTCCTTTTGCGCGTACAATGTGGTTGTGGCCACAACACAACGAAAAGGAGTGAATACCATGACAAAACGATTGGCAGATAATATCAAACGCTTGCGCGAAGCGAAGAACGTGTCTCAAGAAAAGATGGCGCAGGCACTGAATGTGTCCTACCAGGCAGTGAGCAAGTGGGAAACGGGAAAATCCTTGCCGGATATCACACTGCTGCCGCTCATCTCCCGCTATTTCGGCATCACCATTGACGAATTGCTGATGGCGGAACAATTGGACGAAAAACTGTTGTTGGAAAAGTATGAGGCCGAGGCAGAGCATCACCAGCGCGAAGGAAAGAATGCAGCAAACATTTCGCTATGGCAAGAGGCATTACAACGGATGCCCAACAACGAGCAGGTAAAGGTATATTTGATGGCTGCCTATTATGATACCGATAAGGTGGGGTACAGCAAAGAAATCGTTGAACTGTGCTCCGAGATCTATCGCACCGCAAGCAATAGTTACTGTCGCGGACGAGCAATCCAGTTGATTGCTCGCACATATGCCGCCGTGGGTAATAGCAACAAAGCCTTTGAATGGGCGAGCAAGGCGCATTCGATTCTCAACGTGGCAGAGTTTTTAGAGATTGACATCGACACAGACATTGAAATGATGTGGGCCAATCTCCGATTTGCTAACTATTGGTTCCAAATACATCTGTTTTACGCGGCGATGAAAATGGGCGATTATATGGATGAGCAAGAGAAGCAAAGCCTGTATCGCTCCGTGGCAGACACCTTTGATGCTTTGGCACCGTTGTCCAGGCAGGACGATGACTTGCAGTATAAGCGGCACGTTTTGGACGGCTTGCTGGAACAGTAAACGCAAAAAACGGCAAAAAATATGCTATACTATCTCCAAATCACCTAACCAACCTCTCATTTTGCCGACTATATAGGCGAATCGATCATGATTGAATCAAAGGTGCGCTATGAAAACAAACGAAATCTTACAACTCATCGGCGAGCAGGTCTTCCTCGACAAGGTCTATCAGTACGCCTATCGGCGGTGCAACACCTCCCACGAGGCGGAGGATCTCTGCTCCGACATCATTTTGGCAGTGATTTCTGCCGTACATAAGCAGGAACACATCGACAATTTCTACGCCTTTGTGTGGACGATTGCACGGCGTGTGTATGCCGATTTTTCCGAAAAGAGAAGTCGGGCACAGCAGACGGTGAGTATCGAAAACGAGGAACTGTCCCTGCCTGCTAAGGCGAATGAAATCGACCAATTCATCGAGGAGACCGCCCAAAGAGAAGAACTGCGGTGGATTTTTTCGGAGATTGCCTTCCTGTCCAAAGCCTATCGCGAGGTGATGGTGCTCTACTACTTGGACGAGATGAAGGTGGCGGATATTGCCCGCAAACTCGGCATCAGCGAATCCGCCGTCAAGCAACGTTTGTTTTCGGCGCGAAATACGGTAAGAAAAGAGGTTGAAACGATGAGTGAACGGAATTTGTCTTTAAAGCCGATGACACTGGGCTTTATCGGCACGGGAAGTCCGCCCGACAACGACCCCGTCGAAAAAGCGGAACGACTGTTATCTCAAAATCTGGTCTATGCCTGCAAGGACAAGGCGAAAACCGCCAAGGAACTCTCTGAGGAACTGTGTGTCCCGATGGTCTTTATCGAAGACGAGCTGACGATTCAGGTCAAAGGTAAAAACGGCAGCTACGGCTTGCTTCGCAAGGAGGGCGACAAGTATATCGCCAACGTCCTTGTGGTGGACGAGGACGAGTTTAACGAGGCCAATGGCATCTACAATAAATACGCGGATGCTCTCTGCGCGCGACTCAAGAAATACCTGAATGAAAACCGTGACCGTTTTCTGGACTTTCCCTATCTGAGCGAGCAGACCGATCTGCGATTTATTCTGTGGACGCTGATCAGTGAGTCGATATGGTTTACCACAGGAAAAGTGGACCGCATTTTGGAAACCAAGTATTTCCAAAACGTAAAACAGCCGGACCGGCCCTTTACGGTGGTGGCGGTTGCCAACGATGGCGTTGCTTCCCGAGACGAGGAGTTCTACGGTTGTGACGGCAACGCCACCTACGATCTTTGTGGGTATCCCTATGTGTTTATCAGCAGTATCTACGGCAAACGTGTGGACGCGTGTTATTATTGCGGTCAGCGCATTGCCGAGGACGCCAAATTGCGCCTGCTGCTCAAATCCATCGGCGGCTTGTCGGTGGTAGACCTGTCCGAGGAGCAGAAGGAAGTAGCCGCCAAGGCAATCGAGTGTGGATTTTTACGAAAAGTGGGCGATGTGCTGGAACCTCGCATTGTTGCCATCGAGAAAAAGGATTGGGATGCTTTCGGTAAGCTGTTGCAGGGATATTACGACTCTTTGGACGATATTTGCCAGCAGATGGCGGAGGAAATCCACGAGTATATCGTATCCCACATCCAGAAGCATCTGATGGGCGAGTGGAAATTCTACAATCAGTTGATTGTCGGCTCCCACGTGATCTATGCGTTGGTTGAAAAGTGTATCGAAGAGGATCTGCTAACCATTCCCGAAAACCGTATCGGTCCCGAGGGTGTATTGCTGGTGGTGGAAAAGTAAATACAACTCGGTTTTTGCGTGACGAAACGCCCCACCCGAAAGGGTGGGGCGCGTCTTGCTTTTTGGGGCGGCAACCTGCCGCCCTTTGGGATGGAATAGGCAACATCCACGCACAAAAAATCACCGATTTTCGTTGCATTTTGCCGCAAAAGTGGTATAATAATACCGATTTCATTACACTGGGGGCATATGTTATGCGTAAAACCAAAATCGTCTGTACCATCGGCCCTGCCACCGACTCCGAAGAGGTGATGATCGGCCTGTGCAAGGCCGGCATGAACGTGGCACGCCTGAACTTTTCCCACGGCACCTATGCCGACCATCAGTACCGTATTGATCTGGTGAAGAAGGTGCGCGACGACCTGAAAATGCCCATCGCTATTATGCTGGACACCAAGGGCCCCGAATACCGCATCCGCACCTTCGCTGAGGGCAAGATTATGCTGGAGAAGGGCGACGTCTTTACCTTTACCACCGATGAGGTGGAGGGCGACCAGCATATCGTGTCGGTGAGCTACGCCAACCTGCCCAATGAGCTGCAGGTGGGGGACACCATCCTGCTGAATAACGGCCTCTTGTCCTTCTCCGTCACCGCCATCGACGGCGCCAACATCCACACCGTGGTGGTGGAGGGCGGCGAATTGTCCAACCGCAAGAGTATGTCCTTCCCCGGCAAGGTGATGAAGCAGAAGTACCTCTCCGATCAGGATAAGGCGGACATCGCCTTCGGCGTGGAGAACGGCGTGGATTTCATCGCCTGCTCTTTCGTCTCCTGCGCGCAGGATTTGATGGACGTCCACGACTACCTGCGTGAACTGAACGCCGACCATATCGAGCTGATTGCCAAGATTGAGAACCAGTCCGGCGTGGATAATATCGAGAAAATCTGCCGCCATTGCGACGGCATTATGGTGGCCCGCGGCGATATGGGCGTGGAAGTGCCGTTTGAGAAACTGCCCACCATCCAGAAAAAACTGATTACCAAGTGCCGTATGATGGGTCGTCGTGTCATCACCGCCACCGAAATGCTGGAGAGTATGATTCACAATCCCCGTCCCACCCGTGCGGAGATTTCCGACGTGGCCAACGCCGTGTACGACGGCACCTCCGCCATTATGCTGTCCGGCGAGACCGCCGCAGGCCAGTATCCCGTGCAGGCGGTGGCTACCATGGCTCGTATCGCCCAGACCGCCGAGGAGAACATTAACTACCGCAAGCGGTTTGGCGCTGTGGAGTTTGAGATTCGCAACCACGTGGATGCCATCTCCCATTCCACCTGCGGTATGGCCATCGACATCAACGCCAGCGCCATCGTGGCCTGCTCCCTGTCGGGTATGACCGCCCGTATGGTCTCCCGTTTCCGTGCGCCCGTGGACATCATCGGCCTGACCACCGACGAGGGCACTTGGCGCAAGTTGGCTCTGTCCTGGGGTGTGATCCCTGCCATGTGTGAGAAGTTTACTTCCACCGACGTGCTGTTCTACACCGCTAAGAAGATCGCAGAGCAGACCCTCTCGCTGAAAAAGGGCGACCACATCGTCATCACCGGCGGCGTGCCCGGCGCTACGGGCAACACCAGCCTGATTAAAATCGAAACCGTCTAAAGCGTAGCCGCTGACCTCGTTTTTGGATGGGGCAGCGGCTACATATTTTAGTGACATCTGCGCATAGTAATTTCGAGGTGACTCCTATGACCATTGATTTTCACACCCATTGTTTCCCCGACGCCTTGGCGGTGAAGGCGGTCAGCCGTCTGTCCGCCGCCTCCGGCGGACTGACGCCCTATACCGACGGCACGCTGGCCGGCCTGCGCCGCAGTATGGTGGAGGAGGGCGTCACCGCCTCCGTGATACAGCATATCGCCACCAACCCTGCCCAGCAGAAAAAGGTGAACGATTTCGCCGCTTCCGTCCAAAACGGTGTGGATATTTTCTCCTTCGGCTCGGTGCACCCCGACGCGCCCGATGCCTTGGAGGAGCTGGAGCGTATTCAGGCGCTGGGACTAAAAGGCGTGAAACTCCACCCCGATTATCAAGGCTTTGCCGTGGACGACCCACGGATGAAACCCATCTATCGTAAGATTTCCGACCTCGGTCTCGTCACCCTATTCCACGCCGGACTGGACTATGGTTTTCCGCCGCCCTACGGCTGTATGCCCCATCAGTTGGCCCGTGCGCTGGATTGGTTTTCCACGCCGGTAGTGGCGGCCCATTGGGGCGGCATTCAGTGCGGCGAGGAAGTGCTGCGCCACCTCTGCGGCAAGGACGTGTATTTCGACGTCTCCTTCGGCTATGGGATGATGCCCAAATACTACGCAGAGCGCATTGTGGAGCAGCACGGCGCCCATCGCCTTTTGTTTGGCACCGACAGCCCGTGGCACACCGCCACCATGGAGCGGCGCTTGCTGGATAGTCTCAACCTCTCCGACACCGACCGCCGCCTCATCTACTGCGACAACGCTAAGCGACTGCTTGGTATCGAATAACTGCAAAAAAGGCTGTGATTCCAATGGAATCACTGCCTTTTCTCATACTTTCCCTATCTGCGGCATAAATATTATTTACCGCTTTCCTCCTGCTCCCGCAGGGCTTTGCGCTGACGCTTGCTCAGCTTTTTGCCGCCCTTTTTCTCCTCAGCAACAGGGGCGAACTCCTCGTCCACAAACTGGGCGGTGTAGGCGTGCTCCTCCTCACGGATACGGCTGTCACGCGCCTGCTTGTAGGTGATGAAGGCAATCACAGCCATCACCAAACCCACCACCATAGGGGAATAGTGACGGGTAATCAGCTTGATGGCGTCCAAACCCTGCTCGCCCGTAGCGCTGATGGAGGTGCCGGACACCACTAAGGGCAGAGCCGCCTGTAAGGTCAGGGCAATCACCAGCGCCAAAACAGCGCCCACAAGGCTCGCACCCATCATCACCAAGGGCAGGATTTCCTTTTTCTTCCACCAGGGATACAGAATCAGCGGCAGGGCGATGAACACAATCATTACGATCCAAGCGGGCACCAGCCACGTGGCCTCTACCAACGCGGGGACGGTGGAAATGGATACACCGACGATGCCCATCACCTGATAAAACAGCAATAGCGCCATCAGGGGATAGACGGCAATTTTGCCGCAGGTTTTCAGTGCTTTCATATCACTTTGCCTCCTTTTGGCTGTCTAACAGGATCTTCGTTTTTAGAATACCCACCTGGGTCTTGGCGTCGGTGATTTCGCCGGCCAGCACACGGCGCACCATCTCGTCCAAGGGACAGCGCTCCACGTCCAAAAACTCGTCTGCGTCGGGATGAGACTCGGATAAGGTCAGCCCCGTGGCCAGATAGATGTACACTTTTTCGTCGCAGCAGCCGGGGGTGGGATACATACAGCCGAGGGAGACGTAGTTGGCGGCACGATAGCCGGTCTCCTCCTCCAACTCACGCATACCCGTCGTGAGCGGCTCCTCGCCGGCGTCACGCTTGCCGGCAGGGATCTCCACCAGCACCTCGCCATACGGATAGCGATACTGCTTGACCAGCAGCACCTCGCCCTCGTCGGTGAGGGCGACCACGCCCACGCCGCCGGGATGGCGGATGTATTCACGTACTCCCTCTTTGCCGTCGGGCTGGATGATGGTGTCCACGTCCAGTCGGAGCAGTCGACCCTGAAATACGGTGGAGCGCTCTTTGGTTTTCTCAATCAAATGGTCCATATTATCCTCCTGAAAGGGATGGTTTAGCGATGTTTGTGGGCGTGCAGGGACGGCTGGTCCGTCCGCAACCCTTGGATAGCGGTGTGGTGCAAGGTTTGGCGACTGCTCTTTGCGGTCGCTATCCCTGCCTGCGCCGTGTGGCGCTGGGGCGGGAGGTGACCGCCCTCGTATGGGGGCAGGATTGCCCCACACGGGTGCTGATGGTGGCGCTGGGGCAGGAGAGTCTGTACATTCTCCGTCTCTGCGAAGAGATGAGCGCCCATCTGCGTGCCGACCTGCCGCTGTGTCAGGTGTCTCTCGCCCGTGCCTTTACGGGACGGCAGATTTGGTTTGTCCCTCTGCCGCCATCTACCCTTCATTCTACCGCAGGATGGGAAGAATTGCAAGCATTCCCACAAAAATTCCCCGAAAATTGCGGTGATGCTGTCACCGCCCTCACCGCTTTCTGTGAGTGTACGCCTTTTCATCACGCCGTCGTGTTGGCGTGTGGCGGCGAGACCGTATCTTGCCTTGGCGGTGACGCTTCTCGCTTGATGGCGCAGATATTGTCCGCTGTGTCGGGCTATGCCATCCTGCCGTCTGCGCAGGATGGTTTCGCCCCTTGGTTTTTCCGCGCCTTTTGCCGCCCTGCTCTCACCATTTCGGTGGGCGAGGGGGACTTTGAAGCCGTCTATGAAAAGGTGCGTGAGGCAATGCTTCTCTCCCTACTATTCTAATAAAAAAGGTCTGTGCCGTCAGGCACAGACCTTTTTTCGTTACTTCATTTTTTGAAACGCTTTCACAATGCTGGCGATGGCAGGGGAAAGAATCAAGTTAGCGCCAAACTCGATGAGGAAATTGGCACCCACCAGCACCACGATGGCGAAATACAGCGCCGAGGTGCCGCCCATACCGATCTGCTCGGCAAAGTCCATCATCACGCCCCGAAATACGGTGAGCATACCCAATAGGAAAATGCCCGTGTTGAGGATGGGCGCGGCGGCAGACGCCAACACAATGCCGACAAAACTCTGCTTTTTGAAAGCGGCGGCAATGAGACCGGGCACCCAACCGGCCGCCACACCCTTGACGACGCAAATCACCACGGTGAGGACGGGGTTGTAGGCCACCATCATATTGGTCAGCAGACCCAGACTGCCCTGCAGAGCCATAATCGCCACCAGCACACCGAAAACGCCGCCTAAGATGGCGCCGTCACGGGGTCCAAACAGCACCGCACCCACCACGATGGGTATCAGCACCAGTGAGAGGGTCAGGCTACCGGGCAAAGGGATGATAAACACCGTCTGCAGCAGGATGATGAGGCCGCTGAGCAGACCCAACTGTACCAGCCGCAGGGTGTTTGCCTTAACGTTAGTCATAAAAAACACTCCTTTACTGTCGTTTCTTTTGGGAAACCACTGAGTAAAATCTTGTTTGCCGTTCTCGGCGGCTATTTTTCCGCCACAACGGTCGAAAATGCTCGGAAATACATTCAGTATTTCTTGCGCTTTTCGCCTCGCTTTGGCAAAAAACTATCTCGCCGATAAGAACAAACCGCTTTTATCAGTAGTTTCTTATGAGAATACCACGTTTTGGACTTTATATCAAACACATCCATCCATCGTTGGCTGGGACGCCGTCGGCTGTCCCGTCACAGGGTAGAATGCGATTATTTTCGATTTTTCTCGTAGATGATCCGCAGACCGTCCAGCAGCAATTCGCCCATATACTGCACGGTGGTGCGGCACTGGGGCGCAATCTCACGGCCTAAGCCGCCGGTAATCACCACGGGGGCGTCGTAGCCCAATTCCTCCACGATACGGGCGTTCATGCCGTCGATGAGGGCGGCGTTGCCGTATACCGCACCCGATTGCAGGCAGGCGATGGTGTTGCTGCCAATCACCTTTTCGGGGGCGTCCACGCTGATTTGGGGCAACAGGGAAGTACCGGCCGCCAGAGCACTGAGGGCGGTCTGAATGCCGGGGATGATGGCGCCGCCACGGAAGGCGCCCGCGTTGTCCACCACGGATACGGTGGTGGCGGTGCCCAAATCCCACACGATGCAGGGGTAGCCTACCGCTTCCACCGCCGCCACAGCGCCCACCAAAAGGTCGGCGCCCAGCTGGGAGGGATTGTCAATGCGGATATTGAGGCCTGTCTTGGTGCCGGGGCCAACCAGCAAGGGGGTGACACCCACCGCTTTTTTCACCGCGCCGATGATGGCGTGGTTGAGGGGCGGCACCACCGAGGCGAGGATAGCGCCCGAAAAGGCGGCGCTCTCCAGCTTATACAGCCGCATGAGGTCCATCAGCTCCACGGCGTATTGGTCCTCCATTTTGGTGCGCTCGGTGGCAATACGGGACTGCAGCAGCAGGCGCTTACCCTCGTATACACCGATGGTGATATTGGTGTTTCCCATATCCAGCACTAACAGCATAGACGATACCTCCAAACGAAAAACAGGCGCAGAGGAAACCTCTGCGCCTGCTCGGTCACGATAGATTAGGCGCGGTCGGCGCTACCCAGAATGTTGACGATCTTGTGCTTCACCACGGCGGTGATGTTGGCACGGCCATCGCCCAGATACTGACGGGGATCGAAGTGGGTGGGATTCTCGGCCATGTGCTTGCGGATACCGGCGGTCAGAGCCAGACGTAGGTCAGAGTCCACGTTGATCTTGCAGACAGCCATCTTGGCGGCCTGACGGAGCATATCCTCGGGGATACCGATGGCGTCGGCCATCTGGCCGCCGTACTGGTTGACGGTAGCCACGTACTCCTGCATCACGGAAGAGGCGCCGTGCAGCACGATGGGGAAGCCGGGCAGACGATCCATAACCTCCTGCAGGATGTCAAAGCGCAGCTGAGGATTCTGGCCGGGCTTAAACTTGAAGGCGCCGTGGCTGGTGCCGATGGCGATGGCCAGGCTGTCCACGCCGGTGCGGGTCACGAAATCCAGCACCTGATCGGGATCGGTGTAGTTGGCCTTGTCGGCCTCCACGCTGACCTCGTCCTCCACGCCGGCCAGCTGACCCAGCTCGCCCTCTACGGTGACGCCGTGGGCGTGGGCATACTCCACGACCTTCTTGGTCAGGGCCACGTTCTCCTCATAGTCCAGATGGGAGCCGTCGATCATCACGGAGGTGAAACCGCCGTCGATGCACTCCTTGCACAGCTCAAAGCTGGAGCCGTGGTCCAGGTGCAGGGCGATGGGCAGACCGGTCTCCTCAGCGGCGGTCTTGACCATGCTGTACAGATAGGCGTGACGGGCATACTTACGGGCAGAGCCGGAAACCTGCAGAATGACGGGGCTGTTCAGCTCCTTACAGGCGTCTACGATACCCTGGATGATCTCCATGTTGTTGACGTTGAAAGCGCCGGTGGCGTAGCCGCCCTCATAGGCCTTCCGGAACATTTCTTTGGTGTTTACGAGTGGCATAGTTTTGTCCTCCTTGATGGTATTTTTACCTTGATATCCTTATTATAGCGCATTTTTTGGTGGCATACAATAGTTTTGTTAAAAAATTATCCGCTTTGTAGAGTGGAAATTATTGTGCAAATTGCTGTTTTGATGAGTTAGGAGTTAGGAATGAGGAGTTAGGAGTTGATTTACACAATCTTATTGTAACCCCGTAGGGGCGGCAATCTGCCGCCCGAAAGCCTCCCTCCTCGAGGGAGGTGGCATTTGCGAAGCAAATGACGGAGGGAGTTTCCCTCAATCCTTCTCCCAAGGCCGCACGGCGTCGTGCCTTTGTACAGGCCGTGGGATGTTACCGCCGTGCTCGAATTGCCGCTGCGCGACAATTCCCTCACTCCTTCTCCCAAGGAATAATGCACAGCACCTCCGCCAACGGCTCACTCATCCAGATGGAGGGTGTCACACGCAGCGTAAATCCCTGGCCTGCGGCGGCGATGCATTCCTTTGCCTCCAGACGAGGTAGGCCGTAAATCTGCATTAACATAGTAATCACGCCTCCGTGGGTGCACACCACCGCCTCAGTGTCGCCGTGGTGGATGAGGTCGCTCACGATACTCTCGAATGCGGTGCACACACGGGTGCGGAACGCCTCGCTGTCCTCGCCGCCGGGGATGGTGCGGTCGGCGCCCTCCACCCAGCGCAGGAAGCGCTCGTCGTTTTTGAGGTCACGAATGGATTTGCCCTCCCATTCGCCGAAATCGCACTCGGAAAGACCCTCCACCACCTTGGGCTGACAGCCGGGATACAGCACCTCCAGCGTTTGGCGGCACCGCATTAGGGGCGAGGTGAAGAAACGCACCCCACCGGGATATTGATATTTTTCTTTCAGCGCCAACAGCGCACCCAACCCCTCCGGAGACAGCGGCAAATCGGTGCGGCCGATGTAACGGCCGTCCTGATTGGCCTCGGTGATGCCGTGACGGATGAGATGGATCTTGTAAGTTTTCATAATTTTAACTCCTTGTTGGATTTTTCGCTAAAAAATCAACTATCTGTAAAATTTTCACTTGACATTTGGGGGCAAAATGCGGTAGAATTGCCCTTGCACCCCTCGCAAAAGGAGGGGCAGTTTGATAGGAGGTGTCGCGTGATGAATGCCGCTTTTCCCCGCATGATGACCCTGCTGCGTAAAGAGCGCGGCATCAGCCAAAAAAAGGCCGCTACCGACCTGCATATTTCTCAGGCTCTGCTCTCTCACTATGAAAAGGGCATCCGCGAGTGCGGTCTGGATTTCGTGGTGGCCGCCGCCGATTATTACGGCGTGTCCTGCGATTATCTGCTGGGTCGCACCGCAGATAAGGCCGGCACTATGATTGCGGTGGAGGAGATCCCCGATCAGGACCCTGCCATCCGCGACAGCCGTATGACCCCTGCCGGCGTGCTCCCTGTGCTGAATAAGAAGCTGCTGGTCAATTCTCTGCAGGTCATCTTTGATTTGTTGCAGAAGAGCAACAATAAAGAGTTGACCGTCGAGGTGTCCAACGCCCTCATCCAGATGGTTTACGTGGTGTTCCGCTTGATGTACACCGCCAACGGCAAAAATCCCAAGGCGATGTTCGCCGTAGAGGATTACCGCTATCAGGCCGCCGCTTTCGGCTCGGCAATGAGCAGCGCCGTTACGGTGGGCGAATTGTGCCGCCGTCAGGTGGAGGAGGAAAACCTCCCCGCAATGTTGCCCGACGAGTTGCAGGCGCAGTATCCCCAGTTTGCCTCCTCTCTGCTGAATCTCTTACGCACCGCAGAGAAAACTCTGGAAAACAAATAAACAAAACCAAAGGCGATGGTGGTTTCACCATCGCCTTTCATTATACTATTGCGCAATAGAAAATGCAACCCCTCACAGCGCCAGATACAATACGGCCAGCACCAGTTCCGTTTTGCCGCCGCACCGCATAAGCAGCAGCGCCAGCCCCAGCAAGAGCCACTGTTCCGCTTCCAAATGAAGCGGCGAGAGGGCGGTTTCGTCTGCGGCGCAGGCGGACGGGTCCCACTCGTCTTGGTGGGCCGCCAGCACCCGACGGGAGTGCTCCTGCATTTGCTGTACGCGCCGTGCCGCCTGCCGTTGCAACTGCATTAGGTTATCCGCCATGGGTGTGCCCTCCCTCCGTCAGTAGCGGCAACAGCCGCATGAGTTGCATCAGCCGCATGCTTTCCTCTAACCGTTGCGCCCGTTGCCCGTGAAGATAGGGCCGCAGGGCAGAGAGCAGCCGCGTGTCCTCGTTTTCTTGGTTGAGGTTGCTGAGCAGGGGCAAAATCTTGCCCAACATCGCCATATCGGCGCCGCTCTCGGGCGGCGGTGGCGGCGGCGTGTCCTCCTGCGGCAGAACACCACCCAGCGCCGCCATAGCGGACTGGATTTTCTGCATCCCCTCGGGTGAGGATAATAGGCTTGCCAACTTTTCGCTCAAATCTTCCATATCCTCACCGCCCCAACAGTTGAATCAGCAGGCGCTGGATGGCAGGGTCGCTGAGCAGCTGCTCTGCCTGACCGTTTTGCAGCGATTGCGCCTGCTGTGGGGAGAGGGCGGCAGAGACGCCCTTGAGTCCGCCCTGCTCAAAGGCGGCACGCAGTCCCTCGGGTGTGGTGCCCAGTTTTGCGGCGGCCACGCCCAGTAGTTTTTCCATTTGTGCAGGGGTAAATGGTTCGTTCATCGGTTTTCCTCCTTGCTGTCACGATATCGGTATGGTATAATCTATGTATCGGCAAGGTCTAATATGAGTAGAGGTGATATACAGTGCGTGTATTGGTGGTGTCTGACGTCCACGGTGATCTGCGTGGCTTGTGTCAGGCAATCGAGGCGCAACCCACGGCGAAAGTGGTGATTTTCCTCGGTGACGGCCTGCGTCAGGCGGAGGATGCGGCGGATTTGTACCCCGACCGTGATTTTTATATGGTGCCGGGCAACTGCGATTTCGGCGCCGACGGCGTTCCCGTGTGTCAGGAGACCTTCGGCGGCAAGCGGTTTTATTTCACCCACGGCCATCGTCACGACGTGAAGTACACCCTCTATCGGTTAGAGATGGCCGCCCGTGAAGCCGAGGCGGATATCGCCCTTTTCGGCCATACCCATCAGGCCTATGAGGAGTACGCAGACGGTCTGTACCTATTCAACCCCGGCAGTCTGCGCTACGACCGCACCTACGGCTACGTGGATATCGTGGGCGACAGCCTTATCACTGCCGTGGTGGAACTCAGATAAAGAAAAATCCTGTGCAAGTTCGCTTGCACAGGATTTTTTGTTGCTTATTCACCCCAAAACAGGGCGTTGATTTGTTTTGCGTACTCCACGTCGATGTCATACCAATAACTCGACAGCGGATTGTGCACGGGGATAATGGACACGTGTTCTCGCTCTATCGCGCAGAGTTCGAGTATGGTGCGCATTTCCTCCATGGTGGCACCGTTGTCAAACAGGGCTTGGATTTCATCCTCCGTCTTTAAGCGGTTGGTGCCGGAGAGAGCGCCGCAGTGGTAGAGATTTCCGCCCATCTGCCATACGTAGACCTCTACGCCTTTCATACCGTCCAAGCCGAAATATTCGGGATATTTTTTATATAGCGGATGAAGCTGGACGTTGGGATAGACGACACCGTCTTGGCGGTCGGTCTTATCTATCACCAAGCGGAAAAAATCCTCGTAGCGGTAGAAGTTTTGAGGGGCCTCCGGGTTGCAGTTGCCGCCCAGCAAAACCGCCAACATCACGTAGTAGGTGCCGCCCGGTAGGCCGGCCAGCGCATTCCACGCAGTGGCTTCGGAGACGTACGTGTCACCGACAGGGCTATACAAATACACGGCTTCCACTCTTCCGTTGGCCGATGTGGAGTAGCTTGCGTCGTCCTTTACCGTGAGGGTGGGGATGTGGTCGGCTTGGTCGGTGATCAAACTGACCGGATCGCAGTGATCCGCTATCATCTCTTCGTAGGTGCCGTCACCGTTGTCTATGCGCGACCACGTCATACGGCTGTAGGGGCGGATGGTGGTGTCCCCCGACGTGATGGTGATATGGCTGGCAAGATGGTCTTCGGAATGGGCGGTTGTGGTCGTAGTCGTGGCGTTTTCTTTGTCTGTGGATTGCGTTTGGTCGGTCTTGTCCGCCGTACGGCATCCGCCCAACAAAGTCAAGAACAGAGCCATCGTCAACAGCCAAACGGTTGTGCGTTTCATCGCTTGACCTCCTTTTCATCCGTGTTTTCCCTTTTCACTTATATAGACGGATTTTCGGCAGCAAAGGTCACAAAAGAAAACAAAAAGAGATTTTTGAGCAAACGATTACTTAATATCCACGCCGCCGAATACCGCCGCCGCGTTGACGTACACGGTGGGAGCACCCTCGATGGCGGGGAAACGCCGATGGTTCTCCACGTCGCCGAATATGCCGCCGGAGACGACCTCCACGTTGACGTTGGCAGGCAGGTAGATATCCACGCCGCCAAAGACGGCGGTGGCGTTTATGGTGCAATCGGCGGTGATGATGGCGGTGGAGGCGAACACGTCCACGCCGCCAAACACGGCGGAAACGTCCGCACCGCCGAAGGGCTTTCCGTCACAGTGTATCTCCTGTCCGGAGAAAACCGCTACACAGCGAGAGCCGTCCGTCGCGGAAATCGGCACCTGCGGCGGAGACTGATGGATGGTTTTTCCGCCTTTTTTGCCGAACAGCAGGGAGAGACCCACCAGCACCGCCACGATGGGCAGAGCCAGCTTCCACAGCAGGCTAAAGGAGAGAATATCCCAGGCACACAGCAGGAAAAACACGCCGAACAGCAGGCCGATGAAAGCGCCCCACTTGTTTTTATCGGTCAACAGGCCGATGACGCTGGGCACGATAATAAACAGCGTCCACCAACCTTTGAAGAAAAGGTCAAAGGTCAGCACGTCCAGGGCGTTGAGCCCCAAGAGCACGCCAACGGCAACGAGCACGATGCCCCAGAGAATGCGACTCAGTTTTGCGTTCATACAATCACTCCTTATCCAAACATGGGGGCGGTGCGGTAGGTCTCACCGCCCAGGGTTTTCCAGTAGAATGTGCCGTCTTTGAGCAGTAGGTAGCTGTGGGGGCTGTCCTCCTTGGGGATGGACACCGAGCCGGGGTTGAGCAGCCACCAGCCACCCGGCTTGTGCTCGCACAGCGGCACGTGGGTGTGCCCCTGCAGCACCACGTAGCCTGCCTGGATGGGCAGACCCTCCAGATGACCGTGGGTGAGGAAGAGTGTCTCGCCCTCCACCTCCACGGTGCGATAATCCGCCATCAGCGGAAAGTTCAGCACCATCTGGTCCACTTCGGCGTCGCAGTTGCCGCGCACGCAGGTGATTTTGTCCGCCATGGGATTGAGCAGGGCAATCACCTTTTTGGGGTCGTAGCCCAGCGGCAGAGCGTTGCGCGGGCCGTGATAGAGGATGTCACCCAGCAGCAAGAGTTCGTCTGCCTGCTCACGCTGGAACGCCTCCAGCAATTCGGCGGCGAAAAAGGCGGAGCCGTGGATATCCGATGCGATGATGTAAGTGGGATGGGACATGGGAAACCCTCCTTTCCGTTTCTGCTTACAGTATAGCAAAGGGCGGCGAAAATTGCAACATTTTTACCAATGCGCAAAAACCCCTTGTCAAGAAACGGGAAGGAGCGTATAATAATAAGATACCCAAAACCGATTTTTGAGGTTTCTCATTATTAAAGGAGGTGGCGCAGGTGGCGCTGTATTCTCTCAAAAAAATCAGCCTGCTGGCGGAGAGCCGTCAGGCCTATTTGCGTGGTGTCAGCGGCTACAATACCGGCTGGGTGCGTGCCTATGCCGAGGAGGCGGACGCCTATTACGTCCGCCGCATTTCCGCCCGCGTGGAGGAAATGGGCGCCGCCTATGCGGTAGAGGTGGGCTTTGCATCTACGGGGGAAGTGGCGCACCTCTCCTGCGGTTGCAATCGTTTCGCCGCCACCGGTCGGGGCTGTAAGCATATCGTGGCCGCTTTGGTGTACACCTATTATCGGGATATGACCACTGCCGCCGCACCTGCGGCGAGTTCTACTGTCACACCTATCGCCACCGACCCTGCAGTGCGGCAACTGATGGATGCGTGGCTGTCGGGAGAGCGTGTACGCCTGACGGCGGCAGAGAACGAGGAGGCAGGCGTCACCCTGACGCCCATCCTGCACCTGACGGGTCGCGTGCCCACCCTGACCTTTACGCTGGGTCGCGAAAAGGCGTATCAGATGAAAAACGTCAGCCGCTTCGCCGAGTGGATGGAGCAGGGCGAGACGGTGGAATACGGCAGGGAATTGACCCTGCTCCACCATCGCCACAGTTTCCTCCCCGAGAGCCGTCCTCTGCTGGATTTTCTGCTGGCGGAGGTGAGCGCACAGAGCGCCCGTATCGGCACGGTGGTCACCATGTCGGTGGCGGAATTGCCTCTGTCCAAAGGGGCGCTGGATCGCTTTTTCGCCTTGTGGCAGGGCGCAGGCCTGACGGTATTTACCCCCGCAGGGGAGCGCCGTGTCACTCTGGCCGAGGGGCAGCCCACCCTCAACCTCACGGCGGAGAAAGAGGGAGAGGGTCTGCGCCTGTTCGGTGACGAGGCCCTGCCTCTCATGGGTGCACGCAAACTGTATCTGTTGTATCGGGGCAAACTTTACCGCACCAATGCCGACTATACCCGTCGTATGGCAGGCTGGGCGTTCCTCACCGCCGCCCATCCCCAGGGGCTGTATATCGCTCCTGCGGAGTTGCCCACCTTCTGCGGCGGCGTGCTGGCGGCGGTGCGCCCCTACGTATCTCTGCAGGGTGAGAGCGCTCTGCTGGACAGCCATACGCCCCCTCGCCTTTCCACCGCCATCCATCTCCATCGGGATGGTGAGCGCGTGACGGCACAGGTGGATTTCGTCTACGGCGGCCGTATAGCGCTGTATGACGGCGAGGTGCAACCGTGGCAAGACCCGTTGGCGGAGTTTCCCGTGCGACGGATTCTGGACGATTATTTCGCCGACCGCACCCCCGACGGTGCTCTGACGGCGCTGTGGGAGGAGGATACCCTATATTCCTTCCTTACGGTGGCGTTGCCTCGCCTGCGCCGCTTGGCGGAGGTGACCGAGTCCGCCACCTTCGGCACTCGTGGCTTGGCGCCGATGCCCACCTTGTCCGTGGGCGTCAGTTTGGTGGACGACCTACTGCGTATGACGGTGGATTTGGAGGAGTTGGACCCGACGGAGTTGGCGGGCATTCTCACGGGTTACCGTGAAGGGGCGGCCTATCACCGCCTGAAGGACGGCCGCCTGCTCCCCTTGCAGGACGGCGCCCTCACCCGTTTGGCTCAGCTCACCGAGGGCCTTGGCTTATCGGTGAAGGACCTGACGAGCGGCGAGGTAGCGTTGCCCACCTATCGGGCGCTGTATCTCGACCGTGTGTTGGAGGGACAGGCCATGCAGGTCACCCGTGACCGCCTGTTTACCCAATTGGCGGAGCGGCATCGCCGTGCCGCTGAGGCAAAATACGAGGTGCCTGCCTGCTTGCAGGGCGTCCTGCGCGGCTATCAGCGCGCCGGCTTCCGTTGGCTTCGCTCCATGGAGGAGCTGGGCTTTGGCGGTATTCTCGCCGACGATATGGGTCTGGGTAAGACGGTGCAGATGATTGCCCTCTTCGTTGCCGCCAAAGAGCGCGGCGTGACCTTGCCCTCGCTGGTGGTGTGTCCCACCTCGGTGGTGCTCAACTGGGAGCGAGAGCTTTCTCGTTTTGCGCCGCAACTCAAGGTGCTGTGTATCATCGGCGACGCCGCCGAGCGGCACAGCCGTCTGGCGCAGGTGGCGGACTACGACGTGGTGGTCACCTCCTACGACATTCTTAAGCGAGACGTGACCCATTACGCCGACCTCTCCTTTTACTATCAGGTGCTGGATGAGGCGCAGTATATCAAAAACAGCAACACCCAAAACGCCCGTGCGGTGAAATCGGTGGCGGCACAGCGTCGCTTCGCTCTGACGGGTACGCCGGTGGAGAATCGCTTGGCGGAATTGTGGAGCATTTTCGATTTTCTTATGCCGGGATTTCTTTTCACCCGCCGTGCCTTTATGCACCGCTTTGAGGTGCCCATCCAGCGGCAGGAGAGCCGTGTGGCAGAGCATTTGCGGCAGATGGTGGCGCCCTTTATCTTGCGGCGCTTAAAGCAGGAGGTGCTCACCGAATTGCCGCCCAAAACCGAGCGGCTGTTGCCCGCGCCCATGGAGCGCCCCCAGCGACAGGTGTATCTCGCCGCTGTATCCGACCTGCGCCGCACCATCACGGGTGTAGGCAAACTCAGCGGCAAACAGCGTATGACCGTGCTCACCCAGCTCACTCGCCTGCGGCAGATTTGCTGTGACCCTCGCCTGTGCTGTGAGGGGTATAGCGGCGGCAGTGCGAAACTGGACGCCTGTATGGACCTGCTGCGTGAGGCCACCGCCGCAGGGCATAAGGTGCTGTTATTCTCCCAGTTTACCTCTATGCTGGCTCTGCTCAAAGAGCGGCTGGCAGAAGAGGGCATTTCTCATTACGTCCTCCAGGGCTCTACGCCGAAGGAGGAGCGAGCCAGACTGGTGGATGCCTTTAACACCGACGATACCCCCGTGTTCCTCATCTCGCTGAAGGCAGGCGGCGTCGGTCTCAACCTAACGGGTGCGGATATGGTCATCCACTACGACCCCTGGTGGAATGGTGCGGTGGAGGATCAAGCCACCGACCGTGCCCATCGTATTGGGCAGAAGAATCCCGTGCAGGTGGTGCGGCTGATTGCTCGTGACACCATCGAGGAGAAGATTGTTGGTCTGCAGGAGCAAAAGCGCCGGCTCGCGCAATCCGTGGTAGAGGGCGTGACACCTTCCCTCACCGACCTCACGCCTGAGGAACTGTTGGAATTGCTGGAGTAAGGAGACGACTATGCGAAAATATACATTACTGGCTTGGTTACTGGTGTTGGCTCTTCTTTTGTGCGCCTGCGGCACGGCTAAGGAAACGCCTATCGCACCGACCACAACAACTACAAGCCAAATCACTGCCGAAACGACCACTACCACTACGGAGTCGGCTACGCAGCCGACCACCACTATCGTGACGGACGCGCCCACGAGGGTGCCTACGACTACTCTGCGACCGTCTGCCACCACAACAAAGAGACCCACCACGACTACCACCACCCAGCCGCCGACACAGCAGTCTTATCGAGCGTGGTATAATCTCGGTAATTGCGGCACGCTGACACGCAATCCCACCTTAGTGGTGCTTTTTGTGGACGATGCTGAAAGTGCGTGGAACGATACCCTCATACAGCACTTCCAAAACGTGCAGATTGCCAAGGCGGTAGAGTGGCTGGAACAGCAGGCGACCAAAAACGGTGTGCCGTTGGATATCCAGACCAAGTTCTATCACGGCACGCTGGATAACGGCGGCAGGGTGTATTACCCCGACACCATCGACCATAAGCCCAATGATGCCGACTACGACTTGCTGGAGACGGTGGTCGCCAATATGGAGGAGGGCACGGGCGACCAATTCTACGCTAAACTCCGCCGCGACAACGGCGGCGAGGACGTCATTTTCCTCTGTATGGTGAATAAGGACGGCCTTTCCTATGCCCGTGGCCACGCCGACCCCTATTCCCATATTTTAGAGTATGCGGTGGTGTATGCCCGCGATACCGACGTACCTGCCGCCGACACCCTGCACCAAAAGACGCATAACCGTGCCTCGGTGGTTGCCCATGAGGTGCTCCATTTGTTTGGCGCAGAGGAGATGTACGACCCTGCCGGGCGCAACGCCATCGCCATTCAGAAATACCCGAAGGACGTGATGTTGTGGACCGAGAGTTTCATCGTGCGCAATGAAATCTCCCCGTTTACCGCCTATTGTATCGGCTGGACGGACACCGTCCCTGATATTTGTTACGACCCCGATTGGTGGAAATAAGAAAAAGGAGCAGACACGCTGTGTCTGCTCCTTTTTTATACCATTTTACCACCAAAGATGGTGATTTGGGGACGAAAATCACGGTCGGTGATGAGAATATCCGCATCGTTTCCTGGTTGCAACGAGCCTTTCCCCTCTAATCCCAGCACGTCGGCAGGGTTGAGGGAGGCGCAGTTGACGCACTCCCACAGCGGAATGCCCGAATGGGTGTAGAGGTTGCGCACCGCCTCCCACAGCCGCAGGGTACTGCCGGCCAAAGTGCCGTCGGCGAGGACACAGCGGCCGTCTTTCACCATAATCGGCTGACCGCAGAGAGTGCCTTTGCCGTCTGCGGTGCCTGCCGCCGACAGACAGTCGGTGACCAGACACACGTCCCAGGTTTTTTGCCGCCACACGAGGTTGTAGAGGGCAGGGTGGACGTGGTGGTTGTCCGCAATCAATTCGCAGCTCACGTCCGCCGTCAGCGCCGCGCCCACCGCACCGGGATTGCGGTGATGGAGGGGCGACATGGCGTTAAACAGGTGGGTGGCGTGGGTGACGCCTGCCTCGATGGCACCCATGGCGGTGTCGTAGTCGGCGTCGGTGTGCCCCATAGCCAGCACCACGTCGGTATCCGCCTTTAGCGTGCGGATGGCGGCGAAATCGCCGTCCACCTCAGGGGCAAGGGTCAAAATGCGGACGACGTCTGCGTATTCTTTGATAAAGGCAGGGTTGGGCGCTGTCACGCAGGCCGCATTCTGCGCACCCACTTTGTTGGGGCTGATATACGGCCCTTCCGCGTGGACGCCCAGTAGGGCGTGACCGCCCTCCGCCATCACGGTGCGACAGGCGGTAAAGGCACGGCGCAGGGTTTCCTCGTCCGCCGTCATGGTGGTGGCGAGCCAACCTGTGACGCCGTTTTTCAGCAGTTGCTCGTCCATCCGTCGGATGGCGTCGGGGTCTCCGCCACACACGTCTACGCCGCCGTAGCCGTGGATGTGCAGGTCGATGAGACCCGGCATTACATAGCCGCCCTTTGTGTCGATAATCGTGGCGTCGGCAGGGATATCCTCCGTATGTACCACGCCGTAAATGACGTTGTCCTCATAGAGTAAGGCGCACCCGTCTACCGCCGTGTCGGGCAGGAGAATGGTGCCGTTTACGATTGCATTCATCCTAAAATCACATCCATCACTAACATTAGGCAGAAGCCCACCAAGAGGGCGTAGGTTGCTCCTCGTTCGTTGCCGTGGGCGTGGGTTTCGGGAATCATCTCATCCGAGATGACGTACAGCATGGTGCCGCCGGCAAAGGCCAGCGCAAAGGGCAGAATAGCAGAGGCGATGCTCACGGCGAAATAGCCGATGAGAGTGCCCACCACTTCCACCAGACCGGTCAGCATACCGATGATGAAGGTCTTGCGGGGCGATACGCCTGCCGCCAGCATAGGGCCGATGACCACCATACCCTCGGGGATATTCTGCAGGGCGATACCGCCGGCAATCAGCAGGGCACCGGTAGGGTCGTCGGTGCCAAAGCTCACGCCTGCGGCGATGCCCTCGGGCAGATTATGTATCGCGATGGCGGCGACAAATAGGATGACCTTGCTCAATTGGCTGTTTTGATGTTCTTCGGTGTCGGCACCCATCAGGTTGTGCAGGTGCGGCACTAATTTATCCACCAGGTTGAGGCACAGCGCACCCGTAAAAATACCGGCGCAGGCGATGACCAATCCCCAGGCCGTGCCATAGTCGGCGGTGCCGTATTCGATGGCGGGGATGATGAGTCCCAGCCCCGCCGCCGCCAGCATCACGCCGGCGGCAAAGGATAGTACAATATCGGAAAAGCGGTGGGAGAGTTTGCGGAAGATAAAGCCGATGAGCGCACCCACGACGGTGGCGCCGCCCACTCCCAGCGCAGTAAGTAATACCATTGTCATACAGATACTCCTAACTGTATGCCCACGCCCTACGGCGTGGGCATACCGATTCATTAGGCCTCGCTAAACAGGTCTTTGCCTACGCCGCACAGAGGGCAGGCAAAATCCTCGGGCAGGTCCTCAAACTTGGTGCCGGGAGCAATACCCATATCGGGAGCACCCACCTCTTCGTCATAGACCCAACCGCAGGCGTCGCACACGTACTTTTTCATTCTATTCACCTCCCTATCTGTTTTATTCAAAAATTGGCTCGAAATCTGCCGCGCCGTGCTTGCACAGCGGGCAAATAAAATCGGCGGGCAAGGTGTCGCCTTCATAGATATAGCCGCACACCTTGCAGACGTAACCCTTTTTGCCCTTGGTTTCGGGCTTGGGTTTTACGTTGTTTTGGTAATAGGTATAGGTCATGGTCTCTTGATTGCTGATCACCCGTGCCTCGTCCACCGCGCAGACGAACATACCGTGGGTATCCAAATCCACGTACTGCTCCACGGTAAGGGAGAGGACGGCGTTGATATAGCGAGGCAGTACCACCAGCCCATTTGCCGACCGCAGGGGGGTGCAATCGGCGAACTTATCCACGTTGCGACCGCTGACGAAGCCGAAGGCTTCAAACACTTTGAAGGGCGCTTCGGTGGAGAGACAGTTGACGTTCATCTTTCCCGTTTGGCGGATAACGTGGTAGGAATAACTCTCTTTATTGATGGTCACCGCCACACGGTTGGGCGTGTTGGTGACCTGAGTGACGGTGTTGACGATGAGACCGTTGTCCTTCACACCGTCGTGGCAGGTGACCACGTACAGGCCATAGCCGATACGGAAAAGGGCAGACGTATCGCTGTCGGCGGCAGTGTATCCGTCACACAGGGCGGCGGTCAGGTCGGTCATTTGCTGCGTATTATCGGCAGAGAGGGCGGAATAGATTTTTACCACAGGCTCCGCAAAGGTGAGGTTTTTACAACCCTCCAGCATAGAGCGCATAATTTTCGCCGCCATAGGCGCCCAACTACCGTTTTCGATAAAGGCGACGGTGCGGTTTTGGTAGCCGCGCTCGGTGAGATGTTGGATAAACGACTTCATAAAGGGGAAGATATCGCCGTTATAGGTGGTGGTGGCCAGCACCAGTTTGCTGTAGCGGAAGGCATCCTCCACCGCCTCGTGCATATCGCAGCGGGCCAGGTCGTTGACCACCACTTTGGGGCACCCCTGCAGGCGCAGGTGCTCCGCCAGTTGCAGCACCGCCTTTTTGGTGTTGCCGTAGACGGAGGTGTAAGCGATGACCACACCCTCCTCCTCAGGTTGATAGGAGGACCAAGTGTTGTACAAATCGAGATAATAGCTCAGATCCTCGGAGAGGACGGGGCCGTGTAGAGGGCAGATGGCGGCGATGTCCAGCGCGGCGGCCTTTTTCAGCAGCGCCTGCACCTGTGCGCCGTATTTGCCCACGATACCGAAGTAGTAGCGGCGTGCCTCGCAGGCCCAATCCTCCTCCACGTCCAGTGCGCCGAATTTGCCGAAGGCGTCGGCGGAAAACAGCACCTTATCGGTGGCGTCGTAGGTCACCATCACCTCAGGCCAATGCACCATGGGTGCGGGGATAAAGGTGAGGGTGTGTGCACCCAGGGAGAGGGTGTCGCCCTCGCCCACCACCAGACGGCGGTCGGCGTAATCGGTGCCGAAAAACTGTCCGATCATCTGAAACGCACGGGCCGTAGCCACGATGGTAGCAGAGGGGTAGGCGTCCGCAAAGCGGCGCAGATTGGCAGAGTGGTCGGGCTCCATATGCTGGACGATGAGATAGTCCGGCGTGCGTCCCTGCAGGGCGGCCTGCAGATTATCCAGCCATTCGTGGGTGAAGGCGGCGTCCACCGTATCGAAAACCGCAATCTTCTCGTCCAAAATCACGTAGGAGTTGTAGGACATACCATGGGGCACGTCGTACTGCCCCTCGAAGAGGTCGATGCGGTGGTCGTTGACGCCGACGTATTGAATGTCTTTGGTAATAAACATATTCTTTCCTCGCTTTTTAGAAACATTTTCCGTTTTTACAATCTTTGGTCTCATCGCCGCGATGGCACACTTCGTTTTCGCACTGCCCACGATCGCGCAGGGCGAGAATGTTTTGCACCGTGGTCTCGGCGATGTTCTCCAGCGCCTCCTCGGTGAGGAAGGCCTGATGGGAGGTGACAATGACGTTGGGCATAGAGATGAGACGGGCTAAAGTGTCGTCATCCAGAATGTGTCCCGACTTATCCTCAAAGAAGAGGTCGCCCTCCTCCTCGTACACGTCCAAGCAGGCGGCGCCCACGTGACGGGATTTGATGCCCTCCAGCAGTGCCTCGGCATCCACCAGTGCACCACGGGATGTATTGATCAGCACCACGCCGCGCTTGCACATGGTCAAGCTGTCGGTGTTGATGAGGTGATAGGTGTCCTCCGTCAGGGGACAGTGCAGGGAGATAATATCGCTGTTTTGGAACAATTCGGGCAGGTCCACGTAGCGGATGGTGTCGCCGTTATCCAGATTGGGGAAGGGATATTTATCATAGCACAGCACCTTCATACCAAAGCCGCGGCAGATGTCGATAAACACCCGACCGATACGGCCGGTGCCGATGACGCCCACCGTCTTGCCGTGTAGGTCAAAGCCGGTGAGGTTGGCGAGACTGAAATTGAAATCACGGGAGCGGATATAGGCCTTATGAATGCGGCGGATGGAGGTCAGCAGCATAGCCATGGCGTGCTCCGCCACCGCATAGGGCGAATAGGCAGGCACATGCACCACATGCAGCCGTCCGAAGGCATGGGTCAGGACTACGTTGTTGTAGCCTGCACAGCGCAGTGCCAGCAGCTTGGTGCCGCCTTCGCACAGCTTATCGATGACCTCGGCATTTACCACGTCATTTACAAAAACACAAACCACCTCACAGCCAACAGCCAGTTCAACGGTATCGGGGGTCAGGCGGGTTTCAAAGAATCGAAAATGCAGCCCCTCCCCTTCATATTTTTCAAAGGACTCTTTGTCATAGGGTTTGGTATCAAAAAAAGCAATTTTCATAAAATATTTCTCCTGTTTTCCTTGGTATTAG
>JAZPZT010000025.1:0-49985 GCA_045544815.1 Acutalibacteraceae bacterium | reverse complement strand
CACGCTTGGATCATTGCTATCAATCCTACCGATGAGCCCGTTGATCCTGATGAGCCTTCCGAGCCTTCTGATCCCGAGGAGCCCTCTGATCCTGCCGATCCTGAGACTCCCGATGAGCCCGGCACGGATTCTCCTGTGACCGGCGATAACAGCACTGTGTACGTCACTCTGGCTGTTGTTCTGATGGCTTTGGCTGCCGCCGCCGCTGCCTTCATCACCTCTAAGAAGCGCGCCTAATTAGCGTAACCTTCAATAAGGTATAAAAAATCCCCTCCGTGGATATCCACGGAGGGGATTTTCTTTTGTTTACGTTTGTTCGTTTAGTTTGCGATAAATCGTCCAGTCGGTACGGTTGATGGTCAGGGGCATAATGGAGATATAGCCACTGATGACAGCGTCGGTATCCAGTGATAGATCACCGCCGTTTACGTGTACGCACTTGCCGCTGGCGATATACATCCCTTCTTCGCCCGTAGAGGGGAAGCTATCGGAGAAGTACGGGCCGCCCTGGTGGGTGATACGCACGCCCAAGGGAGCGGGAGGGATATTGACGTTATAGGCGTTGTGGATGTCCAGCAACTTGTGCTCGTTGATATAGTCGAACACGTCGGCAAGATGTTTGGTGGCATTTTCGTAGTTTTCAAAGCTTGTGGACAGCGCAATGGCGGGAACACCCAGCAGCACACCCTCGCAAGCGGCGGAAACCGTGCCGGAATATAGAATATCCGAGCCGATGTTGTATCCACGGTTAACACCGGAAATCACCAAATCAAACTCCATCTCCAGACCGAGAATGGCAAAGCGAACGCAATCGGCAGGGGTGGATTCTACTGCCAAAGCGGTGATATCGTCGGCTAAGGCGATTTTATGGACACGGAATGGGTCGTGGATGTCAATGCCGTGGCTTTTACCGCTTTGCTCGACCTTGGGCACAACTACGGTGACTTCACCCATAGTTTGACAGAAGCGCACCAGCGGCAGTAGCTGGCTGGCGGTGACGCTGTCGTCGTTTGTGATCAGTATTCTCATAACCAGTCCTCGTGTGTTTCCTTATATTCTTTCACCAGAGCATCGGCGTCTTTCAGTAGAGCATCCATTTCTTCCATACTGTACACCGTAGCACCGCTGGCACAGGCATGACCTCCGCCGTGATATTTCTCTGCAATAGAGTTGATGTGCACAAAGCGAGAACGCAAACGGACGCGGATGGAGTGCTCCTCGTCACCATTTTCGATCAGTGCCATCCAAACAATACAGCCACGGATGGAGTCTAAATTACCTACGCAGGCGCTGGCCTGCTCCAAGGTGAGACCAAACTCTTCTTGCATCGCCTTGTCGATGTAGATGTAGGCAACGCCATTCTCAGTAATTTGCATACGCTGATAGATGTGAGCCTTAAACTTGAGGTACTCAAAGGCTTCCAAGTACAGACGAGCAAACAGCGTTTGGGTATCTACGCCCACGTCCAGCAGGGTTGCGGCACAGCGCATGGTATCACCGGTGACACCCTCGTATTTAAAGCGGCCGGAGTCGGTCACCATACCGGTATACAGGTAGGTGGCGCCTTCTTGGTCGATTTTTAATTCGTCGCGGAAGGTGTCGTAGAAATCGACAATCATCTCGCAGGCGGAGGAACGCTCTTCTTCGACCCAAATAATGTCGCCGTAATTCTCCAGAGGAATGTGATGATCAATTTTGATGAGTTCCTTACACAGGGTATACTTCTTATTGGAAATGCGTGCCTCGGAAGCAGTATCGATGACGATTCCCAAAGCATCGGCGTACAATTCATCCGCCACAGGCTCGTCCTCGGGGCCCATAAATTCCAAATATTGAGCTAAGTCGGTGTCGATGAGATAAATCTCTTTTTCGGGGAAAGAGAGCTGCAGGATACGTTTAAAGCCTTTAGTAGCGCCTACACAGTCGCCGTCGTTGCGGACGTGACGGAAGAGCATAATGCGGTCATACTCTTTGATTTTATTCAAAATCTGCTGTTTAATTTCTTTGTTCATTGGATACCTCCTGCTATTTCATCCAAATCGTGAAGCATAGCCATAGCGGTGTCGTGGTCGGGCACGGTAGCACCGCTGGCCTTTTGATGGCCGCCGCCGCCGTATTTGACCGCCACGGGATTGATGTTGTATTTATTCGAGCGAATCTCGCATAGGACGCCCTGCTCCGTTTCGGTGAAATTCACCCAAATGGAGATACCCTTCAGGTCGGCCATGGTATTTACCATACCACGAGATACGGTGAAGGTATCCAATCCCAATGCCTGAAACTCCGCCAAGGGAGTGTAAATGTAGGCAACGCCGTTGTCGGTGCATTGAATCTTCAGGGTGAATTTTGCTTTTAACTGTTTTCCGGACAGTTCGTCGGCGTACAGATTGCGGAACAACTCGTTGGTGTCAAAGCCGGTCTCTATTAATGTGGCCGCCAAACGGAAAGTGCGTGCGGTGGTGCCGTCGTAGCGGAAACGACCGGAATCGGTCACCATACCGGTGTATAAAGATTGAGCGGCGATAGGGGAGAGACGCAGACCGCAATCCATGGCAAACTGCGTGATGAGGCCACAACAGCTCTCAAAAGAGGTGTCCACTATTTCTTCATCGGCTATTTTCTCACAAAAGATGTGATGATCAAAGCGCGCGGTTTTCGCTGCCATCGTATAGCGGTCATCGCTGATTAGATGTGTTGCCGCCGAATCCAAGATGAAGGCCAGCGCGTTTTCATACACGCTGTCGTCAATCTCGTCCATAAGAGAATCCGTCATAAATGCGAAATGTTTCGGCTCGTCGCCAACCATATACACAGTTTTCTCCGGAAAATTCTCTTTGATAATATGCTTCAGACCTATCTGGCTGCCCATGGCATCCCCGTCGGGATGATGGTGCCGATGAATGACGATAGTGTCGTATTCTTTAATACAATTTAGAATTGCTTCAAACATAGTGTGTCCTTTCTGATGCTCAATATCGAAACATCTCGCTACATATCTTTTTCATTATACAATATTATTCATCAAATAGCAACAGAAAATGATTGGTTAGGGGAGAATTTCGTGGATAAAAACAGCCGTCACCATCGTGACGGCTGTTGGGCATTTTTACTTACTTTTCATCCATTCCATTACGGCAAGGGTGTCGTTATAGAATAACTGATTGGTGTGGTTTCCATGGTTTTTCGTGTCAATGATGGGTTGAATACGGCTTTGCAACATCGGGCCATCAAAATAGCCGTGGGCCAGTGCATAGAAAGTGTCTTTGTCGTAAATACCTTGGTTCAGACCAACGCAGAAATGCTCGATACGAGCCAAATAGGCACTGACGGTTTTGTAGTCCGCCGACCGTGTGCTTTCGCAGATTTTACGAATATCAGAAGGGGTGTACATATTGAGATAATCGAACACTTCGGTCTGCAGACGGTTGAAGGCCTCTAAGGTAGCTTGCTTACGGTCACGACGTGCCGTCCAAAAGAATGTGTATAAAGCAAATACACTTGATGCCACAGAGAGGCAAATAGCGATGATGGATAATACAATTTCCATAGAGATTCTCCAATCCAACAGTGATTTGCTCTATCATACCATATGGATGAGAAAAATACAATACGGTAGTTTTGAAAACACATAAAGCTCTGTGTAATTTAATTCATCGAGAAAAAAGAAAAAGTCCTGAAATCACTTGGATTTCAGGACCTTGGTGGAGATAAGCGGGATCGAACCGCTGACCTCTTGAATGCCATTCAAGCGCTCTCCCAGCTGAGCTATACCCCCATATGTTGCTCGGAACAGGCACTATAATAACAGACATTTTGGTAAATGTCAACCCTTTTTCAGAAAAAAGTTTCAAAAAAACCAAAAAGTTTTTTGCTTTCAAATACTTGCAAAAACACTATCAATTACATATAATAAAGGGGTAATTTGTTCAAAGGTAGGTGAGACAATATGGATAGTAATTCCGTTCCTCCCCGATTGTATCAGAGTGAGTTTGCGATCTGTGTGTTTCACCGGAACACTTTTGTATAAGTGTCACCTTCACACAGACCGCCTGTAGTTGACGTCGGTTATTTCGACTAAGAACAGGAGGTCTATTTTTATGTCCGAAGAAATGAAAATTGTGTCGGCTTCTCACGAGGGGAATATCCGACCTGATTACACCGAAGAATTGATTGCTCTTTTGCGCAGTCGTCTACCCATGGCCGAACTGCGTGAGGAGATGGTGAATTATCACGACAGCGACTTGGCGGATCTGCTGGAGCTACTGTCTCCTGTGGACCGTCGCCGTCTGTATCGTATTCTCGGCTTGGATCGTACCGGTGACGTATTCTCTTATTTGGACAATCCCGGTATCTACATTGAAGAACTGGATGCGGAAATGGCCGCAGACGTTTTGGAAGGCATGGACGCCGATGACGCGGTGGACGTTCTGGATGATCTGGATGAGGAAAAACGTCAGGAGCTGCTGGAGTTGATGGATCCCGATGCAGCGGAAGATATTCAGTTGATCGATTCCTATGATGAAGATCAGATTGGTAGTCGTATGACCACCAATTACGTTGCCATTGGCCGCGATCTATCCATCAAAGAGGCAATGAAATCTTTGGTGCATCAGGCAGCAGAGAACGATAACATATCCACGCTGTATACCCTGAATGAAGATGGTACTTTCTATGGCGCTATCGATCTGAAGGATTTAATAATCGCTCGTAAGGATACCGAGTTAGAGGATTTGATTGTTACCTCGTATCCTTACGTGTTTGCCACACAGTCTGTCGACTCCTGTATCGAAGAGCTGAAAGATTACTCTGAGGACTCCATTCCCGTGTTGGATGAGGATCATCGTTTGCTGGGTGTTATCACGGCGCAGGATATCGTGGAGGTCGTGGACGAGGAGATGGGCGAGGACTACGCTCGATTGGCAGGCTTGACTGCGGAAGAGGACTTAGAAGAGCCGATTTTTCAGAGCGTAGCAAAGCGTATCCCTTGGCTGATTGTGTTGCTGTTTTTGGGTCTCGGTGTATCCGCTGTGGTGGGCCTGTTCGAAAGTGTGGTCAGCAGCCTGACGATGATCGTCTGTTTCCAGTCTCTTACTTTGTCCATGGCAGGTAATGTAGGTACGCAGTCGCTGGCTGTGACCATTCGCGTGCTGATGGATGAGCAGATTAGCGGCAAGGAATGCCTGCGCCTGATTTTGAAAGAGGTGCGTGTCGGCTTCCTCAACGGTGCGGTTTTGGGCGCCGCTTCTGCCGGCTTAATCGGTCTGTATATTATGTTAGTTAACGCAAAAGATGCCGTTTTTGCTTTTGCCACTTCGGGATGTATCGGTCTGTCAATGGTGTTGGCGATGACGGTGTCGGGATTGACAGGCACTCTGGTACCCATGCTGTTTAAAAAACTAAAGGTGGATCCTGCCGTGGCTTCCGGTCCGCTGATTACCACGATTAACGACCTGGTGGCTGTTGTCACCTATTATGGATTGGCGTGGTGGTTGCTGATTAATACGCTGAATTTGGTGGGTTAAATAAAGGAGGAGAAGGATGAACGTTGTTGTTGCACAGTCCGGTGGACCTACCGCTGTAATTAACGCCTCGCTGTTGGGTGTGTATCGTGCCGCTAAACAATGGGCAGAGGTGGATACCGTCTATGGTTCTCTATACGGTATTGAGGGCGTGATTAGGGATAATTTAGTGGATTTGAATACTCTGCTTTCAACGGAAGAGGAGGAACTGTGCTTACGACAGACCCCTGCGGCCGCTCTGCGTTCCTGTCGCTATAAACTGCCGCCGGTAGGAGCGGATCCTGACGTTTACGAGCAGATTCGTGCCACGTTCGAAAAACACGATATCGGCGCTTTTTTCTATATTGGTGGCAACGATTCGATGGATACGGTGGACAAGTTATCGAAGTACTTCGCCTCTGTCGGCAGTCCCATTCGTGTGATGGGCGTGCCGAAAACCATTGACAACGATCTTTGCATGATGGATCACACGCCCGGCTATGGCTCTGCGGCGAAATTCGTAGCCACCTGTATGTGGGAGATGATTCGAGATTGTACCGTCTACGATTTAGACAGTGTGCTGATTGTGGAGATAATGGGCCGCGACACGGGTTGGTTGACTGCGTCGGCAGCGTTGCCTCGCTTGAATGGTTGCAATGCGCCGCATCTGGTGTATCTGCCCGAGGTAGCTTTCTCTGCCGATCGCTTTATCGAAGATGTGCGCGAGCAGCAGAAGCATAACCGCACCGTGATTGTGGCGGTGTCGGAAGGCGTGGAACTGGAAGGCCTAGATGATTTTCAGTCGGGCAAGGTGGATAATTTCGGCCATAAATACCTCTCCGGTGTAGGCAAGTGTCTTGAAGAATTGGTGCGCGACCGCATTGGCTGTAAGGTGCGTTCGGTAGAGCTGAACATTCTGCAAAGATGTGCCGCTCATATCGCTTCTGAAACCGATTTGACAGAGGCAGAGTCACTGGGCTTTGTAGCGGTGAATGCCGCCAAACAGGGTCAGACCGGTATGGTAAGTGCCATCCTAAGTCGCAATCTAGGGGAGTATATTCCCAACTACGGCATTGTGCCGGTTTGCGACGTTGCAAACAAAATCAAATACGTGCCGCGTGAGTGGATTAACGAAGCGGGAAACGACGTATTGCCTGAGGCATTGGAGTATATTCGGCCTCTGATTCAGGGAGAGCCGACCATCGTTACTGAAAATGGCTTAGCTCGTCACTTCATTATAGGATAATATGTAAATATACCGGCCATTTTTTGTGGTCGGTATATTTTTGTAATCTTTTCAAATTATTTTTCAAAAACGTATTGACAAACGCGATTCTATCTGCTATTATTCAAATGTAATCATTACAAGTATGAATTGATTACAGATTGGAGGGAGGATATGACTCAAAGACAAATGGCAACGCTGATGGGTGAGAGAGGATTGCGACCAACCACTCAACGGTTAGCGGTATACGATTATTTATACCGCCATCGTATCCACCCCTCGGCAGAGATGGTGTATGATGCACTGGTTACTCAGTATCCTACTTTTTCTCGCACCACGGTTTATAATTCCTTGCACGCTCTGGTGCAGGCTGGCCTGGTGAAGGAACTTGCGTTGGATACAGAGGAGAGACGCTACGATGCGGACATTGCTCTGCACGGTCATTTCCACTGCCGCAAGTGCGGTGGCATCGCCGATTTTTCATTGGATGCTTCGGTGGTGCAAAGCTTGATTCCAGACGGCTTTGTCGTACAGAATCAGGGCATTTATTTCAGCGGGATGTGCCCCGCCTGCCGGTCGGCAGATCCGACTGAATCAAATTGATCATTATTATTTGGAGGTATTTGTTATGAAAAAGTTTGTTTGCTCTGTCTGTGGTTATGTTCATACCGGTGATTCTGCTCCTCACGTTTGTCCTGTCTGCGGCGTGACCGCTGACAAGTTCAACGAGCAGACCGGCCCTCGCTCTTGGGCTGCCGAGCATGTTGTCGGTGTCGCTCAGGGCGTGGATATGGAGATCATTGAGGGTCTGCGCGCTAACTTCGCAGGTGAGTGCTCCGAGGTTGGTATGTATCTGGCTATGGCCCGTGTGGCTCACCGTGAGGGTTACCCCGAGATCGGTCTGTATTGGGAGAAGGCCGCTTACGAAGAGGCAGAGCATGCCGCTAAGTTTGCCGAGCTGTTGGGCGAGGTGCTGACCGATAGCACCAAGAAGAATCTGGAGATGCGTGTAGACGCCGAGAACGGCGCTACTGAGGGTAAGTTTGAGCTGGCAAAGCGCGCCAAGGAGCTGGGCCTGGATGCGATTCACGATACCGTCCACGAGATGGCTCGTGACGAAGCTCGCCACGGCAAGGCTTTTGAGGGCCTGCTGAAGCGTTATTTCGGTTAATCATCAGGGGCGTTGCCCCGTACATAAAAGGAGTGAGTATTATGCTGGATAAGAAGGTCATTGAGCTGCTCAACGATCAGATCAATAAGGAATTCTATAGTGCGTATCTCTATCTTGATATCGCAAACTATTTCACTGAGTTGGATTTGGATGGTTTTGCCAATTGGTATACCATTCAGGCGCAGGAGGAGCGTGACCACGCTATGCTGTTCCTCCGTTATCTGCAGAGCAACGGTATTCCCGTTGAGCTAAAGGCCATTGATAAACCTGGCGAGACGTTTAACAATGCTTTAGATCCTCTGCTGGTGGGAGCCAAGCACGAGCGCTACGTTAGCGCACTTATCCACGCTATCTATGAGGCCGCTTATGACGTGCGCGATTTCCGCACTATGCAGTTCCTCGACTGGTTCGTTAAGGAGCAGTTGGAGGAAGAAGAGAATGCCGATAAGATGGTGAGTAAGTATAAGCTGTTTGGCGACGACCCCAAGAGCTTGTATCTGCTGGATCAGGAGTTGGCGGCTCGTGTATATTCTGCTCCCAGTTTGACTTTGTAACTTTACTTGAAAATCCTCCCTTGTGGGAGGATTTTCTGCGTAATAATGTCAAATTATACCGAAAATAATGTCAATTTCCTCTTGACTTATATCTGGGCTACTGGTATAATGTTACAGTCCGTGATTGCGGACAAATCCTTGCCTCTCCCAAAGAGGGGAGGCCATTAGACCATAAGGAGGTGCAAATTATGCCCACTATCAAAGCATCCTACGAGGCCGTCTTTATCTTCTCCCTGTCTCAGGGCGAGGAGAATGTCACCGCACTGAAGGAGAAGTTCAGCTCTCTGATCGAGCAGAACGCCGAAATCGGTGAGATCGACGAGTGGGGCAAGCGCAAGCTGGCCTATTTGATCAATGATGAGGCTGAGGGCTATTACGTCCTGTACAACTTCGTCAGCGGTCCTGCGTTCCCTGCTGAGTTGGAGCGTGTCAGCGGTATTACCGATGGCGTGCTGCGCTCTATGGTGATTCGCAAGGAAGAGAACTAAGGAGGTATTTCTGTGAATTCTATCTGTTTGATGGGTCGTCTGACCGGTGACCCCGAGCTGAAGACCACACAGAGCGGCGTATCCGTCACCAGTTTTAGCGTGGCTGTGGATCGTGCCTATCGCTCTAAAGATCAAGAGCGTCAGACCGATTTCATCAACTGCGTGGCTTGGCGTAACACTGCCGAGTTCATCTCCCGCTACTTCCGCAAGGGACAGCGCATTGCGCTGCAGGGTAGCCTGCAGTCCCGTAAGTACACGGCTAACGATGGCAGTCAGCGTACTGTTTACGAAGTCGTGGTCGACAATGCATTCTTCTGTGAGTCCAAGGGCGGAAACGCCGGCGGAGCTCCCGGCTATGATTCTCAGGTTCCTCAGTATAGCGAGGCTCGTCCCGCTTTCTCCACTGCCAACAGTGGCGATTTCGAGCCTGTCTTCTCTGATGAAGACCTGCCCTTCTGAGAATTGAGAATCTGCTGAAAATTGAGAAAAGGAGGCCTTTCTATCATGGCTGAAAGAAATGAGAGACCCGAGCGCCCCATGCGTGGCGGCCGTAAGGGTCATCGCAAGGTTTGCCAGTTCTGCGTGGATAAGATTGAGTACATCGATTATAAGGATGTTGCTCGTCTGCGCCGCTGCATGTCCGAGCGCGCTAAGATTCTGCCCCGTCGTGTGACCGGCACTTGCGCTCGCCATCAGCGTGACCTGACCACCGCTATCAAGCGTGCTCGTCAGATTGCTCTGGTTCCCTTCGTGACTGACTAATTTGTCACCTAAACACGCCTGACCCATTTGGGTCATGCGTTTTTCTTTATTTTATAATCATTTTTGCAGTATGGTCGCTTCCACAGGGAATGGGGCACTCCATAGCCAGTGCGTGTAGGTCGGAGGCAAGGCATTCCAGCGCAAAGACACGCTGAGCACGTTCATCCAAATCTTTCACCTGAGACGTGCGCGTCAAAATCGGCAGGGTAGGAGAGGACTTTGCCAAAATCTCTCGACCTCGCTCATTCATACCCAGTACACGCACGTAGGGCGGCAGGCCTGCTACGTCGTTGGCGGTGAGTCCGATGAGAGAGGACCACAGCACACGGCGCAGACGTGCCATAGGATAGCGTTTGGTTTTTACAGATTCCAGTAGAGCGGATAAAGTAGCGGCGCTTCTGCTTTCGCGATACAGCCTGTTTTCAAGACCTTCAGACACCCAAGGAAGGTTTGCATATGCCTCGGCGGAACATCGCCTCAAATGCGCCAATAGGGCGTCTTCTAAGCGATGGACCTGTGTGGTGATCTCGCCCTTCTCACAGACCGAATTGAGCACAGAAATGGATTCCGGCGGCATCCATGCGTTCAGAAGGGAGAGGTTGCCCTCTCGTACCAGCTTGCGCAACATAGACGCCGAGGCAAAAGCGTCTTTCGGCGCCATTTCTCCGTGTAAAGCTCCTTGCCTTTGCAGGGTAAAAGCATCCCAATTAGCGCCTTGCTCGGCCATAGCGCGTAAATATTCAATGCCCAGCGTGTTGTTGGGAGAGGCGAGATGAACGGCAATCTCATCGCCGAGGATGGTAGCGGCTGCTGCTTGCCCTGCGGCGGCATAAGGGAGGCCGCTGTTGAGGGCGCATTTTAGTGCTTCGGCATAGTCGGGATGAAGGGACACGTTAGCCAGTCGCTTTAGCACCTCCGTATCACCGCATTCGCTACCGAAAGATAGTAAATCCACACAGCCTAATGCGTTAAGTATCGTTACGCCGCCGGCGGCGAAGTGTTCGGCAGGCGACATGGCCCAGGGCAGGGGAAGCTCCAGCACCAAATCCGAGCCGCAGGAGAGCGCCATTTCGGCACGGCGAAATTTGCTCAGTAGAGCAGGTTCGCCTCGTTGGGTGAAATTGCCGCTCATCACGGTAACAATATGGGTGGCTTTTCCGCCGTTTTCGGCTCTGGTGTTGTCAATATGTGCCTTATGTCCGTTGTGAAATGGATCATATTCCGCAATAATGCCTGCAATTCTCAAAAAAGGTGCCTCCTTTCTGCAAATAGTGGTTGAAATTTTATTTCATATCGGTTATTATATAATACGATATTTATTTAACAAAATCAATGAGGAGATGTAAAATAATGAAAATTTTGGTTATCAACGCAGGCAGTTCTTCTATGAAGTATCAGCTCATCGATATGGATGGCGAGAAGGTGCTTGCAAAGGGTATCTGCGAGCGTATCGGTTTGGCGGATGGTATCTTCACTCACAAGGCTAACGGCGGCGTGTGGACCTCCCACCCTGTGATGAAGAATCAGACCGAGGCTTTCGCTCAGATGCGTGCTGCTCTGACCGAAGGCGAGGGTAAAGTTATCGATGATCTGTCCGAGGTTGGCGCCATCGGTCACCGCGTGGTGCAGGGTGGCGACCGTTTCGATCGCTCCGTCGTCGTCACTGAGAAGGTGAAGAAGGATATCGAAGAGTTGGCCGCTTTGGCTCCTCTGCACAATATGGGTGCTCTGGCCGGCATCAATGCCGCTACCGAAACCTTCGGTGAGGAGATTACTCAGGTTGTCGTGTTCGATACTGCCTTCCATCAGACCATGGAGCAGAAGGTGTATATGTTCGCTCTGCCCTACGAGTACTACGAGAAGTAGGGCGTCCGTCGCTACGGCGCTCACGGCACCTCTCACCGCTTTGTCAGCGCTCGTTGCACCGAGCTGCTGGGCAAGGTCGAGGGCACCCGTATCATCACCTGCCACTTAGGCAGCGGCTCTTCCATTTCCGCTATCAAGGACGGCAAGATTTTCGATACCTCTATGGGTCTGACTCCTCTGGATGGCTTCATGATGGGCACCCGTACCGGTGGTATGGATCCCTCTGTTGTCACCTACGTGATGGAGAAGGAAGGCCTGACCCCCAAGCAGATGGACGACCTGATGAACAAGAAGTCCGGTACTTTGGGCATTTCCGGTGTTTCCAGCGATGACCGTGACATTGAGAGTGCTATTGCCGAGGGTAACGTACGTGCAAAGCTGGCTTGGGATATGCGTACCTATCAGATCACTAAGATCATCGGCGGCTATATTGCTGCTCTGGGCGGCTTGGACGCTTTGGTGTTTACCGCCGGTATCGGTGAGAACCAGCCCCTGGTCCGTAAGGAGATCATCGACGCTTTGGGCTATATGGGTATGAAGTGCGACGTCGTCGCCAACAACGTGCGTGGCGAGGAGCGCCTGATCACCACCGAGGATTCCGCTATTCCTGCTTGGATCATTCCTACCAACGAGGAATTGGTTATCGCTCGCGACACTCTGGCTTTGGCTGAGTAATTAGTAATAACAAAACGGCAGCCGTAAAGTACGGCTTCCGTTTCTTTTATGTGTTTAGTCTGCGTGGGCGTAGGGTTTAAAGAGCAGAGTGATGCACCAGATACCTGCCAACGCCACAACGGTGTAGATGATACGTGCCAGCAGCATATCCGCACCGCCACTAATCCACGCAACAAGATCGAACTGAAACAGACCGATACTACCCCAGTTCAAAGCGCCGATAATGGTAATCAGCAAAGCGATTTTGTTCAACATAATGCCTTCTCCTTTCCATTTGGATTGCGGGACAATGGGAGTATGTGCACTTGGCAGGATTTTATGCGTTAATGCACAAAAATTCTTTACTTGTAAGAGAAAGTATGCTATAATCCTCGTTAAGAAATAGACAAACAAGGAGGCAACTTGTATGCGAGCAGTAATTACAGTGGTAGGTAAGGATGCAGTTGGCATTTTGGCCAAGGTTTCGGGCCGTTGCAGTGACCACCGTGTCAATGTGATCGAGGTCACTCAGTCCATCCTGCAAGATGTGTTTGCAATGATTATGATGGTGGATATTTCTACCTGCGATATTCCTTTCACCCAGTTGGTGGATGAGATGGTGGCTTTGGGCACTGAAAATGGCTTGGTCATTCATTGTATGCACGAGGATATCTTTAACGCTATGCACACCATTTAAGGAGTAGGTTATGTTAAACAGCAAAGATATTTTAGAAACGATATTGATGATTCAGGACGAAAACCTAGACGTACGCACTATTACGATGGGTATTTCGCTTTTGGATTGTTGCGATAGCGACATCGACGTGGTGTGTGAGCGCGTGTATGAGAAAATAACCCGTTGCGCCAAGGATTTGGTCAAGACGGGTGAGGAGATCGAAAAAGAGTTGGGTATTCCCATTGTGAATAAGCGTATCTCCATCACCCCTGCCGCCATCATTTTAGCCGGTTGTAAAGACCGTGACGCCGTTAAATTGGCACTGACCTTAGAGCGCGCGGCGGTGACTTGCGGCGTAAATTTCCTCGGCGGTTTCTCCGCTTTGGTGCAGAAAGGTTTTTCAGCAGGTGACCGCGAACTCATTGAGGCAATTCCTGAGGCGCTGGCTGTGACTGAGCACATTTGTGCATCCGTTAATGTTGGCTCGACGAAGGCCGGTATCAATATGGACGCTGTGGAACTAATGGGTCGCATTGTCCGTCAAGCGGCGGAGCGCACAGCTGACCGCGGTTGCATTGGACCTGCAAAGTTGGTGGTGCTGTGTAACGCACCCGAGGATAACCCCTTTATGGCAGGTGCTTTCCATGGCGTGGGAGAGCCCGATTGCGTGATTAATGTCGGCGTTTCCGGCCCCGGTGTGGTGCGTGCCGCATTGGCCAAGGCCGGCCCTGATAAGGATTTGGGCGAGATTGCCGAAATCATTAAGAAGACAGCGTTTAAGATTACCCGTATGGGTCAGTTGGTGGCTCAGGAGGCCTCGAAGCGCTTGGGCGTGCCCTTTGGTATTGTGGATCTTTCCTTGGCTCCTACGCCTGCTGTGGGCGATTCTGTGGCCTATATTCTCGAGGAGATCGGTCTGTCTCAGTGCGGTGGTCACGGTACGACTGCATGTTTGGCTATGCTCAACGACGCTGTGAAGAAGGGTGGCGTGATGGCTTCCTCTCACGTGGGCGGCTTGTCCGGTGCGTTCATCCCTGTTACCGAGGACGCCGGTATGATTGCCGCCGCTCGAAGCGGTTGTTTGACGATTGAGAAATTGGAGGCAATGACTTCTGTTTGCTCTGTTGGCTTGGATATGATCAATATTCCCGGTGACACCTCTGCTGAAGTAATTTCTGCGATTATCGCAGACGAGGCGGCCATCGGTATGGTCAACTCCAAGACAACCGCTGTGCGTGTGATTCCTGCCATTGGTAAGGGCGTGGGGGAGGAACTCAACTTTGGCGGTCTGCTGGGAGAAGGACCTGTGATGCCGCTGAATACTGCCGACCCGTCGGTGTTTATCCATCGCGGCGGTCGTATTCCTGCTCCTATGCAGAGCCTGAAAAACTAATTGTTTATGGATCAGCACAGTAGATTGATATCTGCTGTGCTGTTTTTTGTCTATTCTATTGACAAATCAAGTGTACTATGGTAGACTGATGTGTGGACAAACCCAATAATAGGAGGTTGTTATTATGAAAGAAATTCCGAAGGTACACGAAGGTGAGTATCGCTTTTGCCTGATTCTGTGGGAGAACGAGCCCATTCAGAGCGCAAAACTGGCTCAGCTGTGTAAGGAGCGTCTTGGTTGGTCTCGCACTACTACCTATACCATTATTCGTCGTTTGACCGACCGCGGCGTGGTAAAGAGTGAGAATGCCATTGTTTCCTCTGTGATTAAGAAAGAGGAAATACAGTTGCGTGAAATGAATGAGTTGATGGAGAAGACTTTTGAAGGCTCTCTGCCTGCGTTTATCGCCGCCTTCGCAAAACGTCAGAAACTGTCGCAGGAGGATATGGAGGCTCTGCGTCTGCTCATTGAGCAGGGAGGCTAATGGAATGGCGTCCTTGTTTCTCCGGTTACTTAATATGAGTATCACCGCCGGTTGGATTGTGCTGGCGGTGATATTATTACGCTTTTGTCTGAAAAAGGCGCCACGCTGGATTACCTGCGCTTTGTGGGGAATCGTGGCGCTTCGACTTTTGCTGCCCTTTAATATCGAGAGCCCCGTCAGCCTCATTCCGGTTGCCGAAACGGTGGTGAGCACGGATGTTGGTGACACGTCAACACCGGTGGTCAATAGCGGCGTTGCTTCTATCGACAAACCGTTGAACAATTGGCTGCAGACGCCTGCGAAGCCGCAGACGACCCCTATTGTGCCGTCTACGCCGTCTGTGGGGGACGGCAATACCGTCTCTAATCCGACCATTCCAAATCAGCCGGTGGGGGATAACAGGCCTACCCCTGAGCCTCATCCGCCGATTGAGGACGAGTTTGTCACTCCCGAACAAAAGCCTGAACAATCCGAAGTAAAATCGGTATCGAGGGCGGATCGCATTCTTCAGATTGCAGCACCTGCGTGGTTGGTAGGTATTGGTCTGATGCTGATTTATGAATTGCTGAGTATTCTGAGTGTGCGCTACCGCGTGTTAGATGCGGTACGCCTGCGTGATAACGTGTGGCAGAGCGACCGCGTGGCTTCACCGTTCATTTTCGGCCTGTTTCGTCCGCGCATTTTCGTGCCTTACCGCTTGGATGAGGCAGTACTGGAGCAAGTGGTTTCCCACGAGCGGGCGCATATGCGCCGCTACGATCACTGGATCAAACCCTTTGCCTTTACACTGTTGGCGGTGTATTGGTACAATCCTCTGTTGTGGGTAGCTTACGTCTTGTTATGTCGCGATATTGAGGTTGCGTGCGATCAGCGCGCAATCAAAGACCTTGATGAAGACGGTCGACGGCAGTATGCTTTTGCATTATTAGCATGCGGTGTTGAACGCCACTCCATTGCGGCTTGCCCCTTGGCGTTCGGAGAGGTAGGTATTAAGCACCGCATTAAATTTGTATTGAATTATCGCAAACCGATTCTCTTTGTGATTGTCGTGTCGTTGTTAATTATTCTGTTGGCTTCCATGTGCCTGTTGACGGTGCCGATTAGCAAAGCCGAAGAGGTATGGGAGCCTGATGTGCCTGTTGCAACGGATAAGGTGACGACCACAACGAACACGAATGCTACGACAACCGGCGGTTTTAACTCGACCGCCTCGCAAACGGTCACCGGTCAGACGAAGCCCTCTGTGTCAATCGAACCCGATCACGTACATACCTTTGACTTTTGGCAGGTCGTGTTGTCGCCTGAGTGCACTGTGGACGGTCGCAAGCAACGCACTTGTTCCTGCGGATACGTTGAGACCGCAAGCATTGCGGCGGTGGGACATACGTATATGCAAAACGTATGCGTGACGTGTGGTATATCTAAGGAAACGAATTTCGTTTCGGATTATACCGGACAGCCCAACCGTATCGGTGCTGAGACGGGCTTCAGTCTACAAGCGGCGCAAGGAGATTGGTTATATTTTCTTATGGACCATGGCATTATGAAAATGCGCACCGATGGCACGGGGGTATCGAAGGTCTGGACCAATCCTACAGATGGCACATTACTTAACATTAACGTGGTAGGGGATTGGATTTATTTCTCTATGATGGAAGTTGGTATGGAGGATTCTTACATCGGTAGAGTGCGAACGGATGGAAAAGGGTTTTCCTACATTGTGACGTCCGTGCTGGTTGACGATTTGCTGATCGTCGATGATATGCTCTATTTCACCGTGGATACCTCGATTACTCCCATTGCCAATGGGGTTACGGATCGCCGACCTCTGTATCGAGTGCCGATCGACAATGGGATTACCCGTGGTGGTGGAAATGTCCTTCAAAAAATTAGCGGAGGATGGGTGGATTGCCTGACCTCTGACGGCGACTGTCTGTACTTCCGCTATATCGCGTCTTCGGGAGAGGAATCGCTGCGCCGCATGGATCTCTCCACGATGAGCGTTACCACGTTAATGGATTCCTTTTCATCTATTGAGCTATTTGTGGAAGACGGACGACTGTATTTTTTAACGTTTGATATTTGGTATGAAGAGGCTCGCCTACAATCGATATCGGTGAATGGCGGCGCTGTGACAGACCACGGAGTAACGTCCGGTATCGGTCACTTACTCAACGTGTGTGGCAGTCGCGTGTTTTACAGAGACTGGTTCGGCACAAACGAAATTGTCACGTATGATACGGCCACGTCCCAGTCCCAAACCATCGGCAAACCCGGCAATATAGGCACGACGTTTGTCGGTAGTTCGGGAGTGGTTATTACCTGGTCTAAGGACGCAATGACACAGCGTATTATGGCGAACGTATATGATCCCGACACGTCTACGTGGAGTAGCGTGTACGTAACTTAATGTTATTACGAAAGAATCTGGTGCAACCAATGGTTGCATCGGATTCTTTCACTTTATATACACTTGAAATAACACCACGGTGCAATATCCCGGTTAGGGTCGCTCTGTGCGGAGATAGTTTCGCCCGAAATGGGATGGGGTAGGGTGAGACGATGGCTCCACAGACCCAAAGCGCCGCCTTTGACGCCGCCGTAGCGGCTGTCACCGTACAGCGGCATTTTTCTCGAGGCGAATTGCACACGAATCTGGTGGGTGCGTCCCGTGTGTAATCGCACCAGAACGAGGGAAAAAGCACCATCGTTGGTTGTGACGGTTTCCAGCACCGAGTAATCCAATTTTGCCTCGCGTACGCCTTTACGCATACGGTTTACGACATAGGACTTGTTTTTGCGCACATCGTGGTAGAGCAGGTCGGTGTAAGTGCCTTCCATTTCGGCGGGAACACCTTGCACTACGGCAAGATATTCCTTTTGGAATCGGTCATGCTGTCCCACTAACGTAGACAACTTCGCTGCCGCCGTATCGGTGCGGGCGTAGACCATTACGCCGCCCGTGGGCTTGTCCAAGCGATGAACCGTTTTTACTGCATAACCCTGTTCAACCAAACGGCGCGGAACGCAATCGCCCTCTCCGTCTTGAGCGGGGACACCCATCGGCTTCTCGATGAGCAGTAGATGGGTGTCTTCGTACAGAATCTTAGGCATTAGTCGCGCTTCATGGTGGCGAGGAACGCCTTATGAGCCATGTAGACGTCAATCTTGGAGACGATTTCCATAGGAGCGTGCATGCTCAGCACGGGCACGCCCAGGTCAACGGTATCCACATCCAGCATAGAGATGTATTTGGCAACGGTTCCGCCGCCGCCGGCCTCCACTTTGCCCAGCTCGCCGGTCTGCCACAGCACGTCGTTCTGATCCAGAATGCTGCGAATCTGGCCCATATACTCGGCAGAAGCGTCGTTGGTGCCGCCCTTGGAAGCGCCGCCGGTGTATTTGGTGATGCACACGCCGTAGTTCACCTTGGCAGCGTTGGAAGCCACCATAACCTCGGGATACAGAGGATCCAGAGCGGCGTTCACGTCGGCGGACAAGCAAATGGACTTGGACAGCACGTGATGGCCCTTCTCGCCGAAAGCGGCGGCGATATCATCGATGAAGTACTCCAAGAAAGCACCCTGCATACCGGTGTTACCATCCGAGCCGGTCTCTTCCTTGTCAGCCAAGATGGTGACGGCAGTGTAAGCAGGAGTCTCAGCCTCCATCAAAGCGGTCAGAGCAGGATAAGCGCACACACGGTCGTCGTGGCCGTAAGCACCGATCAGGCTGCGGTCGAAGCCAACGTCCTTGGCCTTGAAGGTGGGGACAATCTCCAACTCGGCGGACAAGAAGTCGGACTCGACAACGCCGTATTTCTCGTAGAGAATGTTCAGAATGTTCAGTTTGACTGCGTCGGCGCCCTCATCGTCCTTGAAAGGACGGGAACCGATGAGCAGGTCCAGAGCCTCGCCGCGGATGACGTCATGGGCGTTGCGGCTCATTTGCTCGCGGCCCAGATGGGGCAGCAGGTCGGTGATGCAGAAAACGGGATCGTTATCGTCCTCACCGATGCAGACGTTGATGGAGGTACCATCCTTGCGAATCACGGTGCCGTGCAGAGCCAGAGGGATGGCGACCCAATGGTACTTCTTGATACCGCCGTAGTAACGGGTGTCGAAGTAGGCCAGCTCGGTGCTCTCATACAAGGGCACGGGCTTCAGGTCAATGCGGGGAGAGTCGATATGGGCGGCGGCGATAGTCACGCCGTCGGTGATGGGGCGGGTACCGATGGTGGCGGCCAGCAAAGCCTTGCCACGGTTATTCAGGTACACTTTGTCGCCGGCCTTCAGAGCCATACCGGCCACGAAGGGAACAAAACCCTTAGCCTCCAGCAGAGCGATGGCGGCGGTTACAGCCTCACGCTCGGTCTTGGCAGCATCCAAGTACTCCTTGTAGCCTTCGCAGTAGGCGTTAGCGGCCTCGATCTCTGCATCGGACATAGTCTTGAAGCCGTTTTTGGTCTTGTAGACCAACTTTTCGCGCAGCAACTCGGCTGCGGACTTTTCTTTTTTCTCGCTCATAATTATATTCCACCTTTCAATAAAATACTGTTATGTTGGCACAGCATACCGCGCTGTGAGTAACCGAAATTAGTTGTTTAAGATTTCTTGCAGACATAGATTGGCATCTGCCCGTAGAGAAGCGATATCGCCTCCACCATCCAGCAGAATGACGCCGTCACGGGAATAGAAGGCATCCGGTTGTTGAGCATCCATTCGTTGCGTAGCCTGCTCGTCAGTTAGCCCGTCTCGTGCCATAATTCGCTTTTTGCGCATGTCGGCAGGGGCGATAACGGCGACAATGGTGTTGCACAGGATATCCGCTTTAGCCTCAAATAACAGAGGAGCATCCACGACAGCGGCGGAAAAGCCTTGCTCGGCGGCACGCTCAATCTCCTGTTTGGTTAGTGCTACAATGGCAGGATGCATAATGCTGTTGAGCATTTGTGTTGCGTCGGCTGAAGCAAAGGCAAGTTTGGCCAAAGCGGCACGATTCAATGAGCCGTCCTCGTTGAGAACGGAAGGAGAAAATGCCTCTACCAAAGCGTTTAAACAGTGCGAGTGTGGCTCGACTACTCTTCGCGCTAATTGGTCGGTATCGATGGTATAGGCACCCATCTTACGCCACTCATCCGCGACCGTGGTTTTTCCTGACCCTGTGGGTCCCGTCAAACCAATGACGTGAATGGCGTATTCGATCCGAAATGCGGCGGCGCGGAGCAGGCGGTTGTACACAGCCAAACCAACGCCTGCAATTTCGGGGCAAGCGGCGAATACAGTGGTAATACCCATCTCGTCTAATTGGCGCAGAGCGTCAAAGATTTGTTGTGCTTGCGTCAAGGCATCGTAGCGACTGCCGTAGGTCACGGCAGGTATCGTGAGGTGCGGTAAATCTTCGTCAAAGCACAGTGCGCCGACGCCCTCTGCTCTTTGTGCGTTCACAAATTTCGCAAAAGCGGTGGGCGAACCTTTGATAATCGTAATCTCCGCTTTTGGCGCGTAGTGTTTGTATTTCATACCGGGAGAGGCGGCAACGGCACCTTGTTCCAATGCATGGGTTACCGCCGAATCGATTTCAATCGGACCGAGCACTTCCTCCAGCATTGCCGGCGTGATCCCACCGGGTCGCAGTAAGCGAGGCGGCGTGTGGCACAGATCGACTACCGTGGATTCCACGCCTACGTCGCAGTTGCCGCCGTCCAGAATAGCAGCGATGCGACCGTCCATATCCTCAAATACGCGCTGTGCGTTTGTGGGACTGGGTGAGCCGGACCGATTAGCGGAAGGTGCTGCCAAAGGGCAGCCCGACCGAAGAATCACCGCTTGCGCTACGGGGTGGGAAGGGAATCGCACGGCAACGGTATGCAGGCCTCCTGTCACTACTTTCGGTACGATAGGAGAGGCCGGCAGAATGATGGTTAATGGGCCGGGCCAGTAGGCCTCGGCCAATTTGCGTGCGTTGTCGGGGATGTGCGTGACCAGCGGCTCCCAGTCTCTGATATCTGCAATGTGAACAATCAGCGGATTGTCCGATGGGCGGCCTTTTGCCACATAGATCGAGGACACAGCGTCACTGTCGAGAGCATTAGCGGCTAAACCATACACGGTCTCCGTGGGAATGGCTACCAAAGCGCCTTCTGACAGTAGGCTGGCCGCTTCGTCGATTCCTTCCGTATTCGGTTGTAATCGTTTGGTGTCCATAAATACAATCCTTTAGTTGACTTGTTGAAGTTGCTCTGCCCGTCGTGCGGTGATGAGAGCGTCGATAATCTCGTCCAAATCCCCGTTGAGAATGGAGTCGATTTTGTAAAGCGTCAGACCGATACGATGGTCAGTTACACGGCCTTGTGGAAAATTGTAGGTGCGGATTCGCTCGCTGCGGTCGCCTGTGCCGACTTGGGATTTGCGGTCGGCGGCAATGGCGGATTGTTGCTCTGTCTGCTTTTGCTCTAAAAGGCGAGCACGCAAGACCTTCATCGCTTTGTCCTTGTTTTTGAACTGACTGCGCTCATCCTGGCACTCCACTACCAAACCGGTAGGAATATGGGTAATACGGATGGCCGATTCGGTTTTATTGATGTGCTGACCGCCGGCGCCGCTGGAGCGGAAGGTGTCAATTTGCAATTCGGTAGGGGAGATGTCGATTTCCACGTCCTCGGCTTCGGGTAGCACGGCCACCGTAACCGTAGAGGTGTGAATGCGTCCACCGGTTTCGGTCTCGGGTACGCGCTGCACGCGATGAACGCCACTCTCAAACTTCAAACGGCTGTAAGCGCCGTCGCCTGAGATAAGAAAACTCACTTCTTTGCATCCGCCAAGGTCGGTCTCATTGACACTAATTGCTTCGTAACGGAAGCCGCGGCGCTCTGCATACATGGTGTACATACGATAAAGAGAGGCGGCAAACAGCGCCGATTCCTCACCACCAGCACCGGCACGAATCTCCACAATGACGTTGCGGTCATCGTTAGGGTCACGGGGGAGGAGTAGAATTTTAAGCTGCTCGGTCAGTGCTTCGATATTCTCTCGAGCCTCGGTAATTTCCTGTTGCGCCAATTGCTTCAGTTCTTTATCACCACCGCAGTCAGAGGATAATTCCAATGCTTCCTGCAGGCGTTTTTGTTGTGCACAGAGTAGCTCGTAGGTTTCGACGATGGGTTGCAACTGCTTGGCTTCTTTTAATAGATTGTTGTATAATTCGGGTTGCGCTGCGATCTCGGATTGATACAATTGGCTGTTGATTTCTTCGTATCGGTGGGCAATGGACTGCAGTTTATCCAGCATAGAGATTCTCCTTACTTGATGAATGATACGAGCAAGGACTATTCGTTACGCAGAATCTTGCGGATGTTTTTCTCGGCTTTGTGCCGAGGAATCATCATTTCGTGGCCGCAACCATTGCACTTGAGACGGAAATCCATACCAATGCGCAATACGGAGAAGGTATGGCTACCGCAAGGATGATTTTTTTTCATTTCCAATACGTCACCAATACGAATATCCATACGGTCGCCTCCTTTACTTATTTACATTACATTATATCACACTATTTTTCACTATGCAATCAAGAATGTGCAATTTTCGGTGAAATTGTAAAGAAATGAGCCTGTCATGATCGACAGGCTCAGGATGCATTTATTCCGATTTGACAGCGCTAATTAACTCGGGTAACAGCTCGTCCAACTTTTTGCGCAATCGGCTCATTTCATCGGAGGATAGATTGCCCGTGATGGAGATAACCACATCGTCCGTCAGCACCGTTCTGGGGAAGGTAAAGGTGCCGTAACCGGCAGGAGAAATCACATTGACGGGAATGCTCTTATTTTTGCATTCCGTGGAGATGGCGATGTTCAGGCCGTCATTTTCGGTAGCAGCAACGCACAGTTGAGAATTGCTGCAATCGCCGCGGAAGTACTTGCGAGGGATATGGCGGATGATGCCGATGTCACTCATTTCCGCCAATTCGGAGCATAGGACAGGAGCGATGACAGTGACCTTGGCACCAAAACGGAGCAGTTCTTTGACACGACGCAGAGCTCTGCTGTTTCCACCAAAGACGGTGCAATTATTGCCCTTAATATTCACAAGTAACGGAAAACCCAGGTCCATAACCATCCTCCTTTCATATTGATACAGAATTATAGTAGCACATTACATATTTAACATCAAGAGTAAAATATGACAAATTTTCCACTATATATATAGTAAAAGCAGATAAGAGACAGCGTATATTACGCTGCAATACGTCCATACTGACATTGAAAAGGGAGGTATGGACATGAATCAACGACACGGCGATAGCAGCCGATTGACGAGTTTTCTACGGCGTAACGGTGTCTATTTGGCGTTGGTAATCAGTCTGTTGGCGGTAGGCGCTGTGGTGATTGCCGGCTTTACCAAACAGCTGACGAAAGAGGATACGAAAAAGCCGCAAAACGCCCAGCAACAAGTGGAACAGATTGTAACGGGAGAGAAAGATACGCGTACAACGACACATACAACAAAAAATATCACGACCACTATGACTACGAGCGCTACAACCGCTGAGGAAGAAGCGCCTTACTTGTATCTTCTCCCGCTAACAAATACGGTGCAAAAGCCTTATTCGGCAGAGGCACCCATCTATTGTGAGACGATGAAGGATTGGCGTCTCCATTTAGGTGCTGATTTTGCAGGGGAGGAAGGACAGACCGTGAAGGCGGTCGCAAGAGGTACGGTTACTTCTATCACCAACGATCCTTTATGGGGTGGTGTCATTGAGGTTGACCACGGAGTAGGAGTTGTGACACGTTATTGTGGCGTAAAAGCAACGTTACGCGTGGGTGACACCGTCGAGGCGGGTGAGGCCATCGGCGATCTACAGACCATTCCCTGCGAGTGCGCCCAAAGTGCACATTTGCATTTGGAAATGCTGGTAGACGGCGTTCCGATCGACCCGGTCGCCGCCATTGCACGCGATGTGCGCTATGCAGAGACAACAGACTGAATATCCTGCCCACGGAAATCTGCGTTTTCAATCCTGTTGAAAATGAAGAAGCGGTCATAAGGGCAAAAAACAGCCGCCGAATTTCGGCGGCTGTTTTTTATGCTGAAATATGTGAAAATTCTTGACAAAACCGTCATATTTTATTATAATTATTAGGTCAAATGCGTTGACGGAGAATCAGTAAACACGCTCACGCTCAGAGAGTGCATCTACGGCTTTGCCGTGCTGTGAGGATGCGCCGTTTTGAGGGTTTACGCGCCGCTCTCGAGCACCTCGTGAAATAAGCGATGGCGTCCGACCTGCGTTAGAGGTCATAGAGTGGCACGGCGGTGCGCCGTGCAATTTGGGTGGTACCACGGAATCTCCGTCCCATGTTTGGGGCGGAGATTTTTTATTCCCACCCACAAGAAAGGAAAGAATGAATATGGCAAAAGAACTGAAAAAGTATGGTGTCAACGAACTGCGTGAGATGTATCTGTCTTTCTTTGAGAGCAAAGGACACTTGCGTCTGCCCAGTTTCTCGCTGGTGCCCCACAACGATAAGAGCTTGCTGCTGATTAACGCTGGCATGACTCCCCTAAAGCCCTATTTTACCGGCGCTGAGGTTCCTCCTCGCTCTCGCGTCACTACTTGCCAGAAGTGCATCCGTACCGGTGACATTGAGAATGTGGGCAAGACCGCTCGTCACGGCACCTTCTTCGAGATGTTGGGCAACTTCTCTTTTGGCGATTACTTTAAGCACGAGGCGATCGCTTGGTCTTGGGAGTTCCTGACCGAGGTTGTCGGTCTGGACCCTCAGCGCCTGTATCCCTCTGTTTACGTAGAAGATGACGAGGCTTTCGACATTTGGAATAAGGAAATCGGCATTCCGGCCGACCGTATTTTCCGTTTTGGTAAGGCGGACAACTTCTGGGAGCATGGCGCAGGCCCCTGCGGACCCTGCTCTGAGATTTACTATGACCGTGGCGAGAAGTACGGCTGCGGCAGCCCCGATTGTAAGGTCGGTTGCGAGTGTGATCGCTACATCGAGGTGTGGAATAACGTTTTCACCCAGTTCGAGAACGATGGTGCCGGCAACTATACCACGTTGGAGAAGAAGAACATCGACACCGGTATGGGCTTGGAGCGTTTGGCCGTTGTGGTACAGGACGTCGACTCCATTTTCGACGTAGATACCTTGCACGCACTGCGTCAGCACGTGTGCGATTTGGCCCATAAAACCTACAAAGAGGACTATCAGAACGATGTGTCTATCCGTCTAATTACCGACCACATCCGTTCTGCCACCTTTATGATTTCTGACGGTATCATGCCTACCAACGAGGGGCGCGGTTATGTGTTGCGCCGTCTCATTCGCCGCGCGGCTCGTCACGGCCGTTTGCTGGGCATTGATGGCCTGTTCTTGGCTGAGCTCAGCCGTACCGTTATCGAGGGCTCTAAGGACGGCTATCCCGAGTTGGATGAGAAGAAGGAGTTTATCTTCAAAGTGCTGTCCAACGAAGAGAATCAGTTTAATAAGACCATTGACCAGGGTTTGCGTATCTTGAGTGAGATGGAGGAGGCTATGAAAGCCGAGGGGAAGACTCAGTTGGACGGAGCCTCTGTGTTTAAGCTGTACGATACTTATGGTTTCCCTGTTGACCTGACTCGTGAGATTCTCACCGAGAAAGGCTACACCATCGATGAGGAGGGCTTTAAGGCTGAGATGGAGGAGCAGCGCACCCGCGCTCGTTCTTCTCGCGAGGTTACCAACTACATGGGTGCTGATGCGACTGTGTACGATTTGATTGACGCCTCCGTCACCACCGCTTTCGTTGGCTACGACAGCCTGACCGCTACCTCTGCCGTGACTGTTCTGGCAGGTGAGACCGAGCTGTGCGACGTTCTGAGCGAGGGGCAGTGTGGTACGTTGTTTGTTGGTGAGACTCCCTTCTACGCTACTATGGGTGGTCAGGAGGGCGACAGTGGTATCATCGTCGGCCCTAACGGCAAGTTTGCCGTGTCTGAGACCATCAAGCTGCGTGGCGGCAAGGTAGGTCACATAGGCAAGGTCATCGAGGGTATGCTGTCCGTCGGCGATTCTGTGGAGTTGATAGTGGAGAGCACTTCTCGTCAGCAGACTTGTAAGAATCACTCCGCTACCCACTTGCTGCAGAAGGCTCTGCGCACCGTGCTGGGTGACCACGTAGAGCAGAAGGGCTCTTTGGTGACTCCCACCCGTTTGCGCTTTGACTTCGCTCATTTCCAGGCCATGAGTGCCGAGGAAATTGCGAAGGTAGAGGCTTTGGTCAATGAGCAGATTGCTGCCGACTTAGCTGTGATTACCGCCGAGATGACCGTGGAAGAGGCGAAGAAGTCCGGTGCTATGGCTCTGTTCGGCGAGAAGTACGGCGATACCGTCCGTGTGGTTACCATGGGCGACTTCTCTAAAGAGTTGTGCGGTGGTACTCACGTTTCTCACACCGGCGTCATCACTACCTTCAAGATCCTCAGCGAGAGCGGTATCGCCGCCGGCGTGCGCCGTATCGAAGCCATCACCGGTGATAATGTACTGGCTTATTACGCTGAGCTGGAGAGCCGCATGAGTGTTATCGCTTCTCTGTTGAAGGCGAAGGACAGTGAGATCGAGGACCGTATTGCGGCGCTGACCGCTCAGGTTAAGACCCTGACCGCCGAGAACGAGAGTTTGAAGAACAAGCTGGCACAGAGTGCTCTGGGCGACGTTATGGGTCAGATTCAGGAAATTAAGGGCGTGCGTGTACTGGCTACTCGTGTGCCCGGTTTGGATGCCGCCGGCTTACGCGAATTGGGTGATCAGTTGCGTGATAAGATTGGTCAGGGTGTCGTGGTGTTGGTTACCACCACCGAGGATAAGGTTAACATTTTGGCTGTTGCTACCGCAGATGCTGTGGTAAAGGGTATTCACGCCGGTAACATCGTCAAAACCATTTCTGCCGTTTGCGATGGCAAGGGCGGCGGTCGCCCCGACTCTGCTATGGCCGGCGGTAAGGATGTGTCTAAGGCTGACGACGTGGTTGCTGCTGTGGCGGACACCGTCGCCTCTATGATTAAAGAGTGAGAGGAAACATAACCATGGATTGCTTATTCTGTAAAATTGTGGCAGGGGAGATTCCCTCTTCTAAAGTGTACGAGGACGATCAGATTTTGGCCTTCCGCGACATCGCTCCCGTTGCACCTGTGCACGTGCTTTTCATCCCTAAGGCACACATCGCAGGTGTACGTGAGATCACTGCCGATAATGCCGCTGTGGTGGCGCATATTTTCACTGTGATTCCTCAGGTGGCTAAAGAGTTGGGTATCACCGATTACCGTGTGGTGTCCAATAACGGTGCTCAGGCAGGTCAGACCGTCCATCATCTGCACATCCACCTGATTGGTGGCGCCACGCTCGGCGGCATGGTGTAACGTGCTATGCAGTACATTGTTATTGATTTAGAGTGGAATGGCAGCTACTCCAAAAAAGCGCACGGCTACTTCAATGAAATCATTGAGGTAGGTGCCGTGCGTGTGGATGAGCAAATGCGTGTGGTAGATACCTTCCACGCAACCATCAAGCCCGTTGTAAGCAAAAAGCTGTCTACCATCGTGACCGACTTGACCAACATCACGGCGGAAGAACTGGAGGACGGCACTACTTTTACGGCGATGATGCGCCGATTAACACGCTGGATTGGTAATGAGCCGGCCGCCATCTTGACATGGAGTACCACGGACTTATTGGTGCTGATGGAGAATTGCCGTTATTTCACCGGCCGTCGGGAGATTCCTTTTCTGCACTATTATATGGACTTTCAGGTGTATGCACAGCAGCGTATGGGCGTGGAAACCTCGCAGCAATTGGGTTTGGCTAAGGCAGGCGAGATGCTGGAAATTCCAGAGGACAATATGTCTCTGCACCGTGCACTGGACGATAGTAAGCTGACGGCTACCATTCTGCAGAAACTGTATGAAGCGGATAGTTTTGCGGCGTCGATTATGCCTGTAGACGATGAGTTCTATCCCCGCTTAACATTCAAAACCGTCATTATCAAGGATTTGGATGATCCGCTGGTAAAACGCAGTGAGCTTTCTTTCGATTGCCCTCATTGCGGCAAGAATATGAAGAGAAAAGGCACGTGGCGTTTTCGAAATCGCGCATTTTGCGCTGAGTTTTCCTGTCGTTGCACCAATGTGAAGTATTCGGGGCGGGTGCAATTTAAACTAAAATACGAGGGTGTCGAGGTCCGTAAAAAATTGGTAGAAATCGTGCCTGCGGCTGTACCTGAAACGGCGGATTCTACAGTAGAATAACACATTGCACAAGCCTCTTCCGTATGATGGAATGAGGTGATGTGGAATGAAAAGGATGCTTGTCCGCCGATTCCGTCGGAGTCGGCGGACAGTTGCCCGTATTAGGGCTGTGTATGCAGTTGTGCTCTGCGTGATTAGTTTGCTTGGATTTACTTTTTTTCGCTGTCGATCCGTTATGCAGACGTTTGCCGAAAGTCAGGCGGTGTGGATGGCGACGAAAATCGCCAATCAGACCGCAACGGATGTACTGACGGAATACGAGTCGGAGTGCGCTGATGTTATTACCGTCACCTATGATGGTCAGCAAAAGGTCTCGTCTATTCGCACGAAAGCCACCACTGTGAATGTGGTGCGTACGGCTATGACGGAGCGAGTGATTACTGCTTTAGAGGCGGTCACGTCTTTGCCTGTTTCTCTACCGCTTGGCACACTGGCAGGCTGTAATTGGATTAGCGGTTGGGGACCGCCTGTTTCTTTCCCCATTGGCTTTACTGCCACGGTTATCTCTGATGTAGCCTCATCGCTTAGGTCTGAGGGAATCAATCAAAGCGCCTACTGTGTGGCGATTCATCTGGAGATCGCGCTCACAGTGGTGTCTCCCACTGGCTGTACTACGGTGCGCGCCAACGTCAATTATCCTATGGCAGAGGCCATTATTTTGGGTGAGGTGCCGGATAATCTTACCGAGGTATATGGCGATGATCAATCTTTATTAGGACAGATTTTTGACTACGGCACCATTCAATGAGCATACTTTAGATAATTCGATTTCAAAGAAGGTGAATTCTATGACGGAGCAACAAGCTGCTGAGCGCATTCTTGCATTGCGTAAGATGATCGACTATCATAGCGCTCGCTATTATGACGAGGATGCCCCTGAAATTGAAGACGACGAATTTGACGCGTTGACGCGGGAACTACGCATATTGGAGGAGCAATATCCTCACTTAATTACGCCGGATTCCTATACACAGCGCGTGCATGGAAAAGTTTCACATTTGTTTGAAGAAGTGGTCCATGAGGTTCCTCTTGGGAGCCTGCAGGACGTTTTCTCCTTTGATGAAATCCTAGATTTTGACCGCCGCGTCCGCGAGACGGTTGAAAAACCGCGTTATGTCGTAGAACCGAAGATTGACGGCCTTTCAATAGCTATCGAATACCGCAACGGACGGTTTTATCGCGGTGCTACCCGAGGTGACGGATCGGTAGGGGAGGATGTATCGGAAAATCTTAAGCAGATTGCGGATATTCCGCAAATTTTGAGTGATGCAGTGCCCCGCTTGATTGTACGTGGCGAAGTGTATATGCCTCGGGCTAGCTTTGCCGCCTTGGTGCGCTATCAAGAGGAAATGGGAGAAAAGACCTTTAAGAATCCTCGCAATTCTGCCGCAGGCACTCTGCGGCAGAAGGACTCCTCTGTGGTTGCACAGCGCAATTTGTCGCTGTTTGCGTTTAATGTACAGTTGATCGAGGGAGAAGAGATGTCCTCCCATGCTGAATCTTTGGAGCGCATTAAGAATTTGGGGGTTCCCATTGTACCTTTTTACTGCGTGACCGATTCGGTGGAGGAGGTACTGGATTTCATCCGTCAAATTGGTGAAAAGCGCGCAGAACTACCCTTTGATATCGATGGATCGGTTGTAAAGGTTGATAGCTTTACAGATAGAGAAACTCTCGGCGCAACCGCAAAATACCCGAAATGGGCAGTAGCGTACAAGTATCCGCCTGAAGAAAAGGAGACCGTCTTGCGTGACGTAGAGGTCAACGTGGGGCGCACCGGTGTCTTAACGCCAACCGGTGTGTTTGATGCCGTTTCGCTGGCTGGTACAACCGTAACAAGAGCAACGCTGCACAATCAGAACTTCATTGACGAAAAACAGTTGGCCATTGGCGATACCGTGGTTATGCGTAAAGCCGGTGATATCATCCCTGAGGTAGTGCGTGTTGCCTCTCATTGTGGATCGCCTGTTTACAAATTGCCCACAGAGTGTCCTTCTTGTGGTATGCCTGTCATCCGAGAGGAAGGTGAGGCGGATTTGCGTTGTGTAAATCCTGACTGCCCTGCACAGCGGTTGCGCCATCTCATCCATTTTACCTCCAAAGACGCCATGGACATTGACGGATTGGGCCCTGCCGTACTCGAATTACTGGTGCGCGAAAAGCGTGTAGCTCATGCCTACGATTTGTATGCACTGACCAATGACGACATTGCTGACTTGGACCGTATGGGTGAGAAGTCTGCTGAAAATTTGCTGGCGGCTTTGGAAAAGTCTAAAAGTAACGATTTGTACCGTGTGATTTACGGTCTTGGCATTCGCCACATTGGCGAAAAGGCGGCAAAATTGCTGGCTCAGCGCTTCGGCACTATGGATGCTATCCTCACAGCGACCGAAGAAGAAGTGCTTTCTATTGACGGCTTTGGTGCCGTTATGGCGAAGAGCGTGGTTGCCTTCTTTGCGTTGGTGCCTTCTCGCGAGTTGGTTGAGCGACTGAGATTGGCCGGCGTCAATATGCAGGCGCAGAATGCCCGAAAAGATAACCGTTTTGAAGGTAAAACCTTTGTGCTTACGGGTACTTTGCCGACGTTGACTCGCAATGAGGCTTCGGCGCTGATTGAGCAATATGGTGGTAAGACCTCCGGTAGCGTCTCAAAGAAAACGCACTATGTGCTTGCCGGTGAGGATGCGGGTAGCAAATTGGTCAAGGCGCAGCAATTAGGTATTACTATTATAAGCGAAGATGAATTCCGCGCTATGTTGGAATAATGTAAAAAAAGCCTGCCGTATCTACGGCAGGCTTTTTGGCATATTCTCGCTCTATTTATCATAGATTGTGATGAATTAAAAAGGAGTGAGAGTATGGATAAAATGCTAACGAAAAGCGCAATTCGTTTGCCGCGTTGTGATAGGGCTAAGCCGGAGGAAGCGCCAATAAGCGGAGAATACGTGCTTCCTGAGTACTGTCCGGATATAGCGGTGGTTCTCAAATGTTTCGCCTATCCGCACCTTCAAAACCGGCAATGGAGCGGAGACCAGCTTCTGGTAGATGGTGTGACGGTTGTCCGCGTGGTGTATGCGGATGAGCAACGTCGTTGTGTGCGTACGTTAGAGTTTACGCAGCCGTTTTCCTGTACCGTTCGTGGGTTACCACAAACCGATGGTGCGGCGGTTGAGATTACCTTAACTACCAAATATCTGACTTGTCGTGCCGTGAGCCCAAGGCGGCTGGAGGTGCGTGGCTCTGTGCTGGTCGAAGCGATGGTAGAAGGCGTCGAAATGTCCGAATTGGCCGCACCCAATGGTGTTGAGGGCCTGTATGCGCGATGTGAGTCGATCCCCATTACTGTGCCGGGGTATATCAGTGAAAAAATTATGACAGTGAATGAAAGTTTAGAGTTTGATCATACCTTGCCACCGGCAGAAAGACTTTTGGGCGGTGAATGTTGTGCGGTAATAAAGGAATGTAAACTGTTAACTGGAAAAGCGATTATCAAAGGTTTACTCTATGTCCATCAGCTATATACAGACTCTACCGAAGGTAGTCGTACCCATTGTTTGGATTACACTATCCCATTTAGCCAAATTTTGGATACACCGGATGCGGCAGAGGAATTGCCGTATCGCGTTAACGTGCAGATTCTGTCGGATTCTGAGCGGTGCAGTGTCGGACCGGATGGCGAAAACACTGTCCTGGATGTATCCGCTAAGCTATTACTGCAACTTCAAGTGTACCAGAAGTCGGAAGTTTCTCTCCTGTACGATGCGTATCATACCGCATGCCCCGTTGAGGTGAAATGGGAGGATGTAATTTGCCACACACTGCACGGCCAACGATTTGAGGAAGCAAAATGCTCGATTTCTGTATCAGCACCTGTGCGGCAATGGCAAGAAATACTTGATATTTCCGCTCAGTTGGCTGATTATCACTGCGAAACAAAAAATGGTCATTGTATGCTAAAAGGACGCGTTCAGATTGGTGCCATTGTTTGTGATGTAGATGGGGAAATTGGTTATTTCGAGTACTTAGAGGATTTCAGCATTGAGTATATTTGCATTGGTAATCTGACGCAATTGAGACCGACGGTGACGTCAGTGCGATACCGTGCTACAGACGATGCACTGGAGTGTGTTGTGACGTTGCATGTCTCGGTTACCGACGAGAGTGAGTATCCTTGTCGGGTGATTTCGGACCTACACCTGTGCAAGGAACGTCCGTTTACCGCTTCAAAGGCTACGGCTTTGCTCTACTATGCAGAGGCAGGGGAGACGGTATGGGATATTGCTCAAGCATGCCACACCTCTCCGCAGGGTATCTTAGAGGAGAACGGATTAAGCAGCGAAGATATCACGGAAAAAACGATTTTACTTATTCCCGCCATATAATAAAAAAGCCGCCGTTTCAATGAAACGGCGGCTTTTATCATGATTATTGCTCGGAAGTACAATGGGGGCAACGGGTAGCGTCGATGGCAATCTCGCTCTTGCAATAGGGGCAGACCTTAGTGGTAGGTACGGCAGGGGTTTCTTCCTCTTTCTGCTTGCCCATCTCACGCACAGAGTTGATCATCTTGACCATCAGAAACAGGATAACGGCGATAATCAGGAAATTGACGATAGCCATAATGAAAGCACCGTAGTTGATGCTGACAGCCTCCTTGACCACGGTAATGCCGTCTTCGGCATATACGGCAGGCTCAAGTATCCATTTCAGAGCGGAGAAATCCTGCTTGAAGATGATACCGATAACGGGAGAAATCAGGTCCTTAACGACAGAATCGACGATCGCCTTGAAGGCGGCGCCGATCATAACGCCAACTGCCATATCGACTACGTTTCCGCGATTGATAAATTCTTTGAATTCGTTGATAAACTTCTTCATTTTACAACAACTCCTTTTGATTTTTCACTATTGTAACATATGTTTTTCGAAAATGCTACATAAAAATGCAAAAAAGCCGAAAATCATACGATTTTCGGCTTTTTCGGTAAATTAATTGGTACGCTCGTCGCCCCAGAAGAACAAAGCGGTAGTTCCGGGACCGCAATGACTGCCGATGGTGGTACCGATGTTATAAATCTGTACTTTGCCATTTAAACGAGGGAAGGCAGCTTCCACTTCATCCGCAACGGTGCGAGCGTCGTCATAGCAAGAGGAATGGGAAACAAAGCATTTGCCGGAGTAGTTTTTGCCGCCTTCGGCATGCTCTTTCATCTGATTAACCAACTCGCGCAACGCATTGTTCTTGCCACGGATTTTAAAGCGAGGAATTAAACGGCCCATGAAATCCACATTGAGCACAGGGCATATTTTCAGGACAGTGCCAAACCAGCCTGCCGCCTTGGTCACACGACCACCCTTGACGAACCAAGTAAGGTCGCTTGCGGTAAACCAATGGTGCATCCGCTTTTTGTTGTTCTCCGTCCACTCGTACAGCTCGTCGATGGTAGCACCGTTATCTCGCATATCAGCCATAGTATCCAGAAGCAAACCGCCGCCTGCCGACGCTGCCAGAGAGTCAATCACATACAATTTGCGCTGAGGATATTTATCCGCCAGTAATTCGGCGGCAATACGTGCTGAATTAAAGGTGCCGGAAAGTCCACTGGACAAAGTAATATGGATTACATCCTGACCATTCGCAAGAAACTGTTCAAAATACTGGGTAAATTCATCCACATTAACCTGAGAGGTGCTAACCTCGGCACCGTCTCTCATCGTTTGATAGAAATCGGCAGAGGATATGCTAACGCCCATATCGTCGGCGTATTCGACGCCGTTCACAAAATAGTGGAGTGGCACAAAGGAGATATTTCTTTTCGCAATGTACTCCGGTTCCAAATCCACGACGGAACAGCAACTAAGCACATAGTTAGACATGTGTTTCGCATCCTTTCAACTTTGAATTGATTTTATTATAACCCAATTATGTTAAGAGGTCACCCTACGCAACTGTTTATCGACTATTCCGGCAGTTCTGAAGCGGTAGAGACGAAAAACAGCACTCTACTGCCAGTAGAGTCAATAAAAAACGGGGCTTGTCAAGTAGTTGGGCATGTGATATAATATGTTTAGATCAAATTTCGAGGTGCTTATGGAAGAACTAAAAATGATTATAGCCGGCAACATTGGTGCTCTGCGCCGCAGAGCCGGTATAACGCAATTGGAACTGGCAGAAAAATTGAATTACTCCGACAAAGCCATTTCCAAGTGGGAAAGGGGCGAATCTGTACCGGATGTCGTTACGTTGAAAGCGGTGGCAGATTTGTTTCACGTATCGGTTGACTATCTACTTCGTCCCGATCACCCTCTGGAGGCGGAGGCGAAGCGTGAATACACAAAGCGTCAGCGTCGTAATCATGCTCTCATCACCTTGATGTCCTGCGTGTTGGTATGGCTGATTGCCGCTTTTGTGCATACCGGTGTGGATGTAGCGCTTCCTAACGAGGGAAAGCTGTGGTTGGTGTATATGTATGCTGTGCCGACCACGCTGATTGTGCTTCTGATTTTTAATTCTATTTGGGGTGTTAGGCGTAGAAATTTTGCTATCATTTCTGCTTTGATTTGGACAACGCTTCTTTGCGCCTATTTCACTACTTGGATTTTTGGCGGCATAAATATGTGGTTGCTCTTTATTATTGGTATCCCTGCGCAGGTCATCGTAGGTCTGTGGTCCGGAATCCGATATAAGGAGAAATAAAACATGGAAAAACCTCCTGCGACTATTGTCGCAGGAGGTTTCTTTCTTAATCGAAAGCGGGATTGAATGCGTAAAAGTTTTTGCTGTTCAGCCGATCCTCGACCAATCGCAGACCTTCTCCGAATCGTTGAAAATGGACGATTTCTCGCTCGCGCAAGAACCGCAGCGGCTCTAATACGTCAGGGTCGTCCACCAAACGAATGAGATTATCATAGGTGGTACGCGCCTTTTGCTCTGCCGCTAAATCCTCGTGCAGATCGGTGATGGGATCGCCTTTAGACTGGAATACAGTGGCACTGAAAGGGGCGCCCGACGCGGCGACCGGGTATACGCCCACCGTATGATCGGTGTAATATGGAGCAAAGCCGCTGTCCATAATTTGCTTCTCCGTTAGGTTACGGGTCAGCTGATGGACGATGGCACCAACCATTTCCAAGTGGGCGAGTTCTTCAGTACCGATATCCGTCAAAATAGCTTTCAATTCAGGATAAGGCATACTATATCGCTGACTGAGATAACGTAAAGAGGCACCGATTTCTCCGTCAGGACCGCCATATTGACTGATGATGACTTGAGCCAACTTCGGGTTTGGATTCTTAATGTTTACAGGATACTGCAAGCGTTTCTCATACTGCCACACAACAACCGTCTCCCTTCATACCATCCCACGGCCACGGGTCTTTTACCCATTCGCTCCAGTTATCCTGAACATCGGCCATGGTAACCACGTATTTACCATAGTGCTGCTCGTATTCGTCAATGAGCTGACACAGCCGTGCCTTGTAGACCTCACGCAACTGCATAGCCTTTTCGTCGCATGGATGGGAATCGAGATACAGTGCCAAATCGTACAGTGCGAACTGATAAGCACTTATGCGTTTCTCAACGGCGTGTTTGCATACCATAGCGTGCCCTCCTTCCGTAGAATGGCTTGTCGAGGTCCGGAAAGATGGTGCCGTGCACAAATCCTTCTTCAGCCTCATAGACGTTGCCGAGATTCTGCCATTTGACATAGGCGATAGCCAATGCCGTATCCTCGGGAAAAGCAGTACGGTTTTGATGATGCATTCTACTGACTCCTTTCTCAAAAATTAGGGCTGTCCTTTATCATTGTATGTGATAGGGCAGAGTAGGTGACAAAAGAGGCGCCTGAATCTACCGGCGCCTCTCAATTGGTTTTATTCTGTTTTTTTGAGACAATTTTGTTGTATACCATATAACCGATAATGCTAATTGCACCGGTAACGGCGTATACAATGCCGGCAGTGAGAAAGTGCTCGTCGCCCAACATTTGACCGCTGATAGTAGAGGAGAGGATTGAGGGAATGCGAGCTATGAGTGTGATGGTCAAAAACTCGGATAAAGTCATATTCGTCAGGCCCACGAAATAGGTGAGCACGTCCTTTGGTGTACCGGGAATGAAAAACAAAAGAAAAACACTGCGTTTGAGTTTTTTCTCGCTGTTAATAAAGCGCAGCTGCTGAATTTTCTCTCGAGAGATGAACGTTTCCACCAGCGAAATGCCAACCTTTTTCACCAGCAGAAAAATGAGCGCAGAGGATATGGCGATACCGACTAAGCAAATGATGGTACCGCGAACAGCTCCATATGCGTATCCGGCGCCTAACTCGATGATTTCGCCCGGAATCAGCGCAATTACCACCTGCAGACACTGTAGCCCCATTAGAATGAGGTAGCCTTTCCATCCGTAAGAGTCCAAAAAAGAACGCAGTTCCTCCGTTGAGCCGAGGTACGGCTGTAGAATTTTGGTGAAGAAGAGTGTTAGCAGAACCAGCAGAATCGCAAAGGCGATGATAGATAGAATACCGAACCATTTTCGTCGGCGCTGATATTGTATATCTGAATGCTTCATAGTTTTCCTCCACGGAAAGTGAATCAGCGCATCCGCCGCTAATGGGAGGATGCGCTGATTTTGGGCAATTATTATTTCTCGTTCAGAGCGCGCTCCAACCAAATGCTACCAATGTCCATGGCGTTGTATAGACCGATCTTCTCGCTCTTCTTGATGATGCGATCTTTCATACGCACCTCAGGATCGGTCAGCATCAGCTGAATCTGAATTTTCTCCGCCATTTGCATGCCGTTTTCTTCTTTGGTGGAGAGAATCTGCATCACGATGACGTATTTCTCGGCCATACTGCCGTAGTAAAGGGTGTTGCCGGAGCGAACCAGCGGACGGCCCTTATACATCAAAAAAGGGGTGGTTTCAGCCATCTCATATCCTCCTTAATTATTGAGATAAGACTTCACGAGGGCGCGCATCAACTCGTCACGGTCTACTTTGCGAATCAATGCACGGGCGTTGTTATGGGTCGTGATGTAGGTGGGATCCTCAGATAAAAGATAACCAACCAACTGATTGATGGGATTATATCCCTTTTCACGCAGAGCGTCGTAAACAGTGGTGAGAATCACCTTCATCGCCTGCTCTTTGTCATCGCCCAGGGAGAAAGTCATAGTACGATCCAGCATAATGTGCCCTCCATTCGTCAATGAAATTAAGATTTTTAACTATTATAGCGCATTGTTTCGCATTTTACAAGGGGTTAGGAGCGAAGAATGCAATCATTTTCCTTAAGTTTTGCAAAAATTTTGTTCAGAGCAGGATCGATATCCTCGTCAGAGAGGGTGCGATCGGCGGCACGGAACTTCAGGCTGTAAGCCACGCTCTTCTTGCCGGCCTCAATCTGGGCGCCTTGATACACGTCGAACAGGTCCACACTCTCCAAAATCTTACCACCTGCCTTGCGGATGATAGCCTCGATGGAAGCAACGGGCATAGATGCGTCGCACAGAAGAGCCAGATCACGCTCCACAGCAGGGAAACGAGGCAGGGCTTTATACAGCGTCTTGGGTGTCTCGATGGTAAACAGAGCGGACAAGTCGACTTCAGCGATATACACACGGGTGGGCATATCGTAGGTAGCGGCCACGTCGGGGTGAACTTCACCAAAGGTAGCGAGATTCACGCCATTGTAGACGGCGACAGCTTGACGACCGGGATGCAGATAAGGCTCAGTAGAAATAGTATATTCAGCAGATACGCCGAAGGTTTCAAGCAAGCACTCGACGATACCCTTCAAGGTGAAGAAATCCTCATCGGAGCCGTACATACCAATGCACAGAGAGGGAATCTCCATTGGCTGCTCGGTGAGGGGCAGTGATTTAGGAACAAAGCGCTTACTAATCTCAAACAGGCGAGCAGACTGATTTTTGCGGTTGTAGTTGGTGGACAGCACGGTCAACATGCTGGTGACCAACTGCGTGCGCATGGTGGAATATTCTTCGCCCAAAGGATTGAGTAGCGTGACAGCCTGGCGGCGAGCATCATCGTCGGAGAGATTTAGAGTGTCGATGGCCTTGCCACTGATGAAGGAGTAGGTAGCAATCTCGCGTAGCTGCTGGGAAATCAGCGCTTTTTTCACCTTGTCAGTCTTGATACGCTCGGGCAGTTTGCGACCACGGACGATATCGCCGCGAATGGGAGTGGACACGATGTGTTCACAGCCGTAAATACGCATAACCTCTTCAGCCAAATCGGCACAGCCCTCTACGTCGTCGCGGTGTGCAGGAATCTTGCAGGTCAGAACGCCATTGTCGATAGTGGTGACAATATCCAGACTATTCAGAATGGAAACGATGGTGTCGAAGGGCACCTCGATGCCAAGCAGATCGTTGATACGCTGAGCAGGCACGACCAACTCACGGGGAGCAGGCAGACCATCGTTGCAGTCGACGACACCGCTAATGATGTCACCGGCGTCCAAATCGTGAATCAGCTGCAGCGCACGCTCCATAGCAAATTCCACGCCAATAATATCCACACCACGCTCAAAACGTGCGCTGGACTCGGTGCGCACGCCCAGCGCACGAGCGGTGCGTCGGACGCTGTCACGGCGGAACTTAGCACATTCGAAGAATAGGTCGGTGGTATCTTCTTTGATTTCACTGTTTAGACCACCGATGATGCCGGCCAGACAGGAAGGGTTCTCGGCGTCGGCAATGACCAACATATCCTCTGTCAAGGTGTGTGCCTTGTCATCCAAAGCGGTGAAAGGCTCGCCGTCTTTAGCGTGGCGGACGATAATCTGAGCACCTGCAATATCACGCAGGTCGAAGGCGTGCATAGGATGTCCGGTCTCTAACATCACGAAGTTGGTGATGTCCACGATGTTGTTGATGGGACGCATACCGGCAGCGCGCAGGCAACGTTTCATCCAATCGGGAGATTCTTTGATACGCAGATTCTTAACCACACGGCCCATGTAGCGAGGACAGAGGTCATAATCCTCTACACGCACGGAAATGTGCTCGTTGATATCGCCACCAACCTCGGCGTAGGCAGGGGCAGGGGAGCGGAACTCTTTACCAAGAGCGACAGCAGCTTCACGAGCCACACCCAGCACGCAGTTGCAATCGGGGCGGTTAGCCGTAATCTTGAAGTCGATGATGATATCGTTCAGGCTTAGAACCTCACGCATATCCATACCGGCAGGATATTTCTCATCCAGAATCATAATGCCGTACACGTCAGCGTTGGGGAAATCGCCTGCCTTCAGATTCAACTCTTCGCCGGAGCACAGCATACCGTTAGAGGGCAAGCCGCGGAGTTTGCCCTTGGTGATGTGCATACCGTTGGGCAGGTCGGAATTATGCAGAGCGGCAGGCACGTGAGCGCCCACAAAAACGTTTTGAGCACCGGTAATAATCTGTACCTGTTCCTCAGCGCCGATATCAATCTGGCAAATCCACAGATGGTCGGAATCGGGGTGCTTCTCCATAGCGGTAACCACACCGACGACCACGTTTTTCATGGTTTTGGAAAGGTCCTGAATATCCTCGACCTCAAATCCACTGCGAATCATTTTCTCGCAAAGCTCGTCCACGGGGACATCAATATCCACATAATACTTGAGCCAATTCAAAGAAATATACATAATTGTGTCCCTCCTTATTTATCGAACTGCTCGAGGAAACGCAGGTCGTTCTCGAACAGCAAACGAATATCGCTAATCTTATAGCGAGTGGTGGTCAGTCGGTCCAAACCGATACCGAAGGCAAAACCGGTGTATACGTCAGGGTCGATGCCGCCGGCACGCAACACGTTGGGGTGTACCATACCGGCGCCCAAAATCTCGATCCAGCCTGCGCCCTTACACACGCGGCAACCCTTGCCGCCACACTCGGAGCAGGTGACGTCCACCTCTACACTGGGCTCGGTGAAGGGGAAGAAGGAGGGGCGGAAACGCACCTTGGTCTCCTCGCCGTAAATCTCCTGAGCAAACTGCTCCAGCACGCCCTTTAGGTCGCACATAGTGATGCCCTTGTCGATAACAAGGCCTTCAATCTGATGGAAAACAGGGGAGTGGGTGGCGTCAACTTCGTCGGCACGATACACGCGACCGGGGCAGATGATACGGATGGGAGGCTTGCGCTCCTCCATCGTACGCGCCTGCGCCGCAGACGTCTGGGTGCGCAGCAGCATACCCTCAGCCAAATAGAAAGTGTCCTGCATATCACGAGCAGGGTGGTCGGCAGGTACGTTCAGCGCCTGGAAGTTGTAGTAGTCGGTCTCTACCTCGGGGCCGTCCACAATATCAAATCCCATAGACTGGAAGATATCGATGATGTCGTCGAGCACCACGTTCAGGGGATGTAAGCCGCCCTTCTTATCCTTCTTGCCGGGCATGGTGATATCCAGCGTCTCGGCAGCCAGACGATTTCTCTGCTGCTCTTCCTGGATGGCTTGGGTCTTAGCAGATACGGCCTCTTCCAGCTCCTGGCGCAGCTGGTTGACCAACTGACCCATAATGGGACGCTCCTCGGCAGAGAGAGCACCCATGCCACGCAACAAAGCTGTGACAGAGCCCTTTTTACCCATATAGCGGACACGGAAATCCTCTAACTGTTTGAGGTCGTTGAGGGTGTCCAGCTCCTCCAACGCCGCTTGGCGCAGAGATGCAATCTGTTCTTTCATTATATAATTCCGCCTTTCTGTAGCATAGTTACAAAATAATAAAACGCCCCCGTCCCATAGGGACGAAGACGCAAGCTCCGTGGTACCACCCTGATTTTTGCAAAAGCAAACACTTTTGTGTCCGGTAACGGGGACGAACCGTTCGGGCCTACTGTGACTTCAGCCTGACCGCTCACGAGTGAACTTCGGCATCGTAATCCGTAGGTCGCTTACAGCAGATGCAACCCTCTCTGGGACGGAGTGACTGATACTTACTCTCTCGATCAACGCATTTACCCAAACATTATATCATTCTTTTTAAAAAAATCAAGTAAAAATACAAAATAGTTAAAAATAAATTATTTACTGCCATTTTTCAAAAATGGTTGCAGACGTTTGCGAAAAATGTTATACTGATGTGTAAAAGGGGGAGTATTGATGAAAGTTGCATTGATTGCCCATACCGCTTTGCCGGAAAAACTGGTGGCGGCTTCTGCAAAACTATGTTATTCTGCGTCTTCTATAGATACCGTTATGGATGGCTTGACAGAAGAAAAAACAGCGTCTTTCGTAGATATGCTCTCCGAAATCGGTCACGAGAGTCCGACGGAGCACGCAAGTTTCACTTTCGGTATCGAAGGTGTTTCTCGCTCTTTGCTGGCACAGTTGACCCGTCATCGTATGGCTTCTTACAGTGTGCAGAGCCAGCGATACGTAATGGCTAAACAGTTTGAGTACGTGATTCCGCCCGAGATTGCCGCCATACCTGAAGCAGCAGAGGAATATCGTCTTTCTATGCAGGAGGATCAGGCTCATTACGACCGCCTGACCGCCATTTTGAAGGATAAGCACTATGCCGCCAATATTGCCGCCGGTATGGACGAGCGTGCGGCCGCTAAGGCGGCGGAAAAGCAGGCCATTGAGGATGCTCGTTTCGTGCTCCCCAATGCTTGTTCCACCAAGATTATGATGACCATGAATGCTCGTTCGCTGCACAATTTCTTCCGCCATCGCTGCTGCAATCGTGCTCAGTGGGAGATCCGTGAATTGGCTGAAGAGATGTATAAGCTGTGTGTCGAAGTGGCGCCGCATCTCTTTAAGCATGCGGGTCCGCCCTGCGCATACGGCGCTTGTCCTGAGGGCAAGATGAGCTGCGGCAAGGCCGCAGAGATGCGTGCGCATTACAAGGCCATTTTAGAAAAGGGAGTTTGAGTCGTGGGTAAGTTATTCGTTATCGATGGATTGGACGGCTGCGGAAAATCCACTCAGTTTGATTTGTTGAGCCGGGCTATGGAGCGTCAGGGTGGTTTTTATCGTACGATTAGCTTCCCCGATTACAGTCAGCCATCTTCCGCGTTGGTAAAGATGTATTTGGGCGGTGATTTGGGTGGCTCTCCTGCGGCGGTGAATGCCTATGCCGCTTCCTCTTTCTATGCTGTAGACCGTTACGCCAGCTACAAGTGTTTCTGGGAGCAAGATTATGCCAACGGCGCCACCATTATCGCGGCACGTTATACTACTTCCAATGCCATTCATCAGATGACCAAATGTCCCGAAGAGGAATGGGATGCCTTCCTCGCCTGGTTGGAAGACTATGAATACAACCTGTTGGGCCTGCCTCGTCCCGATGGCGTAATTTTCTTGGATATGCCAATTGAAGTATCGCAGAAATTGCTGGAAAAGCGCTATTGCGGTGAGTGCGAGAAGAAGGATATTCACGAGCGTGACGTTGCGTATTTATACGCTTGCCGCCGTGCGGCCTTATATGCAGCTAAGAAATTGGGTTGGATCGTCTTACCTTGCAGTGACGGCGATATGCCCCTTTCTCCCGAGGCGATACATAACAGCATCATGGAGTGCTTGAAGTAAGGAGTGTTTCTCTTGATTCCTGTGTTTTTAGCCAATGGATTTGAAGAAATCGAAGCGCTGGCAACGGTGGATATTCTTCGCCGTGCCAACGTAGAGGTTGTGACCGTGGGTGTGGGCAGTAAAATGCCTGTGGGCGCCCACGGCATTGCCGTTTGTGCTGACATCACGGAGGAAGAGTTGGATTTGACTGCTATTGATGGTGTGGTGCTTCCCGGTGGTATGCCCGGCACCACAAATTTAGAGGCTTCTGCCGTGGTGCAGAGTGCCGTTTCTTATGCTGCCCAGCGTGGATTGCTGTTGGCGGCTATCTGTGCCGCACCTTCTATTTTGGGGCACGGCGGTTATCTGCGTAGCAAGAACGCCACTTGCTATCCCGGATTTGAATCCGAGTTGCAGGATGCCATTCTTGGTAAAGGTGTCGTTATGGACGGTAATATCATTACGGCTTCCGGTGCCGGTGTGGCGGTGGATTTTGCGTTGGCGCTTGTTCGCTATTTGGTTTCCGCTGAGGTGTCGGACGCCATTCGTGGAGGCATTCAATGTCCGTAATCGATATCCGCCCGATTAAATCGGAGTTGCGTCAAAAATACCGTAGCCTGCGGCAAACAATGCCGCCGGAAATAAAGGAACAAAAAGACGCTGCTATCGCAGCGCAGGTACGTCGCTTGTGGCAATATCAGCGCAATAACGTGTTGCTGATTTACGTATCTACCAGCATTGAGGTAGACACATTCCGCATTATTCATCAGGCATTTGCGGACGGCAAACGTGTTGCGGTACCTCGTTGCGTGCCCGATACGCGCAATATGGAGTTTTACTACATTGATTCTACCGATGAGTTATCGCCCGGTATGTTCGGTGTATTAGAGCCTCAGCCGATTTCCGAGCGGCTCTACAAAGAATCCGATGGTGGATTGTGTATCGTCCCTGCCTTTAGCTACGATTGGCGTGGCTATCGTTTGGGATATGGCAAAGGATATTACGACCGATTTTTATCTCGTTTTGAAGGTAATATGGTCGGCATTTGTTACAGCGAGTGCGTCCAGCGCTCGTTGCCCCACGGCCGATTTGATCGACCTGTGGAATTGCTGGTGACGGAGACCTATTTGCGTCGCACCGTCCGCTAAAAGGAGGTTTATCTATGGATGAAGATATGAAAGTCATTCTTCCCACAGACGAGGATGTGAAGGGCGCTCCCGACGCGTCTGCTGTTACTGACGAGATCGCGGCAAAGCGTAGTGATCAGGTGCGTCATTTCCAACTGGATTTGGATTTGGATGATATTCCTGACGCTGAGGGTATGCAAACGGATGAGATTCCTGTTGATGACGACACGGAAACTCCTCTCGTGCGTATCGAGGAAGAGGAAGAAGCCGTAGATGACGATGAGAATGAGCAGGATGACACGACTCGTTCTGTGTCCAGCTGTCTTGCCAAAATCATCTTTGCTTTGGTTATTTTTGCCGTCTCCTGCGTGCTGGCTACGGGTATCTGCACTTTCGTCTTTGGTGCTACGGGCTGGATGGGTACTAGTGAGGATAAAGAGGTTGTGATTCCCGAAGGTGCCAATACCAAGCAGATTGCGGCCATTTTGAAGGAGCAAGACCTGATCAATGACGAGTGGTGCTTCCGCATTTACTCCCGCATTTCCAAGGCGGACGGCAAATGGCAGGTAGGCGCATTTACACTGCAGGGCGATATGGGTTTCTCCACGATTATTGAAACCTTGCAGGTTGCACCACCCCGTGAGACGGTGACGGTGTTGCTGCGTGAAGGCTTGACGGTGGATGAAATGGCGTCCATCTTAGACCAAAACGGCGTGTGCTCCGAGCAGGCGTTTTTGGATGCCGTAATGTACGGCGATTACGACTACGATTTTGTGCGTGCGATCCCCACCGAAGAGGACAATCCCGACGTCGCCTATCGAGTCTACCGCTTAGAAGGCTATTTGTTCCCGGATACCTACGAGTTTTACGTAGATAGTCAGGGCGAGACCGTTGTGGATAAGATGTTGAAGAATTTCCAGAGCAAACTAACGCCTTCTTTGCAGGAGAAAATCGAGGACATGGGCTGGACCATTGACGAGGCGGTGATTTTTGCCTCTATGGTGCAGGGCGAGGGCGATACGCGTGAGAATATGGACAAGGTTTCTCGTGTGCTTCACAACCGCTTGGCGCCCAAATCCGGCTTTAAGTTCTTAGAGCTTTGCTCTACCCGTGATTATGCTAACGATATGGTGGAGAACGACCATTTCAACTCCGATGTGCTGCATAAGGCTTATAACACTTATAAGCGTGAGGGTTTCCCCATTGGTGCTATCGGCAATCCCGGCTTGGATGCACTGCTGGCGGCTGTCAATCCCTCCGAGGACGAAACCATCAAGAAGTGCTATTACTTTGCCACGGATTATAAGACGATGACGACCTATTTCTCCAAGACCTTCAAGGAGCATCAGGCAATTATCAAAAAGTACGGAATAACTGATTTGGGATAATCGAATAAAGGTCGGAGCTACGGCCCCGACCTTTATTGCGTATGAGGTGTATAATGAGTACGACACATTTGATTCCTGAAGTGCTGTCACCTGCAGGAGACGAAGAGCGCCTGATTGCCGCACTGCGCTTTGGCGCGGATGCGGTGTACGTATCGGGGCAATCCTTCGGTATGCGGATGGCCTGCGCCAATTTTGACTACGAGGCATTGGAACGTGCGGTAAAATTGACCCATTCTATGGGTAAGAAACTGTACGTAACTTGCAACGTTTTGCCCCGTAATCAGGATTTGGACGTCCTGCCCGACTATTTCGCTTTTCTCAATCGCATCGGCGTAGATGCACTGATTATCAGCGATATCGGCACCATGGAACTGGCGAAGGAATATGCACCCGACTGCGCGCTGCACATATCTACCCAGTTTGGCGTGGTGAACCATGCTACGGCTACTGCTTTATACCGCATGGGCGCCAGCCGTGTGGTGTTGGCTCGTGAGTTGTCGCTGGAGGAAATCCGCGAGATTCGCCAAAAAGCGCCGCCCGAATTGGAACTGGAAGCCTTTGTCCACGGTGCCATCTGTATGTCCTTCTCGGGTCGGTGCGTGATCTCCAACTACTTGACCAATCGAGACGCCAATCACGGCGAGTGCGCCCAGCCCTGTCGCTGGAAATACAGCATTGTAGAGGAAACCCGTCCCGATCTGCCTATGACGTTGGAGCAGACCGAAGAAGGCACGTATCTTTTCAATGCCAACGATATGAATATGATCGAGCACGTAGCCGCCTTGGCGGAGGCCGGTGTGGCTTCCTTTAAGATTGAGGGCCGCGCCAAGTCTTTCTACTATACCGCCGTGACCGCCAATGCCTATCGCAAAGCGGTGGACGGCTATATTGCCTCTGATTTTGCCGAGGATTACGTTCCCGAGCCGTGGATTGTGGAGGAGATGAATAAAATCAGCCACCGCCCCTACGGTACCGGCTTTTATTTTGGTATGCCTGCTCAGCACCTCAAAGAGGGCGGTTATATCCGTGCTTTCGAGGTGGCGGCGGTGGTAGACGGCTGGGAGAATGGCTATCTCATCACCACCCAGCGCAACCGCTTTTTCCCCGGAAATGAGCTGGAAGTGCTGGAGCCGTGCGGTAAGCCGTTTGCGTTCACGCCCGAGGCGTTGTATGACGCCGATAGGCAGCCGTTAGAGAGTGCGAATCACCCTATGATGTGTGTGCTGATTCCGTATCCCACGCCGCTAAAAGAGGGAACGTTGCTTAGATTTGATAAGAAGATTTGATGAAAAAGCCGCTTGCGGTATGCAAGCGGCTTGTTTTCTCTTTTGAAATCCAACCCAAGGTTGGAATATTCCAATATCTGCGTTATTGATTTTTGATAATTATCCCAATATAATGAAATTGTAGCTACGAGAAAACGGAACGGAGGGTAATTATGGATACTTTGAAGCTGAATGAAACCATTAGTTTTTATCGTAAGAGGCAAGGCTTAACCCAAGAAAAACTGGCTCAGGCGTTAGGCGTGACAAACCAGTCTGTGTCTAAGTGGGAGTCGGGACAGTGTTGCCCGGATATTAGTTTGATTCCGCAGTTGGCAGATATCTTTGGTGTGTATATAGACGAATTATTTGGCAGAAACGTTGAAAAAGAAGTCCATTATGATCATTGTGCCGAACTGCCTTGGGCTGATGATAACACAATAAGAATATTCCAAACCATCGGCAAGAAAATCATAAATACACAAGAAACCAATACTTATTTGGAGATTGGTTTTCCGAGAGAGTGCAACGAAACCACGCGACAGTATTTCAAAGTTGAAGTGTTTGGAAACCTTTATTGCGATGCGAGCATTAACGGAGATGTGATTGGCCACGGCGAGATTAAATGTAACGAAATCAACGGCGATATTCGAGAATGTCAAGGTAGCGTGTCCTGTCAAGGCGATATAAACGGCGCTGTCAATGCGGCCAATAGTCTTTCCTGTGGTGGCGAAATCAGTGGTGCAGTTATGTGCGGTGACAATGTCTCCTGTGGTGGCGCCATCAACGGATCCGTCAACTGTGGCGACAACGTTTCGTGCGGTAGCAGTATTATGGGTAGCGTAACCTGCGGTGGCAATGTCGAATGTTGGCAGATCGGTGGCAATGTTGAGTGTCAAGGGGATATCATCTATAAAAATTAGGATATGTTCATGCCCTTTGGTTGAGCGAAAAATCACCTAATGGTTGGAGTAAAACGTGATAAAATCAACGGTTGTTCCATTCCAATGGTGCTTTCCTCGGATGCGTGCTCCATCGTGCTCACCGAAGCATTTCAAGGTCAGGATTTGGATCTAAAATCCATTCTCAGTCTGGCTCAATTCGGTGTAATCGGCAATTTGGTGGAGATTCAAGGATCCGATGGCAGTTGTCTGAGTATCTATGTAGAATAGTTTGTTTCATAGCTTATGCCATTCCTGTTGGGAACGCCGCTGAGAATTTCTCGGCGGCGTTCTGCTTTTTATTTGGATGGGGTAGGGGAGGTGCAACTCAATCGATGCTTGAGTTGCAAATGAAAATTGTCAATATCCGCGCTATTGCGCCTGTGATAAATGCGTTGTATACTGGTTATCAAGGACAATGCATTGTACTTTTTACAGAAAGGAGAATCAGTATGAATTTGAATCCATCCGCAATAGGACAATTTATTCAAGACGGACGTAAGCACTATGAGATGACTCAGGCGGAATTGGCAGAAAAACTGGGTGTCAGTCCGCAGTCGGTGTCAAACTGGGAGCGTGGCGAAAGCCTACCGGACGTAGGGCTATTGCCTGATTTGGCGCAGGTGCTCCACTGTTCCGTGGATGCCATCCTCATGGGCGGCGAAAACAAAGGCATCGGCGGTTATCGTCGTTACGTGACGTTTGCTCAAATGTGTGAGGCGCTGAGCGCTTTAGGGCATATCGGTGAGCTTATTGGACGAGATAATCAGGTGTATCGATTGATGATTGACGGTATCAACAACGGTATGAACACCACTATTGAGGATGCATTTACCGATCCCAAAATGTTTGAGCTGTTCGCTGGTGAGTTTTTGATCCGCTGTGTACGCAACGGCGACTATGTGGACCCCAGAGACGTGATGGCGCACATGCAGCCAAGTCCGTGGCGTGATTACACAATGAACGTGCTAAACAAAGTCGGCATCCGCTAAATCGGCTTCAAAATCACTATTCATTGGGGTTAATATAGGCTTGTTAAACAATTAACAAAGCGTAAAAATAGGGAAGGGACGGAGATCATTCCGTCCCTTCTTCGTTGTTGTCATCGGATTTCTTGCGTTTTGGCGGCTTGACGCCGGATAGGGGACTGGCGGAGGCCGCCCGGCGCAACTGCTCGCTGGATGTATGGGTATATATCTCGGTTGTGCCAAGGTTTTTATGACCCAACAGCTCCTTGAGCACCAGCAAATCCACGCCGCCTTGCTGATACATCAGCGTGGCCGCGGTGTGGCGCAGTTTGTGCGTGGAGAACTCCTCAGCGCCTTCAATCTGCTTCAAATAGCCCTTGACGATGAAATGAATGCCTTGCAGGCTGATACGATCCTTAGTATGACCGTAAAACAAGGCTTTTTTGTCTTTAGTACCCTCCAAAGGACGCTTCGGTAAATAGGCCGCCAACGCCTGCTGGCAGGCCTCGTTCAAATAAAGAATGCGTTCTTTATTGCCTTTACCAATAACTCGTAACGTGTTATCATCTCGAACATCTGTTCGATTCAATCCGGCAATCTCAGCGCGGCGCAGCCCGCAATTGAGCAATAACGTGATGATGCAGAAGTCACGCTCAGGGTAGCGGCCCTGGCTGGCAACCTGCAAAAGCTGCAGGGATTGGTCGAGAGTGAGGTGTTTGGGCATACGAGACGGCAATTTCGGCGTACTTAGATTCTTGGCGGGATTATCATCCAGTTTGTGAGCAATCTCCGTTAAATAATGAAAAAACTGGCGCAGCGCCGAAACCTTACGAGCTCTGGTCACGTTGGAGTTTTCGCGCTTGCTTTTGGAGTAATTCATAAACTCAAATAAATCATTCAAAGTAACGGTGCGCAATAAATCCAAATCTACCAAACGAATATCCGGTTGGGTATCGGGATTGGTTTTACAAATGCCACGATGAATGAGTAAAAAGCGGAAGAAGGTGCGCAGATCGATGAAATAACCGTCAACCGTATTGGATGAACGACCTTTAACCGTTTCCATATACAATAGATATTCCTTAAGAATGGCCGGACATTCCTCTAAATAGGCCGATTTCACGTATTTCCCTCCCCTCAACTGCATTAAATATTAATTTAGTATAGTTTTATCAACTTTTCCACATAGTAATGAGAATAGAAAAATCGCCTATTCCCCTCAATTGGTAGTCTAAATAAGGCTTATAAGCTGAAACAGCCTTTCTCTAACATAGACTGAGCGGCCAATAAAACACCGATTTTACCACTGTGATAGTTAAGGCCGCCCTGCATATAGGCCGCAAATGGCTCTCTCAGCGGTGCGTCAGCGGATAATTCGATGGAAGCACCCATAGTAAATGCTCCTGCCGCCATGATCACCTGGCTAGTGTAGCCTGGCATATCCCAAGGTTCAGGCACAACGTAGGCGCCTACAGGCGCACCTTTCTGCATTCCTTGGCAGAATGCAATCAGCGTTTCGGGATCACGCAACATCATGGTTTGAATAATATCTGCTCTTGCTTCGTTTACCGTCGGCGAAACCTGGTATCCCAGCTCGGTAAACAGTGCAGCAGCGTAAACAGCGGTTTTCAGTGCCTCCCCTACTACGTGCGGCGCCTGGAAAAGGCCCATATACAAGGAGCGATTATGTCCTAAAGAAGCGCC